>CAOKPI010000014.1 GCA_948470605.1 uncultured Clostridium sp. | reverse complement strand
TTGAGTGGTGGTGTGAGAGGGGAAAAACACATTAAGTGTTATCTTCTACTCGATTGTCAAGAAACTCTTCCTTTTTTGTCAAATATATATTAAAATAATAAGGGAATGGAGTCGAAAAATGGTATTTGAAGAAGAAATAGAAGAAATGAAAAAACTAGAAGAAGAAATTAGACAGCAGAGAATAAAAAAAGTTAAAAAGGCAAAAAAGAAGAAATCTAAGATTAAGAATGTTAAAAGAATAAAAATAACTTGTTATATCATTGGGATGATAGCATTTATAGGAATAGCTCTTTTCGTTTATCAGTATGATAAAGAATGCAAGGATAATGAAAAAAATCATAGGGAAGGATACTCAAAAAATAGAACTAGTTCAAGTACAAAAAATGAAACTATGCGATGAAACCATTAAAAATATAAGAGATAATAATAAGTACATAGAAATTAATTATCATAACTATAAAATAAAATTAGATTCAGAAAAATTAGCAAATAGCAATAAGTTTGCCATAAAAGTTGAAAATAAAGTGAGCAATTATCAAGAATGGGAGAATCAAGACATTTTAGAAGTGGATGTATCACAAGTGCAACCCTATCATCTATTAGAACAAATAGAATTGAATACCAATGAATGGCTAAAAGGATGGAACAAAGTGGATATCTATGGGATAAAAGCAGAAGACGGCAAGATAGAGTATATAGAGACAAAAGAAATTCACGAAGATAATATAACCTTAGTGTTAAGAGAAGAATATCAAAAGTATATTTTGGTATATGTACCAATTCAAGAAATAAAAGTAGAAGAAGATATAGAAATGATGAAAGACGAATTATACCAAATGCAAATAGAGATAGAACCTAGTAATGCAACCACTAAAATGATACATATTGAGAATTTAGAAGAGGAAAGTATCATTCAAGTAAAAGAAAATGGAACGATACAAGCAGTTGGGATAGGAACCACAGAATTTGAGATAGAAGCGGAACAAGGAAAGGTGAAAAACAAGGTCAAAGTAACAGTAAAAGACAAAGTAGAGGAAATAGATACAGAAATACAAAAAACACAATTAGAAGAAGACAAAGATAATACAATTTCAGATACTGTGCGAATACAAAATGATGAAAGCAAAGTAAATGCGACCATATTAGATAATTATAAAAATGGAGTATTAATCGTTAATAAAAATAATCCATTACCAGATCATTATGACCCAGGCACAAATTCTGAAGCATTACAGGCTTTTGAGAATATGAAAACGAAAGCAAAAGAAGAAGGGATTTCTTTAAAAATAGTATCAGGATATCGCTCTTTCCAGACACAACAATCTATTTATCAAAGAAATGTAAGATTGTATGGAGAGGAAATAGCCAATACCTTTTCTGCTAAACCAGGTCAATCAGAACATCAAACAGGACTAGCTTTTGATGTTAATAGCACAAGAAGGGATTTTAAAGATACAATAGAGGCTAAATGGTTAGCCGAAAATTGTTACGATTTTGGATTTATCATTCGATATCCAGAAAATAAGGAAGAAAAGACAGGATATGTTTATGAGCCATGGCATATTCGATATGTGGGAAATAAAGTGGCAAATGAGATAAAAAATAGAGGAGTTTGCTTAGAGGAATATGTAGAGATTTACTAGACAATATGCCGAAAAAAAGATATAATGAATATTGTTAAAAGGAATGAAAAAAATGAAAAAGAAAGTGTTATTTATAGCAAGTACAGGTGGACATTTAAATGAACTCATGCAATTATCACCGTTATTTGAAAAATATGATTATCATATTATAACAGAAAAAGACAAAGCAAATGAAAACTTAAAAGAAAAATATAAAGACAAATTATATTTCTTACCGTATGGAACAAGGGCGAAGCTATTTACCTATATTTTTAAATATTTGTATCTTTGTTTCAAAACAGTTTACCTTTATTTTAAAATACATCCAAAGGTGATTGTAACCACAGGAACACATACAGCAGGGCCAATGTGCTATTTGGGCAAAATTTTTGGAAGCAAAATAGTGTATATTGAAACATTTGCGAATACCCATCGCAAAACAGCAACAGGAAGATTAATTTATCCCATAGCCGATTTGTTTATTGTACAATGGGAGGAAATGCTTAAAATATATCCAAAAGCAGTATATGGAGGTTCAATTTATTAATGATTTTAGTATTATTAGGTACACAAAATAATAGTTTTCATCGCTTATTAGAAGAAATCGAACGATTAATAGAAATTGGAATCATAAAAGAAGAAGTGATTGTACAAGCTGGCTATACACAATATACATCAAAGAATATGAAGATGTTGGGATTGATTTCTAAACAGGAATTAGAAAATTTACAAAACGAAGCCAATTTTATGATTACACATGGAGGAGTCGGTTCGATTCTATTATCGATTACCAAAAATAAAAAAGTGATAGCAGTTCCTCGCTTACATCAATATAATGAACATGTCAATAATCATCAAAAGGATATTGTAGAACTTTTTAATCAAAAGGGATATATTATTGGTGTAAAGGGCGTAGAGGAACTAGAGCAGGCGATTACACAAATAGGGAATTTTCAACCAAAGAAATATGAACAGAATCATGATAAAATGTTGAAAATCATAGAGGATTTTATAGAAACTTGCTAAGGTTTCAAGATTGCCAATAGGGGGCAGACTTTTTGGAAATTTGTTAAATTTCCTATTAATCATTAAATATATAAATTTTTCCATTTGCCCCATTCTAAAAATCTTAACAAAAGTTTTCTAAACTTTTGAGGATTTTTGAACGGTCCCCCCGAATCCATTACAAAATTTATATATTTAATGATTGATGATAGATAATTTGTATTAGTTGCCAAAAAGGTTTGCCCCTATTGGCAATCTTGAAACATTAGTAAGTTAAAAGGAGCAAATGTTGTGGCAAAAAAAGAAGTTATCAATAAAGTATTTAATTCCATATGGTTTGTTATTTTAATAGGAGGTTTGTTGCTAGGTAAGACATTTTTATTTTATCATAATACAATAGCAATCAATGAGCCAATAGAAATAGAAACAATTGTGGGAACGGTTTGTTTTATTATCGTTCTTGTATGTTTTCTTAGTATTTTACCAAATAGAATAAGAATTATAACATCCATTGTGATAGATTTTTCGGTTAGTCTGTTATTGTTTGCAGACCATGTATATTACATTTTTTCTAATAGTGTAATATCTGTGGCACAAATTACGAATCTTCAATATGGAGAAGAAATAGCTGGTACTTTACCTATGGTAATGCAAGTAAAGCAGATTTTATATTTTTTAGATATGATAGTTTTTGTTGGTTTAGGACTTGGAAAAATCATAAAGTGGGAAAAGAAAGAAAAGGCTACCACAAGGCAATTGGTTGGTAAAGTTATCACTGGAATGGCTGGTATTCTAATTCTTGCAATTGTTGGTGTAAATTACATAGAAAAAGGAAAATTGAAATCTTATAATAAAGACCTACAAATTCGTGAAGCAACTATTTTTGGTTATCATATAGCTGATTTTACCAATAGTCTTACTATCAAACAACAAACAGAATACAAAAATCAGGATAGTATGCTGCAAGATTATCATGAGTTAAAAGAAAAATATGATACCAAATATGGACAACAAATGTATCCCATACAAGGGAGGTTGGAGGACAAGAGTGTTATTATTGTGCAACTCGAATCAGTGCAAGAATTTGTTGTTAATCAAGAAATCAATGGAAAACAAATTACTCCAAATTTAAATCAATTTTTAAGCGAAAATATCGAATTTACGAATATGCATATGCAAAGTTATTCCACAACAGCAGATTCCGAGCATTCTACGATAACCTCTATTTATCCGATGGAAAATGGCATGTCATTTAGCAAATATTATACCAATACTTATGATGATTTATTTAAAATTTTCAATCAGAAAAATTATCATACTTCTTATATGCATGGAAATTATCCTTATTTTTGGAATCGTGGTAATGTATATGGACGTTTTCATTTAAATGAATTAGTGCTAAAGGAACAATTTGAAGACTTATCGGAAAACATCAATGGCGATTTGTCAGATGAATTATTATACAGACAAGCGGTACAAAAGTGGAAAACCTATGAACGTCCGTTTCTATCTTATATTGTGGCAGCATCTTCTCATACACCATATACCCTAGAAGGTTTGCAAGATAAAAGTAAAGTTAGTATTGATGTAGGAAAATATAAAGATACCTATTTTGGGAATTATTTAGAAGCTATGAATTATGCAGATTATGCTTTTGGCGTTCTAATACAAGACCTGAAAGAAGCGGGATTATATGATGATACAGCTATTTTGGTATTTGGTGACCATGATGGATTAAATATGTATAATGAAGAATTAATCGACTTTTTAACTTATACCAATCCACATATGACAGATATAGATTTAAAACTAAACTATACTAGAGTAGCTTGTGGCTTTAAAATTCCAGACATGAAACACATAAAAATTGAAAAGCCAACCAATAAATTAGATATTAAACCTACTTTAGCTTATTTATGCAACTTAGAGGATACTTTTTCATTGGGTACCAATTTCTTTGCCAATAAAGATTTTGTGTGCTTGAATAATGAAAGAATCATAACCAGTCGTTATTATTATTATGATGAGGAATGGTATGACAGGAAAACAGGAGATATATTAAATGGAGAAGAACTGGATGAGGCTACTCGAAAATTGTTAGAGGAGTATTATCAAGATATGAAGAAGGAATTGGATATATCAAATTCTGTTACGATTCATAACTTGTTAAAATGAGACAAGGGGGACAGGTTTGATTTGTCTCATAAATTAAGGAAATAAATGTCGAAAAAGAGAACTGACAAAAAATGAAAAAAGTTAGGAGGAAATGAAAATGTCTGTAGAATTAAAATATAAGCACCAACAAAAAACATATGAATTAATGGAAAATAGACTAGAGAAAACTGGAAGAGCAGCATTTTCATTTCCAACAGGAGCTGGGAAAAGTTTTTTGCCATTGAAATATATAGAAGACAATCCAGAAGAAAATATATTAATAGTAGTTTCATCAAAAGCAATAGCCAATCAATTTAAAAGCTACATAAAAGAATATATAGAAGACGGAGACAAATTATTAGAATCTAAAAAGATTGCAATTGTAACGTACCAAAAATTGGGATTATTAAAAGGAAAAGTAGAAAATGCAAGACCAGATATCATAATATATGATGAAGCACATAGAATCGGAGCAGAAACATGGGAGCCAGCAGTAGATGAATTAGAGGAAAGATTTCCTAAAGCTAAAGAGATAGCCATGACAGCTACACCAGAAAGAACCGATAAGAGAAACATGCTATATGAAAAATTTGGAGATGATGTCGTATATGAAATGAGTCTAACAGAAGCGTTAAGTGGAGAAAAAGAAGAAGAGGTAGTATTAAAAAGTCCAAGATATGTAAGGGTTTTGTCAACATTAGCTCCAGAATTAAAAGAATATAAAAAGAGAATACAAGAATTAAAAGATGAGTCAACAAAAGAAAGATTATTAAAAAAGTATGAGAGATTAGAAAGTATTATAAGTGCTTCACCAGATATCCAAGATGTTATGCAAGTAGGAATGAAGAAGAAAAACGGAAAATATATTGTATTTTGCGAAAATAAAGAAGACCTACAAGAAAAAATGGCTCATGCTAAAGAGATATTTGGAAAAGTTAATCAGAAAATAAAAATAGATTATGTCGCAAGTAAAAATGGAAAAGAAGATGATTTTGGAAAAACAGAAGCACAAAATAGAAGAACATTAGAAGAATTTCAAGCAAGTCAAAAAGAAGAAGAACTACAATTGTTGTTTTGTGTAGATATGTTAAATGAAGGTGTGCATTTACAAGGTTTAGATGGAGAAGTAATGTTTAGAGCCACAGAATCGAGCATTATATACAAACAACATATTGGGAGAGTATTATCAGCAGATGAAGAAGAAAAAACAGTAATAATCGATGCTGTAAATAACTGGTTAAGACAAGAGGAAGCCTTTGAAGAAATAGCAGGAGCGATACAAAAAGGAGATGGATTAGGAAATCATAAATTTTATGATTTGTTAAAATTAATGCCAGAAGAACTAGAGTTATTAGATATTTTAAGAGAAATAAAAGAAGAAACAAGATATAATTATTATGACACCTATAATCAAATCATAAGATGGTTAGAAGAGCATGAAGGTAAAATGCCAAGATCTGGTCTTGGAAAAAATGGAAAAGTATTAGTTAGAAGTGAGATGACAGAAGAAGAACGAGAAGAAACAAAGTTATATACTAGATGGTGGAGATGTCCAGAAAAGAAGATTTTAGAGGAATATGTTGAAAAACCAATAGAAGAAGTACCAGAAGAATATAGAGAGAAAATAAAAATATTGAGAAATTATGGATTAGGATTAAAAATAAAATCAACTTATGAAGAAATAATAGAATGGCTAGAAGAGTATAAAGGAAAAATGCCTAGATCTGCTATCATAAGAAATGGAAAACAATTAAGTAGAGAAGAGATAACAGAAGAAGAACGAGAAGAAATAAAGTTATATGGTAGATGGTACACATGTCCAGAAAGAAAAATTATAGAAGAGTATGTAGGAAGACCAATAGAAGAAGTACCAGAAGAATATAGAGAGAAAATAAAAATATTGAGAAATTATGGATTAAGATTAAAAATGAAATCAACTTATGGAGAAATAATAGAATGGCTAGAAGAGCATGAAGGTAAAATGCCAAGATCTGGTCTTGGAAAAAATGGAAAAGTATTAGTTAGAAGTGAGATGACAGAAGAAGAACGAAAAGAAACAAAGTTATATGCTAGATGGTGGAAATGTCCAGAAAGGAAAATCCTAGATGAGTATGTAGGAAAACCAATAGGAGAAGTACCAGAAAAATATAGAGATAGAATAAAAGTATTGAGAGATTATGGATTAGGATTAGAAGTAAAATCGACTTATGAAGAAATAATAGAATGGTTAGAAGAGCATGAAGGTAAAATGCCAAGATCTGGTCTTGGAAAAAATGGAAAAGTATTAGTTAGAAGTGAGATGACAGAAGAAGAACGAAAAGAAACAAAGTTATATACTAGATGGTGGAGATGTCCAGAAAAGAAAATTTTAGATAAGCATACAGGAAGACCAATCGAAGAAGTGCCAGAACAATATAGAGAAAAAATAGCAAGATTAAGAGAATTAGGACAATTAGGAACGAAAAAAGATGACCAAATAAAGACTAGAATGAAAAAAACGGTTAGTAAGCATGTTGGAAATAACAAAGAGACAAGAAAGGAACTTGATGGAAAGCAAGAAATTGACTTAGCTCAAGAAGATGAGATAAAATAAATAATAAAACAGAGGAGAAAGATGAGAAAAATGAAATTTGGATTATCAGAAAATATCTATCAAAAAATCAGAGAAATAGCAATCAAAAACAATAATTATGAGTTCAAAATATTTGGTTCAAGGGCAAAAAATACCTATAAAGATACATCAGATATAGATATAGCCATATTTGAAAATGTGCCAGAAGAACATGAATATGCTATTAGAAATGAATTTGATTTGTTAGATATTATATACAAAATAGATTTAGTTTTTATTAATAAAAATACAAAAAAAGAATTTTTAGAAGAAATAAAAAGGGAAGGGGTGGCAATTAAATAATGAAAAGATTTGAAGAAAGAAAGCATGATTTGAAAAATGCTAAAGATAGATTAAAAGAAGCTTTAGAAGAAGAGGCAAATGATTTAGCAGTAGATGGTGTTTTACATAGATATGAATTTACATTTGAACTAGAATGGAAAACGTTGAAAGATTATTTAGAATATCTAGGCGTGCCATTAGATACAGGTAGTCCAAGAGAAATTATAAAAGAAAGTTTTGCTCATCATTTAATTGAAAATGGTGAAATTTGGATTAAGATGATGTTAGCTAGAAATTCTTTATCACATTTGTATGATGAAGATAATTCAAGACAAATATATGATGCCATAAAAAATAAATATTTTGCGGAAATAGAAAAATTGGTTAAATTTTTTGAGAAGAATAGATAGAGATAATATACAGTATAAAAAATGGAGGAGAAATGGATAGTAGAGCCTATACAGAAGTTAACTATATCATAAATGAAATGTCAAGTGAAATGAAAAATAAAATTCCATCTCAAATATTGAGAAACATAGAAAATAGGATGGATAAAAATTATGATTTTCGTATTGAAGAGGAAGAATTTGAAAACGCAGAATTATTAGAAGATACCGAAAAGATATTATCAGTTTTATATACAGATTATTTAGCAAGTGATGAAGAAAAAATAATCATAAAAAATAAAGAAAAAATATTAGAAAATAAGAAAAAAGAAACATTAGCTAATATAGAACTAAAAGAGATTTTCCCTAAGATGCAGGAGACCAATGAAACAACTCAAATAGAAGAAAATAAGGAGTTGTTAAATTCGAAGCAAGTAAATTGGTATATAAAAATCATTAATTTTTTAAAAAGCTTTAAAAAATAAGACAAAGGAGAGTTGAGCAATATGGAAGAAGAAAGAATTGTGAGTCCGGAGATGGAAGGACAAGCAGAAGAAAGACTAGAAAATTCCTTAAGACCCAAGACATTAGATGAGTATATTGGACAAAACAAAGTCAAGGAAAATATGAAAATATACATAGAAGCTGCCCAGAAAAGAGGGGAGTCATTAGACCATGTCTTATTATATGGACCGCCGGGATTGGGAAAAACGACATTATCGAATATTATATCCAATGAAATGAATTCCAACATCAAAATCACTTCTGGACCAGCGATTGAAAAGCCAGGAGATTTGGCTTCTTTGCTAACCAATCTTTCCGAATTTGATGTATTATTTATTGATGAAATTCATCGATTAAGCAAAAGTGTAGAAGAAATATTATATCCTGCCTTAGAGGATTATACGTTAGACATCATGATAGGAAAAGGACCAAGTGCAAGGTCAATTCGATTAGATTTACCAAAGTTTACTCTAATTGGTGCAACCACAAAAGCAGGTGCTTTATCCACGCCACTACGTGACCGTTTTGGTATTGTTCATCGCTTAGAATTGTATTCGGTAGAAGATTTAATAACCATTGTTAAAAGGTCAAGCAAAATTTTAGAGGTAAAAATCGAAGAAGAAGCAGCCAAAGAGATAGCCAGAAGGTCAAGAGGAACGCCGAGAATCGCGAATCGATTATTAAAAAGAGTAAGAGATTATGCCATTGTTTTAGGAGATGGAGATATTACTTTAAAAATCACAAAACATGCTTTAAACCAATTAGAAATTGATGAGCTTGGTTTAGACGAAATAGACAGAAAAATACTAGAAACGATAATTGTACAATATGGTGGTAGACCTGTTGGAATAGAAGCTTTAGCAGTAAGTGTGGGGGAAGAAATCGATACCATAGAAGATGTATATGAGCCCTACTTAATCCAAATTGGATTTATGGCAAGAACTTTGCGAGGAAGACAAGCTTTGCCACCAGCTTATCAGCATTTGGGATATGACATGCCACAAGAATGATTTTGCGGACGCTCTTAGTTGTGCGAGCATGAAATGAGTTTATCGATAAGTAATACCTTTAGGGATGGAGGAAAAAATTATGAAATTATTATTACATACATGTTGTGCACCTTGTAGTGTATATTGTATTGATACGTTAAAAGAAGAAGGAATTGAGCCAACCGTATATTGGTTTAACCCTAACATACACCCATACATGGAATATAAATCTAGAAGAGACTGCTTAAAAGAATATACAAGTAATATAGGAGTTCAAGCTATTTTTGAAGAAAATTATGGACTAAGAGATTTCTGCAAAAATGTAGTCAATGATTTAGAAAATCGATGCCAAGAGTATTGCTATCCTGTTCGAATAGAGCAGACTGCGAAATATGCCAAAGAAAATGGTTATGATAGCTTTTCTACTACCTTGTTAGTGAGTCCGTATCAAAACCACGAGGTGTTAATGAAAGTAGCAGAAGAAATGGCGAAAAAGTATGATGTAAAATTCTTATATCGTGATTTTAGGGTTGGTTTTCGACAAGGACAAGCAAAAGCGAGAGAACTAGGATTGTATATGCAGAAGTATTGCGGTTGTGTTTTTTCGGAGGAAGAGAGATATCGTAAACAGATAGAAAAAATTTATAAGGGGGTAATATAGATGAATATAAAAGTTGTTACAGGTGGAATTTTAGAAAAAGATGGAAAATTTTTATTAGTTCAGGAAAATAAAGGAATATGTAAAGGGAAATGGAATGTTCCTGCAGGTGGTTTAGATGAAAATGAATCTTTGATAGAAGGAGCTAAAAGAGAAATACAGGAAGAAACTGGTTGTAAAGTAGAAGTGACAGGAATATTAGAAATTGTGAATGAAATATTAGAAGGTGTGAATGTAATTTGTTTCTTTTTTGATACTAAAATGATAGATGAAAATATTAAAGCAGATGGAGAAGAAATAGCAAATGTAAAATGGTTCACTTATGAAGAAATGATAAATAGGAAGGATGAACTTAGAGCAGATGGATATTTTTTGAGTGCAATTAAAAATAAAATAGATAACAAAATACAATCTACGGAAATAATAAAAACGATAAAAAAGTAAAGAAATTAAAAAGTACATGAGATAATTTTATTATTATATAGTTTAGAAAATAAGAATGAAAAGAAAAATTGTTTATAAATATTAAAATTTTATTTTGAAAGAGACTAAAAACATTTAAAATCAGGAGTGAAGAAATGCCAAAAAAAGTAGTAACAAAACCGTCATATCCATATAATGGACAGGTATATGCCACAAAAGTCAAACTTTCGGAAGCAACTGGAATCAATCGAAAAACATTAACTAGATTGCTAGAAGAAAAGCCTACACTTACCGTAGATGAAATTGTCGCAGAATATAAAAAAAGACAAATTACTTATGAATATGAAGGAAAAACATATTCGTCAATAACAGAAGCAGCTGATGATATTGGAGTAAATATAAAGACTCTTTCGAAGTACCTAAAATTAGCGAATAATAATTTAGAAGAGGCAATGAAGTTGTATAAAGAGGAACATACGTATGCTATTATTGATAATGTAAGATATACTACACAAAAAGAATTAGCTGATAGTTTAGAGGTAACAGTAAAAACATTAAACAAATATATTGAATCAGAAGGAAGTATCGAAGCAGCAGTTAAGGTCATAATGACACCAAAATCCACCTATAATTGGAAAGGCGTAGAGTACAAATCATTAGAAAGTGTGTCAATTGCTATGGGAATACCTAGACCAACCTTAAAAAGAATAATGGAAAATGAGACGAATAATGATGTAGGAAAAGCATATGATAGATATCAAAAAAGGAACAAAGGAAAATACAGTTATAATAAGAAAAATTTGAAATTCGATTCAATAGATAGTTTAGCTAGTTACTTAGGTAAAAGTAAATCTACAGTAGCAAGATGGATGAAAAAATATGATGGAAACGTTGACAAAGCTATATTTATGATGAAAATTAGAGATTTACGAAGACAAAAAGTGGCACATGAAAATTCACAAGTTTCAACACAAGATATGGCTATTATACTGGGAATTAAACAAAATGAATTAATTGCTTATTTGAATAGTGGAATGACAATAGATGAAATAAAGGAATCTGTTAATGCAACAGGGGTCACCTCTCCCTTATCCAAAAATACAATCAGAGCCGCTACTATTATGTATGATAGTAATACAAGTTTAGCTCAATTTTGTTTGGAGCATAGAATTAACTATAATTGTATCTATTATGCCATAACAACTTATGGTAAGTCAAAAGAAGAAGCATTAGAACATTATTATCAACATGGTCAGAGAATTCCTAAGGCTTGGATTCATCAAAAATATGATGTATTGTTAAAACATTTACTATTAAATGAAGGCATAAATTCAGATAAAATTATTACAGAGATGAGGAATAAAGTAATATCATTAAAGGAAGCAATAGAAAATTATATCATTAAAGAAGAAGCAAAAGAACTTAATTTATATTCTGATTGGCAGATAGAATTATATTCTATTTTGACAGCAGAACATATTCCCGAAGAGGAAAAAGAAGAGTTTAAAAAAGAGTTTTATGTAACAGAAACAGAAGAACAAGGTATTGACAAGGCACAAAATAGAATGAATAAAATGGAAAGAAAACTATTATTATATGAAATGGCAGAATGTATAAAAAGCAATATTTATCCAGAAAATGAAATGGTAGCCTTAATGAAAGAATACAAAATTTCGGAAGAAGAAATTGATACTATATTTTTAGATTTATATGCTAATTTTGATAAAGGGGTTAGAATAGCGGATGGTCAAGAACTAGCACAAGAAAGAAAAGTATTAAACAATTATGTTAGAAATTGGGAAGTAGCAGATGAACAACAAAAAAGAGAATTAAAACAAAAGAATTATGATACATGGGAATGGGTAGAAAATTTAAGTGCTAAAATTGCTTTTTATAAAACAGGAATAAGATTAAAAAAACTAACAGGACAAGATGTAGGTATGGCAGGATATACAGCAAATGTAGAACAATGTACAATGGCAGAGAAGGCTTTAGAAAATGCTATGGAAAATACAAAAGAAGGAGATTTGAAAAATGGTAACGAAATATAACAATGCTTATACAGAGGTATATGTTATAATAAATAGTTTAGCAAGAGAAGATTATAATAAGATTCCTCTAGATATGATTCATGCCATTAGAGAAAATAGAAATAAAAATTACAGATTTGCAATAGATGAACATTTGAATTTAAAAGAACAAAAACTATTGCCAGAAACAAAAGCAATATTATTTAATCTATTTAGAGATTATTTAGCTACCGAAGAGCAAAGGGATAAAATATTGAATTTTCAACATAAAGAAAGAATTCATTTAGAGAAGAAAAAGAAAGAAAAATATAAAGGTTCAGATAATCTTTTTACATCAAATAACAAGAAAAAATCTATAGAAGAGAATGAAAACCTACTAGCTGTCATAAGGAAAGAAAATTTTGTGGAAAAAGTAATTAATTTTATCAAAAGATTATTAGTGAACAAAGAATAGGAGAAAATCATGATAAAAGTATTATTTGTATGTTACGGAAATATATGTAGGTCACCGATGGCAGAATATATATTTAAACACATGGTAAAAAAAGAAGGGTCAGAACAACAATTTTACATTGATTCAGCCGCAACCAGTAAGGAAGAAATAGGGAATCCAGTTCATTATGGAACTAGAAATAAATTACAAGAAATGAAGACACCATGTGGGAACCATAGAGCTAAAAGAATAACAAAACAAGACTATGATAAATTTGATTATATCATTGGTATGGAAGAACGAAATGTAGAAGATATAAAAAGAATAGTGGGAAATGATACTAAAAATAAAATTTGTAAATTACTAGATTTTTCAAATAATCCAAGAAATATTGCAGACCCATGGTACACAGGTGATTTTGATACAACCTATCACGATATAGTAGAAGGTTTAAAAGGTTTTCTACAATGGATAAAAAAGTAAAGGAGAAGAACATTGAATAAAAGCAAACATAAACATTTCATAAAAATTTTATTGATTGTGGCAAGTATTTTATTTGCTATGCCATCTATTATTTATTTACTACAAAAGAAAACAGTATTCCAGTTTGGACCATATTTTCAATTTTTGTATGATTTACCAATCAGTAGAATGACACAAACATTATTATATATTTTTATATTATCCATATTATCAGTATTGTATTTTATGATAATAAAGAAGAGAAAAGAAATTTTTCAAAGTAAAAAGGAAATGTTTCTATGGATAGCAATCATAACATTAGTATTTGTAATGGTATTGCCATTTACTTGTTCTGACGTATTTTATTACTTGGGAATTGGTAGACTAGATAGTACATATCATCAAAATCCTTATTATGTAACAATAAAGGAATTTGTAGAAAAGAATAATAATAGTCAGTATATACAAACGGATACAGTACTAGCACAAGGATATTATAATGATTGGGCAGATTCGACTGTCGTATATGGACCAATTTGGACATTAATCTGCAAATTAGTATCAGGAGTATCTTTTGGTAACATAGATTTTGCCTTACTGATTTTTAAATTAGTAAATGCACTAGTGCATTTAGGGAATTGCTATTTAATAGATAAAATAGCACATAAAAAAATATTTACTTTATTATATGGACTAAATCCGTTTATTTTGATAGAAGGAATTGCTTGTGTTCACAATGATATGTTTGTTGCATTCTTTATATTAATAGCATTATATTTTTTACTAAAAAGAAAAAACTTAGTACTAAGTATCATTTTTCTGGCTATGGCAACAGCAATTAAATATTTTACTATTATTTTATTACCATTTGTGATTATTTACTATTTTAGAGAAGAAAAACCATTACAACGATTTCGGAAGATGCATACAATATGGAGGCTTGTTTCTAATGATTTTAGCAATTCCCTATTTGTTTTATGTGCAAGATGGACAAGTATTAAGTGGATTATTGATACAACAAGAAAAGTTGGCTAAAAATTTTTATATTATAGTAACGGAATATTTCAAAGAACCAAGCTTGTCAGTATCTACCGTAAACCATGTTTTATTAGGTAGCTTTATGATTATTTATTTCTTTACTTGTGTTATTTTGTTAAACAAAAAAGAGATACGATTTCGTGAGGAAATGAAGAAAGCAAATTATTTTATTATGGCATTTTTATTTTTGTTAATTACCAATTTTCAACCATGGTATATTATTTGGTTATTTCCACTATTGATGTGGCAGAGTTCGGAGAATATAAGATGGATTCCGCAAATAGCATTAGTAAGTGAATTTGCTAATAGTGTCTTTTTGACTTATAATGAAAGTTGGCAAAATGGAACACCATTTACTTTTATTTTCATTGTTGGAAGTTTAGGTATGTGGATTATCAATCAAAAAATGAAAAATAGGAGGAAAAGTTTTGGGGAAATTAGTATTAGTAGATGGTAACAGTATCATGAACCGAGCATTTTATGGAATTATGGGAAGCAAAATGTTAACCACAAAAGACGGAAAATACACCAATGCCGTTTATGGCTTTTTAGCCATTTTATTCAAACTTTTAGAAGATGTGAATCCAGAATATTTAGTCGTTGCTTTTGACTTAAAAGCACCAACAGCAAGACATAAGTTATATGAAGGATATAAGGAAACAAGAAAAGGTATGCCGCAAGAATTAGCAGAGCAAATGCCTATCATAAAAGAAATTTTAAGAGCTATGAACATTGATATTGTAGAGATGGAAGGCTATGAAGCAGATGATGTGCTACGGAACCCTATCTCGTTATGGAGAAAAGCAAGGATTAGAGGTAATCATACTTTCAGGAGACAGAGATACCTTTCAATTAGCGACTGACAAAGTAACGATTCGCATTCCTCATACCAAAGGCGGAAAAACGGAAACCGATGAATATAATCGAGAAAGAATCATAGAAACCTATGGACTAGAGCCAAAACAATTAATTGATGTCAAAGGCTTGCAAGGAGATTCCTCTGATAATATTCCAGGAGTGCCAGGCGTAGGAGAGAAAACAGCCCTAGCCTTAATTCAAAAATTCGGTTCGATTGAGAATTTATATGAGAAAGTAGACAAAGAAGAAGCAGAATTAAAAGGGAAGCAAAAAGAAAAAATAGAGAATAATAAAGATTTAGCGTTTTTATCCAAAACCTTAGGAACCATTAATTTGGAAGTCCCGATTGAAGATACATTAGAGGATTTCAAAGTGGAGGAATGGGACAAGCCAAAAGTTTTAGAACTATTTAAAGAGTTAAATTTTAATCGTTATATTGACCGATTTTCTTTGCGTGGAGAAGAAAAAGTAAAAGAAGAACCAAAAGACTTATTTCAAATAGTAGATAAATCAAAAGAAGAAGTCATAAGCTTGATAGAAGAACAAAAACAAATGATTTTTTTGATTCATACAAGCGAGGATGCGAAGCCAGAAAAAATCATGAAAGAAAAGATAGTAGGATTGACAGTTTTTGATGAAAATAGGCAAGAAGCGGTCTATTTAGCCATCCAAGAAGAACAAGACATGCAGGCTTTTCAAACTATTTTTGAGAATGAGACGGTTCAAAAAATTAGTATAGATTTAACCAAAAGCTATATTTTATTAAAGCAAGCAGGAATTGATTTAAAAGGAATTCACTACGATATTGCCATTGCAAGTTATATTTTAAATCCAAGCAATAATAAACTAGAAATAGAAAGATTAATGGAGCAATATTTAGATGTCAATGTGCAAGAATTAGTAGGAGAAGAACCAAAGCAACAACAAATCAATTTATTTGATGCGATACAACCAGAAGCAATCTCAGCAAATGAAAAAGAGAAGGAAAGACAGGCTTTTTATACTTATGGAATTGCAAAAATCAAACAAATCACCTTAAAAGAGTTAGAAGAAATAGGAGCTTTGGAATTGTTTTATGAAATTGATATGCCAACTGTCGAAGTGTTGTCAAATATGCAATGGAACGGCATGTATGTAGACGAAGAAGAGCTAAATCAGTTTGGAAAAGAATTAACAGAGAAATTAGAAACCATAACAAAAGTTATCTATGAAATGGCAGGAGAAGAGTTTAATATCAATTCCACCAAACAATTGGGAGAAATCCTATTTGAAAAAATGAAATTACCTGTTATTAAAAAGACAAAAAGTGGCTATTCAACGGATGTTGATGTATTAGAGAAACTAAAAAGAGAAGACCCTATTATTGAACAAGTATTAGAGTATAGGCAATTGATGAAATTAAACTCAACCTATGTAGAAGGTTTAAAACAATACATCAATCCAAAAACAAAGAGAATTCATTCTTTCTTCCATCAAACCATAACTGCCACAGGAAGAATTAGTTCAACCGAACCCAATCTTCAAAATATACCAACACGATTTGAACTAGGAAAAAGAGTTAGAAAAGTGTTCCAACCAGAAGAAGGAAAGCTATATATCGATGCTGACTACTCTCAAATAGAACTAAGAGTATTGGCTCATATATCAGAAGATGAACATATGATTCAAGCCTTTAAAGAAGGGCAAGATATTCATAAACAAGCAGCTTCCAAAGTGTTTAAAACACCAATTGAGGAAGTGACAAAGGAACAAAGAAGCGATGCTAAAGCAGTAAACTTTGGAATTGTATATGGAATTAGTGACTTTGGACTAGGAGAACAACTTGGCATTTCTAGAAAAAAAGCAAAACAATATATCACAGAATACTTAGAACAATATGCGGGAATTAAAGCTTTTATGGAAGGAATTACAGAAAAAGCCACAGAACAAGGCTATGTCGAGACGTTATTTCATAGAAGAAGATATATACCAGAACTAAAATCTAATAATTATATGGTAAGACAATTTGGTTCAAGAGCAGCCATGAATACACCAATTCAAGGAACGGCAGCAGACATCATGAAAATTGCTATGATTAAAGTACAGCAAGAAATTCAAAAAAGAGGATTGCAATCAAAAATTGTATTGCAAGTGCATGACGAGATGATGATAGAAGCAGTGGAGGAAGAAAAAGAGGAAATTAAAGACATGATGAAACAATGTATGGAATCAGCAATTGATTTACAAGTGCCACTGATAGCAGATATAGCAGAAGCAAAGAACTGGTATGATTGCAAATAGGGACATGGGGACGTAGATAATGTCCCTACCTTAAAAGGAGAGAGAAAAGATTGAAAAGCAAAAAACTCATCATTATTATTTTACTGGCTATTTTATTCGTGTGTGTTTTTTTATATAAGGATGCTTTGTTAAAAATGTTATATCCTAAGACGTATCAAGAATTAGTCTCTAGGTATGGAGAAAAATATCATGTAGAGGAAAATCTTATTTTTGCTGTGATAAAAGCAGAGAGCAATTTTGACAAAGAGGCTATTTCCAATCGAGATGCGATTGGTTTAATGCAATTGATGGAGGAGACAGCAAAAGATGTAGCCAAGAAAAATCAAATAACAATCCAGGGGGAAAATTTGAAAAAAGAACTTTGTGATGTTAATAAAAATATTGAAATAGGAACGTGTTATTTATCCATTCTTATGCAGAAATATCAGAATCAGGAAATGGCTTTGGCTGCCTATAATGCAGGAACTGGAACAGTGGATGGCTGGATTGAAAAGGGAATTATTAAAAAAGATGGAAGCGATATTGAAAAAATCCCTTACAAAGAGACCAATCATTATGTGAGAAAAATAGTAAGAGATTATAAAATTTATGAAGATTTGTACAAAAGCTAGACAAATGACGAAAAATGGAATAAAATAGAAATATTAAAAGACAAAAAAGAAGGAGAAACAAAATGATAGTAGAACAATTAATTTTTACCGTTATTGCATTTGCTATATTTGTGTATATGTTTTTTCGTATGATTCGAAACAATGACACAACTTATGTAGTGGTATTGGTTTTGGAAGCGGTTGGCATTGCCCTTAATTTTGTAGAAGTATTATTTAGAATAAAATTAAATATGTTATTTGTTATTTTAAAATATATGTTATCTATCATACTTCCAATTGGCATTATAATTTTAGAAAAAAGAAATATGAGATTATACGAAATGATATATCTTCAAAAAGCAAAATTATATGCCTTTTTGGGGAATCATAAAAAAGCAAAACAAGCATTAATTGATTTAATAGAAAAAAATCCAAATTCTTATAAAGCCCATAAGATGTTAGCTGAAATTTATGAGTTGGAAGGTGGCATGAGGAAAGCTATTGATGAATATGTGCAAGCCATTGACTTGAATAAAAAAGATTATGATTCTTATTATAAAGTGGCAGAATTATTGCACCATTTAGATAAGAAAGACGAAGCTTCTGAAATGTTGTTTAATTTATTGAAGAAAAAGCCAGAAATGTGCAAAGCCTCTGAATTGTTAGGAGAAATCTTAATTGAAAAAGAACAATATAAAGAAGCGGTTAATGTGTATCAAGATGCTTTAAAATATAACCCAGTCAGTTATGAATTAAATTATAATTTGGGAATTGCTTATACCATGTTAAACGATTTTCAAAATGCCAAGACATGTTATGAAAAGGCAGCAGAAATTAATTCTCTATTATATAATGCAAAATATTCATTAGCAGAGATTGCCTTGATTTATAAAGATTTAGAAGAAGCAGAAAAAAGATTTTTAGAAGCAATCGAGGAGGAAGAGTTATCAGCAGATGGCTATTATGAATTAGCTAAAATTTATTTAATTAGAGGGGATAAAGATACGGCTATCAAATATATCAATACAGCCATTGATACGAATTCTAAAAAGATAGTAGAAAAAGTGAAAAAAGAACCAATTTTTATCCCAATTATGGCTAAAATTTCAATACCATTTAATTTGGAAGAACCAGTACAATCAGAACAAAAATTACAAGAAAAAGAGGTAAAAGCGAAAGAACATCTTGAGGAAATGAGCGAAATAACGAGAAATTTAAGCTATCATGATATTAAATTATTGAAGAAAAATGTTTTTAGTAGAGGCAAAAAGATGGAAAAAGAAATTCAAGTACAAGAACAAGAAACACAAAAAGAAAGACAAGATTAAATAATATCAAGTTTTGTATAATTTTTATAAAGTAACTCCCAACTGCATAATAGATTGTAAATCCAATTTTTATTGATTAAAAATTGGATAACATTCTGTAATTTGTTGGTCCCCCCGATTTGTTACTTTATAAAAATATACAAAACTTAATTATAGTAAATAATCTCTTGTTAAACTCATAAAATTTCTAATTTGAAATATACTAATCATAGATAAGGAGGAATTTTATGAGTATGAATTTTTCAATCATTGGTGGAGATTTAAGAATTATAAAATTAGCGAAAATATTAGCAGAAGAAGGAAATACCATATATACGTATGGGCTAGAAAAGGCAGAAGAATTAAAAAGTATAACGAATATTATATTTTGTGAAAAATTAAAACATGCCATTCAAAATACAGAAATAGTAATTGGACCGATTCCGTTTTCAAGTAATGGTAAGGATATTAATACACCATTTAGTGAACATACGATTTCTATTCGAGAGTTTATGCATGAGATGAATGCAAAAATTTTGATAGCAGGGAGCATATTACCAGAGATATATGATTTGGCCAATGATGAATATGTTGAGATTATTGACCTTATGAAAAGGGAGGAATTGGCGGTATTAAATACGATTTCAACTGCAGAAGGTGCCATAGAAATTGCTATTTCTAATACTAATAAAATCATACATGGAAGTGAAATTTTGATTTTAGGTTTTGGAAGAATTGGAAAAGTATTGGCTAGAAAAATGGCTGGGTTATCGGCTAAGGTTACTTGTGCGGCTAGAAAGGATGAAGATTTTGCATGGATTCGAGCATATGGTCATAAAGCTACTAATATTAATACATTAGGAGAAGGTTTATCTCAATATGATATTATTATTAATACAGTGCCTCATTTAGTTTTAACCCCAGAAAGACTACAATATGTGGATAACGATTGTTTATTAATTGATTTGGCTTCTAATCCAGGTGGAATTGATAAAAAGGCGGCTAAAGATAGAAATCTAAAATTGATTTGGGCTTTGGCCTTACCAGGTAAAGTGGCTCCTATTACAACAGCTGAATTTATTAAAGATACGATTTATAATATTTTGAAGGAAATCTATAAAAAATAAATAATTCTGACAAAAGTTTATTATATTTTTTATTCGTAACTCTTAGGCTGCATAACAGACTGTAAACAAAATTTTCAATTTTGTAACAGTCTATAATTTGTTGGTCCCCCCGATTTGTTACCTCATAAAAAATAAATAAACTTTATACAGAAATAAATTAAAATGTAGAAAAGGAAGGAAAAGAAAGATGTTAATAGAAATGATAAAATCCGTTTTATTTGGAGTAGTAGAAGGTATTACAGAGTGGTTGCCAATTAGTAGTACAGGACATTTAATTTTAGTGGAACAATTCGTAAAACTAAAAGAAGTTTCACCAGAATTTTGGGGAATGTTCCAAGTGGTCATACAATTTGGTGCAATTTTAGCAGTTGTACTACTGTATTGGAATAAAATATGGCCAATTACCCAGAACAAAAAAGAAGCCATAAAGCCAACAGGAGTATTATCTTATTTGAATAAACATACTATGATATTATGGGCGAAAATTTTAGTGGCTTGTGTGCCAGCAGCGGTGATAGGAGTATTTTTTGATGAGGTTTTCGAAGAACTTTTCTACAATCCATTTTGTATTGCTATTGCTTTGATTGTGTTTGGTGTAGCTTTTATTGTAGTGGAAAATTTCAATCAAAAAAGGGATAATAAAAAATTAAAAGAAGCAAATTCTCAGATTACATATAAAGATGCTATTATGATTGGAATATTTCAATTATTAGCAGCCATCTTTCCAGGAACATCTCGTTCTGGAGCAACGATTATAGGTGGATTATTAATAGGATTATCAAGACCTAATGCAGCAGAATTTACTTTTTATTTAGCGATTCCTACTATGTTAGGTGCAAGTTTATTAAAGCTAGTTAAATTTGGATTTGCTTTTACAGGAATGGAACTTATAATTTTGTTAGTAGGAATGATAGTTTCTTTCTTAGTATCTGTAGTTGTTATAAAATTTTTGATGAATTATATCAAAAAGCATGATTTTAAACCTTTTGGTTATTATAGAATTATTTTAGGACTTATTGTGTTAGCTTATTTTTGTTTTGTGAAATAAAAGTAATTTTGCAAGAATAAAACATGGAAGAAATATTTCATGTTTTTATTCATTTGAGAGATACATATTGAAAGTAGGTAAAAATAATGAAATTTAATAGTAATAATTTATTGTTATATGCTGTGACGAATCGTTCTTGGACAGGTAAGAAGACTTTGTATGAACAGATAGAAGAGGCCCTTATGGGTGGAGTTACTTGTGTGCAACTTAGGGAAAAAGATTTGGAAGAAGAAGCCTTTTTAGCAGAGGCTATAAAAATAAAAGAATTATGTCATACCTATAACGTACCATTTTTGATAAATGATAATGTTAAAGTTGCTATAGCATGCAAGGCAGATGGTGTTCATGTGGGACAAAGTGACTTTCCTGTTAGCGAGATTAGAAAAATGGTTGGCGATGATTTTATCATTGGTGCAACAGCTAAAACGATAGAACAAGCACAAAAAGCTGAAAGAGATGGTGCAAACTATCTTGGTGTGGGCGCTATTTTTCCATCACCTACTAAAAAGGATGCCATTCGTATTACAAGTGAGCAGTTAAAAGATATATGTGACTCTGTTTCTA
This sequence comes from uncultured Clostridium sp., assembly GCA_948470605.1. GTDB lineage: Bacteria > Bacillota > Clostridia > TANB77 > CAG-508 > CAG-269. The sequence continues at coordinate 19,289 of CAOKPI010000014.1, read as the reverse complement.
TTCCTGCTGTTGCAATTGGTGGTATTAATCTTTCTAATATGGCTGAGATTTCGGGTTGTGGCATGAAGGGAATTGCCGTTGTATCAGCGATATTTGCAGCAGATAATATAAAGATAGCGACACAAGAATTGAAAAAGAAGATAAGTTTTATCTTATAAAATTTGAAAGTTTCCTTCAAGTAATCATCTTGAAGGAAAAATTTACGAAAAGAGTTGACAATAAAAAACAAATATAGTATGATAAACCTATGTTTAAATCAAAGAATTTTAAAATCTAAAATTATAATCATAGTCTAGTAAAATCTCAAAAATAGAATAAAAAGAAAGAAAAAGAGTGAAAACAAAAGAATAGTTACGATTTTACTGTAAAATAAAATTTGACTATTAATTAAAAACAAAATAAAATATAGAAAAGAGGAATCCTATGAAAGAAATAAAAAAGTTTACTTATGATGATTATTTAAAATATAAAAAGCTAGAAGTCTTGAGAGAAGATAGTGAGAGTTATAAACTAAATCAATTACATCAATACAAAGACAAAGGTTTTAAGCTTGTTTTAGAGGAGAGGGAAGAAGCGGCAGAATTTATTAATAGAGCAATGGGAATAAAGGGAACCTCCTATGCTTTAGAAAAAGAAGATATAGAGAAATATAATAGTAGTTTTATTACACAAGATTTTAAAGCAAAAGAATCAGATTTAGTATATAAGAAAAAAGAAGAAGACATATTTTTCTTAATTGAACAACAATCAGAAATAGATTATTCAATGGCTTATAGAATATTAAATTATTGTATTGAAATTATAAGAGGTGCAGTTGATAAAAATAGATTAGGAAGAAAGACATATCAAATGCCAGTAGTTTATCCGATTGTATTATATACAGGAAGAACAAAATGGAATGCTAAAAAATATTTTGAAAAATGTCAAGTTAGATTAAGAGGAATACAAGGAAAAAATTTTGCGTCTTATAATTTAATTGATATCAACAATTATACAGAAGAGGAATTATGGGAACAAGAAAATTTTCTATCTAAAATATTATTATTAGAAAAAGCAAAACAAAAAGACAAAATAGCAGATTACTTACATAGAATGGAGAAAGAAAATTTAAATGACAAAGAAATTAACATATTAATAAAAATGATATATGGTTCTTATGGTAGAAAAATAGGAGAAAAAGATATACAAGAATTTATTAAGAAAATAAAAAATAAAAGAGGAGATGATGGTATGTTAACAGCATTAGAAGAATATTTGGATAGCCTAGCTGATGAAGGGCTAAAAAAAGGCATTGAGCAAGGAGAGAAAAATGGAAAATTAGAAATGTTAAAGCAAGCAGTAAAAAACATGTTACAATACGGTGAAAAAGATGATAAAATTATGAAATACATGGGAATAAAAAAAGAAGAATTAGAAAATATTAAAGGCATGATTTAGATTTCATGCCTTATGAATTTTTGTTTTATTCAATTTTTCGATTAGTTCTTTCATGGGAATGACCACATATTTTTTCATATTCTTTACATTTGATTTTATAATCCATTTGCAGACACAAATAGCGATAGTAACTACAAGCCTGTTCATATTGCATCATTATTTCATTTGCATCCATGTTAGGTGGAGGCATGTTGTAATCCATATAAGGTGGTACAAAGCCAGTATTAAAATCTCGTTCCATTTCCATCAACTCCTATTTCAATATATGTAATAGTATCAGAAATATAACAATCATGATTCATGATGTTATAAATCAAAATTTAAAAAAGGAAAAATATTCATCAATAAATAAGTATAAAAAGCTGCTAGTAATCCATGTAATAGTTTTCCATACACATAAGGTTTAATGGATAAATCTGTTTTAGATGTGATACTCCAAACTTGAAGAAGCACAGAAATTCCACCAAAACCAAGTAAAAATGCAGTAAAAATAAGATTGAAAGAGAGTTTTTTACAAGCGATGGAGGAAATGGTATTAATACCATTTGTGATTTCCAATATTCCAGTTAAAATTCCTTGTATAAAACTAGTATCGATATTCAAAAATTGAAAAACAGGATGGAATAAAATACTAAAAGTATCTAATAAACCACTCGCTTTCAAAATAGATAGGATACTAGAAAAGATGACCACAAACCCCCCAATCAAAAGAATAGTAGAGATGCTACTAGTGATGCTTTCGGCTAAGATTTCTCCTAAATTAGAAAAAGAGGCTGTCTTATTAGATGGGGTAAAAGAAGATGTGGTGTTAGTATGAAAGGTAGTTTTATCTTTTTTCCAAAAGCGAAAAATAATACCGACTGTCATACAAGCAAGCAAATGCGTAATCAATAATAAAATACCAATAGTAGTGTTTTTAAACATTAAAATGCCAACTGTACCAATGATAAATAAAGGACCAGAATTGTTAGTAAAACTAAGTAATCTTTCACATTCTTCTTTGCTACAAATATTGTTTTGTCTAAAATTACTAGCAATTTTGGCTCCTACTGGATAACCACTAATGATTCCCATAATAAAAGCAAAGGAGCCTTCTCCACGAATGTTAAAGAGTGGTTTCATAAAGCGATTTAATAAATGACCTAATAAAGTGATGATATTTGTGTGCATGAGTAATTCTGTGGCTACAAAAAATGGAAAAAGAGAAGGAACGACAGAATTTGCCCATAATGTTAATCCAGATTTGACAGCAGGAAGGTTACTTTTGGAGAAGATTAACAGACAAAACGTAAATGCTAAAAATAACATTGGTAATAGATTTCTTTTTAGTTTTATAACATAAAAGCTTGATTTAGCGACCATGGAATAAACCTCTTTCTTAAAATTAATATAGTATAATATATTTTAGAAAAAAGAGTATTATGAATGACATACCTTGCTTTTTTCCTTAATTTATAGTAAAATAAAAAACGTAAAAGTGAAGGAATGATAAGTAAAAAAGCTAATAAAATATAGAAAAGCAAGTTAAAAGGGAGTGGATTTCTTGGAAATTGAAAATGGAATCAAAAACTTGAAAATACCAGAAAGTAAAATATTATATCAAGAGCTAATGAGGAAATATACGACCTTTAAAATTGGAGGACCAGCTGAATGTCTTATCAAAATAGATAGTTTGGATGAACTAAAAGAAATCTTAACATTTGCTAATCAAAAGCATTTACCTTTAACGATTATAGGAAATGGTAGCAATTTATTAATATCAGACAAGGGAATCAAAGGAATTACTCTAATGATAAAATTAGAGAAAATTAACATTCAGGAAAAAAACGATACAATAGAAATTACAGTAGGAGCTGGTGAGAAAATAGGAAAGTTAGCACAAAGATGCTTACAAAATGAAATAACAGGATTAGAAGAATTATCAGGAATACCAGGAACCATAGGTGGTGCCATTAGAATGAATGCAGGTGCACATGGCAAAGAAATGAAAGATATTACAAAAAAAGTAAGATGTATTGATTATCAAGGAAAAGAAAAAGAATTTGCAAACGAAGAATTACAATTTGACTATAGAAATAGTAGATTCAAGAGAGAAAAATATATTATCACAGAAATAACCTTACAGTTACAAAAAGGAAAAAAGGAAAAAATTAAGGCAAAAATGGAGGAATATGCAACCTATCGAAAAGAAAAACAACCAATGGAATATCCAAGTGCAGGAAGTACATTTAAAAGGGGAGCTGATTTTATAACAGCAAAATTGATTGATGAAACTGGATTAAAAGGGTATAGGATTGGGGATGCAGAAGTGTCAACCAAACATAGTGGATTTATTATTAACAAGGGAAATGCAACAGCGAAAGATGTATTAGCATTAGTAGAACATGTTAAGAAAACAGTATATGAAAAATTTCAAAAAGAAATTGAATTAGAAATAGAAGTGATGGGAGAAAAATAGAATGAATGGATTTATGCAGTGGTTTAAATCAAGCAATAAAATGAAAAGATGGATATTTTTAATATTAGTAGGCATTTTGCTTGCCTGCTATGGATTAGCAGAAATACTAGTAATGAAGGAAATCTCTTTCCAAGAGGTTGGAAAAGTAGTAGTTATATTTGTATTGGGATTTATTTCTATTGTACTAGGACTTATTTTCTTAAATAAAAGAACCTTAGAAGTGTTGATTGAATCTACAGATGAGCGTATGGACAATAAAAAAAATGTAAATGTAAAATCATTGATTTTTGATAAAAAGATATATGACCAAGGTCCCAATATTGTAGTAATTGGTGGAGGAACAGGATTAAATACGGTTCTTTCAGGACTTAAAAATTATACTAGTAATTTGACAGCAATTGTAACCATTTCAGATTATGGAGAGGGTGCTACCAATTCAAGAAAAGAATTAGAGGTATTACCGTTAGGAGATGTAAAAGACAGTATAGTTTCTCTTGCTTCTAAAGAAGGAGAAATTAACAAATTATTTAACTATGAATTTGTAAAGGGAAAATTAAAGGGTCTTAGCTTTTCTGATATTTATTTTTCGGCTATGAGAGAGATTAATGGCAACTTTGAGGATTCTGTTATTAAAAGTAATGAGGTATTAAATATGATTGGAAAAGTTATACCAGTTACGTTAGATGAGATGAAGATGGTAGCTGAATTAGAAAATGGCTATATGGTAGAAGAAAAGTCTAGAATACAAGAAGTGGTATCTGAAAAGGTAACACAAATTAATCGTATTCTATTAAAACCATCTAATTGTAGACCTGCACCAGGAGTAGTAGAAGCAATAAAAAATGCGGATTGTGTTATTATTGGACCAGGTAGTTTATATACCAACGTGATTCCAAATTTATTAGTCAATGGAGTAGCAAAAGCAATCAAAGAAACCGCAGCTATTAAGGTATATGTAAGCAATATTATGACAGAACCAGGACAGACAGATAATTATAGTGTATCAGACCACTTAAATGCTATTATTGAACATTGTGGAAATGGAATTGTTGATTATTGTATTTATGATACAGGAGAAGTGGTGCCAGAGTTTATTAAAAAGTATAATAGAGAAGGACAAGATTTAGTAGAACAAGATATTGAAAAGGTAAGAGGAGTTAAATATCTACAAAGAAATTTATCCGTGATAACAAATGACTATATTAGACATGACCCTAATTTGGTAGCTACATCTATTATTGAATTAATTTGTGATGATTTGAAATATCAAGATAAAGAAAATGACCCACAATATTTGATGTTAAACACAAAATTGAGAGAAGAAAAAAGAATTGGTAAAATTCAAAAGGCTATGAAGCGAAGAGAGAAACGAGGAAAAGAGGGAAGACCAGTAAAAGCACCAAAAGGTAAAAGTAAGTTTAGAAATAAGTATAATGAAAGAATAGAATCGATTCGCGAAGCAGATGAAAAGGCAAAGATAAGAGCAGAAAAGGAACAAACAAAAAGAGAAAAGAAGGAACAAGTTAAAAAAGAGAAGCAAGAGGCTAAGAAAAGAACGACAACAACAGCGACGAAAGCTGAGAAGGATACGACAAATGCAAAACCTAAAAGTGCGAGAGGGAGAAGAAGAAACACGAAAACATAATTTGAAAAATAATTGCCATTTTGCGTTGTTACATTTCATTTGAAATCTAATCAACGTACCATCGTACGCCTCATAGATTTCAAACTCGTGTGCCTAGCAAAATAACAATTCTTTTCCAAATTGAGTTTAAATAACAATAAGAAGGAGAAGTAAAGATGAAAATTACGAAGGAAAAATTGAATCTAGAAGAAGGACTAAAGAAAGAATGGGTAATCAGTAATGGCATAGGAGGATTTGCTTCTTCTACTGCTATTGGAGCTAACACCAGAAAATATCATGGGTTACTAATTGCACCACTAACTCCACCAGCTAGAAGATTTTTAGTATTATCGAAAGTAGATGAAAGTATAGAGATAAGAAATAAAAAGTATGATTTGTATACCAATCTATGTGAATCTTTTATTTCGCATGGTTATGAATACCAAGAAGAATTCAGAAAAGAAGAAGTGCCTATTTTTGAATATCAAGTAGGAAAAGTACACATTACAAAAATCATAACGATGGAGTATGGACACAATACAGTAGGTGTTTATTATAAAGTGAAAAATGAGGGAACAAAAGCTAAATTAACTTTAGCGCCGATTGTTAATTTTAGAGATTTTCATCGAATGAGTACAGACCATTATTTTGATATAAGACAAACCATAAACAAAACAAAAGTAAAATTAGTATTAGATGGCAATTCACAAACACCAGTCTATATGCATGTATCAGAAGGAGAATATAAAGAACATCAAAATGATACTTTTTCTCATATGTTTTATATAGAGGAAGAAAAAAGAGGATTTTATCCAGAAGAAAACCATGCTGTACCAGGTGTGTATGAAATAGAGATACCAGCGAAAACAGAGAAGGAAATTTCGTTTGTTTGTTCCTTAGAAGAAAATATTGAACAAAAAAATGTGAGAAAATTTGTGAATAACGAAAAAATCCGTTTAGGAGAAATCATACAAGAATCACAATTAATCAAAGAGACAAAAGAAAAGAAGACGAAAAAAGAGTTGGAAAGAGATGAGTTAATCAAAACCTATTTAATAGCAGCTGATAGTTTTGTTGCATATCGACCATCTTTTGGTCTACATACTATCTTAGCAGGATATCCCTGGTTTTTGGATTGGGGACGTGATACCCTAATTGCTTTTGAAGGATTGTTATTAATTCCAAAAAGATTTGAAATCGCAAAACAAGTGTTATTGACGATGATTCGAGATGTTAAATTTGGATTAGTACCAAATGGTTATTCTGGTTATGATAATAGACCGTTGTATAATAGTGTAGATGCTTCTTTATTATTGTTTGAACAGATACAAAAATATGTGGAATATACGAATGATTATGAATTTATAGAAAAGAAGATATATCCTGTTTTACAAGAAGTTATTGAAAATTATTGCCAAGGGATTGATGTAGATAACAATAATATTTATTTAGATACAGATGGTTTAATCGTTTCTGGAACAGAGGAAACACAAAATACTTGGATGGATGCCAAGTATAATGGTGTAGCCGTTACACCAAGAAACGGAAAAGCAGTTGAAGTAAATAGCTTGTGGTATAATGCAAATCAAATTATGGCAGATTTAACGAAGAAATTGGGACATCCTATTTTGTCAAAGAAATACAAGGATTTAGCAGAAAAATGTAGAGCTGCTTTTTGTGATAAATTTTACAATGAAAAAAAGAAATGTCTATATGATGTACTTGGTGATGACAAGATAAGGCCAAACCAATTATTTGCTTTAAGTTTGACATTTCCGATTTTAGACCCGAATTCAGCAGAAGCAAGACAAATGTTAGAAACCGTAGAAAAGAAATTATTAAATTCGTATGGCTTGAAAACATTAGTCAAAGGCGAAGAAAATTATGTGGAAATTTATGAAGGAGACCCAGAAAAGAGAGATACTAGTTATCATCAAGGCATTACTTGGCCATGGCTATTAGGCTTGTATTATAATAGCTTGAAAAATAGGTTGCAAGCTACGAAAAAACTAGAAGAAAAGAAAGTATGGGAAGAAAAGTTAGAAAAGTTCAGAGACAAAACAACAAAAACATTCCAAAAGGAGATGTTAAGTCATGGCTGTTTGGGCGGAATTGCTGAACTTTATGATTCGGCTAAACCACAGTTACCAAAGGGTACGATTAATCAGGCTTGGAGTGTGGCAGAAGTGTTTCGAATTGTTTTAGGAAAGTAAACACAGAGATTAAAAAGATAAATGGCTTAAATGAAAGCAAATTATCTTTTTAATTTGTGATATAAAACACAGAAAACTAGGTAAAATTTGCAATTTTATGTAAAATATAGTATAATTTAATTATAATATTCGTTGCTACAGCGAAAATGAAAATGTAGCATTTTTTATAACCGTTGTAGGAACTTTTACAATGGTAATAAAAAGTTATAGGAGGTTGTTATGGAAAAGTGCAAATGCATTAGAAAAGAAATTTGTAAGCGGATGACAGATGATGCTTTGAAGAAAGCCTTAGAAATATTAAAAGGCTTAGAGTCAGGCAGTGACGCATCGGAGGCAATTAGACGATGTAAGACTGCGAAAGGTGCTTGCAAAGCTATTATTAATGCATTGGAAAAATGCAAGTGTGTAGACGGTAAGAATCTGAAAAAAGAAGTAAAGAAAACGCTCAAGCTGTTGAAGAGATATGGAAGATTTGAAGAAGAAGAGAGTGCTGCAACTAAAGTATTAGTTGCAGGAATATCTGCTTTTGTGCAGCAAAGCGACCAATAGTAACAAGTAAAATGCCCTTCAAGATGAGGGGCATTTTACTATATATTATAACTTTTGTATCAGTTACGATAAAAAATATCGAAGCAAATAGAAAATTCCTTGAAAAAACGACAAAAAAATGATAAGATAGGGCAAAAGGAAGGAATGAGAGAAAAAGTGAAAATTGAATTTATAGGAACAGGTTCTATTGGAGCTATTCAATCCAGTAGCAGTACACTAATAGATAATAAATTACTAATTGATATGGGAAATGGAATTATTAAAAAATTGAAACAAACAGGACATCCAATACAAGACATCGAAAATTGCTTGATTACGCATTTACATGGAGACCATTTTGGTGACATACCATATCTAATGTTAGATAGATTCTTTTATAAAATAGAAGCACCCATTCATATTTATGGACCAAAAGGAATAAAAAAGACAGTGAGAGAATTGTTTGACATTCTATTTCCTGGAGACTATGAAACGGTGCAAGAAATTGCTAAAGTTGATTTTATAGAATTTGAAAAGATGGAACATGAAAACATAGGAAACGAAACATATATTACCTCTTATGAAGTACAACATGGAAAATTAAAACCAGCCTATGGATTTATCGTAGAAAAGGATAACAAAAAAATAGGTTTTTCTGGTGATAGTTGCTATTGTGAAGCAATTGATACAATCATAAAGCAAAGTGACTTTTCTATTTTAGATATGGCTTGGATGGAGTCTAAAAAATCTCACATGGGATTAGAGGACATTTTAAACATTACAAAAACGTATCCTCATAAAAAATTTGCTACCACTCACATGCAAGACTATACAAGAGAACAAGCCCAAAAACAAAAGATAGAAAATGTAATGATTCCAGATGATGGGGATAAAATTGAATTATAAGCTAGGAGTAAAAGGATGTTATCAATTGAAAATTTAGAAAAAGAGCTAAAAAATGGAAAACTGCAAAGTTTGTATCTTTTATATGGGGAAGAACTATTTTTGTTAGAATCTTCTTTGAAAAAAATCAAAACCTTATTTGGAGAATGTATCAAAGGAATTAATTACATTACAATCGATGAAACCAATTGTAATGAACTGATAGCAGATATCGAAACACCAAGTTTTGGTTATGAAAAAAAATTAATTATTGCAAGAAATACAGGTTTGCTAAAAAAAGAAGGAAAGCGAAAAAATGCAGAATCAGCTAAATTAAAAGAAAAAGTAAGTAATTATTTAAAACAAAATATAGAGGTAATTCATGCTAGTGTAGTTCTAGTGTTTGTTGAAGAGGAGGCAGATACGAAGCAAGAATTATATAAAACCATAGATGAATTAGGTATTATATGTAAGTTTGACTACCAAAAACCAATACAGATTGAAAAAAGAATGAAGGCAATTTGTCAAGGGTATAAAGTGGCAATTGAAGATAGCACTTTAAGGTACTTTATTGAAAGTTGTGGTACTAATATGCAAGATTTAATCAATGAAATTCGAAAGTTGATTGAGTATGCGGGAGAAGAAGGAAAAATACAAAAAGAAGATATTGATAAGTTATGTATCAAAAAGCTGGAAAGTGTTATTTTTGATTTAACGGATTCTTTAGGAAAAAGAGATATAAAAAAGGCATTGGAAGTTTTAAAGAATTTGATTTATGCCAAAGAACCCATACAAAAAATTTTAATTACTTTATATAACCATTTTAAAAAATTATATTTTGTAAAACTTGCTATAAAATACAACCAAGACATCATAAGTAGCTTAAATTTAAAACCAAATCAAACTTTTTTAGTGAACAAATATAAAACACAAGCAAAGTATTTTGGGGAAATAGAATTAAAAAATATTTTGCAAAGTTTGAGAGATTTGGATTATCAATATAAAAATGGGTTGATTGATTTACAAATAGGATTAGAAACAATACTTTGTCAGTATTGTTCTATGATATCATAAGCAATAACAAAAATACTAATAATTTTTGCCTATAAATTAATAATTGTGAATTGCAACAAAAATCAAGAAGTGTCGATTTCTGTCGAGCGATTTTTCTTGATTTTTTTTGTTATCTATAGTAAAATATTAATCAAGGAGGTAAGAAATATGAGAGAATTTAGCGAAGAAGAAGCAAAAGTTATTATAGAAGTAGTGAAACAAGCAGAAACTGGTGATTCAATGGATATTGAAGACTTTTTTAAAGAAATAGAACAAGAAGAAAGGAGAAAAAGACAATTAAGAAAAAATATAAAATTAGGATTGAGCCATTAGCTGAGATAGATTACAAAGATAGTATTAGCAATTTAGAGTTGTTTTCAAATAGTGCTAAAAAGAAATTCAAAAGAAAGTTTGCGGTTTTAGTGAAAGATTTACAAGCAAATCCATATATGTATCAGTGTTTTAACAAAGATATAGATGCTAATATAAGAAGAGCAGTAATTAATAAATATATTGTATTTTACACTATATATTTACACAAAGTGACTATTTTAAGAATCCTTCCAGAAAAATTTGATTCTTTCAATCATTTAGAAAAATATAAAATTTTAATTCGAAAATAAATTTCCAAAAATGTATAATAAATTACTTTAATGATAAAAATAGTAAAAAGAAAATTTTATAATTAAGGTGATTTTATGTTGAAAAAAAATAAGAATAGGATAATTATAGGTATGATTGCATTTTTAGCAATTTTTATTACTGTGGGTATCCTATTTTTTCAAAATAATTCTGTAGAAGCTTTATCAAAATATGGTTCAAGAGGAAATGAAGTAACCCAAATACAAACTAAGTTGAAAAGATGGGGATATTATAATGGAAACATAGATGGCATTTATGGAACACAAACGCTAAATGCTGTTAAATACTTTCAAAGAAAAAATGGATTAACAGTAGATGGAATCGCAGGACCTGCAACCTTAAAAGCAATGGGGATTTATGGTTCAAGTTCATCTTCTGGCTCAAGTTCAAGTAATTCAAGTAATGTCAATTTGTTAGCAAGACTTATATATGGAGAAGCAAGAGGGGAACCATATACGGGACAAGTAGCAGTAGGAGCAGTAGTTATGAACCGAGTAAAAAGCAGTTCCTTTCCTAATAGTATATCAGGAGTCATTTATGCATCAGGAGCATTTGATGCTGTAAGAGACGGACAAATTAATTTATCACCCAATTCAGATGCCAAGAAAGCAGCTCAAGATGCTCTAAATGGTTGGGACCCTAGTTATGGGGCAATCTATTATTTTAATCCTGCTACGGCTACGAATAAATGGATATGGTCAAGACCAATGACAGTAACGATTGGTAGGCATAGATTTTGCAAATAGAAAATGTCTCCACTAGTTCCGAGAGTGAATGGGGACGACTTTCAATATTAAATTTTAATAAGTTTATTCTATTTTTTATTTGTAACTCCCAACTATCTGCCAGTCTGTAATTGCATAACAGACTGTAAGTTTGTTGGTCCCCACGAATTGTTACTGCATAAAAAATAGAATAAACTTTTAAATAAAAACATAATTTAGTTTAAGTCGTCCTCATTCACTCTCGGAACCAGTACGAACATTTTGGCTCTTGACAAACTACTAGCAAATTGATAAGATATACTTAATATTTCGACGAACGGAGGAAAAAATGATAGTATATCCAAATGCCCATTTCGACAAAGTACAACAAATTACAATAGAATTTTTAAAAGAACATAAAATAAAAGCGTTAATTTTAGATGTTGACAATACACTAATAGATTATAATAGGAAAATGGAAGAAAGTGTAGTTCATTGGGCAGAAAAGATGAAAGAAGAAGGCATTAAATTATATATATTATCCAATACGAATCATAAAGAAAAAGTACAAGAAGTAGCAGAAAGATTAGGAATACCTTATCAAAATTTAGCCAAAAAACCATTTAGAACTGGATTTTTAAAAGTACAAAAAATAGTAAAGGAAAAATCAGAAAATATAGGAGTTGTAGGAGACCAGATTTTTACAGACATCATGGGGGGGAATCGTTGCCATATGTTCACAATTTTAGTAGAGCCAGTAGATAAAAAAGATTTCTGGTATACAGCATGGAAAAGGCCCTTAGAGAATACAATTAAAAATAAGTATAAGCAGAAAATGAAGGAGTAATAAAATGTATTTTAATGATGTACATATTGCCTATTATGTAGTAGTAGGTATCATAGGACTAGTAATCGGACAATTAACAGACTGGGCGAATAAAAGATTGCCAGAATATAAAAGTGTCATTTCAAAAGATATAATAAGTGAATATAGGATAAAATTTAGACCGAATTATATCTTAATGTTATTAACAGCAGTAATATATGCAACGCTAATCTATACTTTTGGTATCGAGAATACCATAATTGCCAATTTAGATTTAATCAAATTTTTGATTTTAACACCCATGTTGTTATCCGCATTTGTCATTGATTTTAAACTACAAATTATACCAAACCGATTAAATTTAACCATATTCGAAATTGGATTTTTATTTGCTTTTCTATATGGCTTGTCCAATGTAGCCATTACCATTAATATGTTATTAGGAATGTTAGCAGGAGGGGGAATCTTCTTATTCATTACTTTATTAGGAGGATTTTTCTATGGAAAAGAAGCTATGGGATTTGGCGATGTTAAACTAATGGCTGGATTAGGTCTATTTTTTGGATTATCTAATATCATTATTATCACACTGCTATCCTTCTTAATAGGAGCGGTACTTAGTATCGTTTTATTGCTAACTAAGATAAAGAAATCAGATGAATACATACCATTTGGACCTTTTATTGTAATAGCTACTTTTATTAGTATGTATGTACCTTTTGAACAAATAAAAATCATTTTAATGCAGATATTTACATTAGGCATGTACCATGCATAAATTTGTACACGAAAGGGGAGATAATATGAATACTAAGTTACAATGGCTGAGAAATAAAATGTCAAGTTTAGATTTACAAGGATTAATATTAACGAATCCTGTTAATATACATTATTTAACAAATATTGAGGCAGAGGGGATATTACTTTTAACGAGAAAAGAAAACATTTATATTACAGATGCTAGATATATTGAACAAGTACATAGCACACTAACATTATTTGACGAAATTATTGTGTATAATGTTCATGATGTATCAAAAGAAGATTATGAAAATTTTTTCTTGTTTTGTGAGAATGTAGGATTTGAAGAATATGATATTTCTTATGCTAAGTATAAAGAATATATTAGGAAATTTAGAATTCATAATTTCGTGGAAACCGAACATATGATAGAAAAGCAACGAATGATAAAGGATGAAGAAGAGATAAAAAACATTGAAAAGGCATGTGAGATAACGGATAATTGTTTTAAGTATCTACTATCCTATATTAAACCAGGTATGACAGAAAAGAAAATAGCAGATGAAATTGAGGAATATTACAAACAAAGAACGGATGGATTGGCCTTTGAAACAATTGTAGCTTCTCGGAGAAAATACATCCAAGCCACATGCTGTGCCAACCAATCGAAAGATACAAGCAAAAGATATTATTACAATTGACATGGGATGCAAGGTGAATGGTTATTGTTCTGACATGACTAGAACTATTTTTGTAGGAGAAATACTAGAAGAAGTGAAACCAGTTTATGATTTAGTATTAAAAAATCAGATTCAAACACAGGAACAATATAAAGATGGGGCTAATACAAGATTACTTACTAAAATGGTGGAAAATGATTTTAAATTACATGGCTATGATTTAATACATAGTTTGGGTCACGGAGTGGGTATGGAGATTCATGAAGAACCATATGTTAATTATCATTCTGATATGCCATTACGAGAGAATATGGTGGTTACAAATGAACCAGGAATTTATATACCAGAGAAATTTGGAGTGAGAATTGAAGATACGACACAAATTACAAAATTTGGTTGTATAAATTTAACCAAATCTGAGAAAAATTATATTATAATATAAGTAAATAGATTGGTTACAATTTACAGCTAAAATAAGTAGTGAACAATTTATTCATATTTTTTCTAAAGTAATTCCCAACTACGGACCAACTGTAACTAAAGTAACAGTTGGTAACCTTGTCGGTCCCCACGATTTATTACTTTATAAAAAATAGAATAAATTTTGACAATACATTTAATAACTGAAAATAGGGAATTAATTAATGATATGGTATAATACTTGATTTTTCAGAAAATATGTAGTAAAATAAGAACTATTAATTGACAAATAAATGAAAATTGAGAGGAGAAATGATTATGGCAGCCGTATATTCAGCAGGAGATTTTAGAAATGGAACAACTTTTGAGATGGAAGGAAATGTGTATCGAATTGTAGAATTCCAACATGTAAAACCAGGAAAGGGGTCAGCATTTGTAAGAACAAAATTAAAAAATGTAATTACAGGAGCAACTTTAGAAAAGACTTTTAATCCATCTGATAAATTTCCAGCAGCAGAAATTGAAAAGAAAGTAATGCAATACTTATACAATGATGGAGGTTTATATTATTTCATGGATAATGAAACCTATGACCAAATGCCATTAAATGAAGAACAATTAGGAGATTGTTTAAAATACTTAAAAGAAAATATGGAAGTAACGATGCTTTCTTACAAAGGAAATACATTTGCAGTAGAACCACCAACATTTGTAGAGTTAGAAGTTACATACACAGAACCAGGATTTAGTGGTAATACTACGACCACATCAGGAAAACCAGCAAAATTAGAAACTGGTTTAGAAATTCAAGTTCCATTGTTTGTTAATATCGGTGATATTTTAAAAATCGATACCAGAACATGTGAATACATGGAAAGAATATAGGAAAGGTGATTACAAAATGGGAACATTAAAAAACGAATACAAAAGTTTTTTAGATGACATAGAAAAAAATATAAAAAATAAAGAAGACTTAGAATACGTAAGAGGAAGATTTGCTTCTTTTTTGGATGTTGTGTTAGACCAAATGGATTATATTATGGACTATAAAAAGGAGGAAATGGATAAATTAGAAGCTACACAAAATAAACTTAGTTCAAAAATCAGTCAAATGCAACAAGTGATTGATAATATTGAAAAAGATATTTATACAGAAGATGGATTTGATTTTGAAATCGTTTGTCCATATTGTGATTATGAGTTTATTATTGATGTAGATGAAAATAAAACAGAAATTGCTTGTCCAGAATGCCAAAATATTATAGAACTAGATTGGTCAGGAGATACAGAAGGAGAGGATGGCAAAGGATGTTCAGGTAGCTGTCATGGATGTCAAGGCTGTGACGAGGATGATGATATGTAATGTGTTGCTTGGGATTTCCCTTGCAACATTTTTTTGTGCCAACAGGGGTGTCCCTTTTTGTCACATTTAAATACTTAATAAAAAAGGTTATTCTATTTTTTATTTGCAACTCCCAACTGCGGACCAACTGTAACTAACGTAACAGTTGGTAACCTTGTCGGTCCCCCCTAATTGTTGCTTCCTAAAAAATAGAATAACCTTTTTAGAAAAAATAATATGTGTGACAAAAAGGGACGCCCCTGTTGGCACATTTCAGTATCTATTAAAAATAATTTAAAGGATTTACATATTTACCATCAATACGAATCCCCAAATGAAGATGTGGACCGAGTTGTAGCTCCATTAGTAGGATTACCTTGTGCATCATGATATTGGTTTCCTTTCACACCATAAACAATTTTAGGACCAACACAGCCAATAACTTGTCCTTGTTTAATTTTGTCTCCCACAGATACAATCCAATTAGGGTCACAATGGCAATAACTTACTTTGTAGTTATCAAAGGAAAGTGTTATGGTATAACCACCAGCACCAAGAAACTCTCGAAAGGTAATTTCGCCATCATGTACAGCAATCAATTTGCTTCCAGGAGGGGCAGGAATATCTACTCCAGAATGAGAAGAAGAGGCACCGACTAGTAGGAGAAGTTCGTTTTCCAAAGGCAGAGCTTATTTTGGTATAGCCAGGAATTGGCCATACGAATCCATTTGGATTAAAATCTAAAATTTCAGAATCGTTGTTATGAGAATAAGACAAATTATTAGATTTGAAAATTGGAATAAAAATAACAATAATAAAAAAAGATACTATAAAAAGAAATCGATAAAAGTATTTAAAATTTTTAAAAATGAAAATCACCTCGAATTAAATTAAGAATAAAAATATAGATATAAAATAAATATGGCAGGGGTAGAAGGATTCGAACCCTCACAGGCGGTTTTGGAGACCGATGTGCTACCATTAACACTATACCCCTAAAAATAAAAGCTAATTACTATATTAGCACAAAAGAAATATTTTAGCAATAATTTTAGCAAAAATTATTGACTTTTTTTATATGATAATATAATATATGAAAATAATGGAGGAATGGTTATGATAAAATCAATGGAAACATTAGTAGCACTTTGTAAGAATAGGGGATATATATATCCAGGTTCTGAAATCTATGGAGGATTAGCAAACACGTGGGATTATGGCCCTTTGGGAGTGGAATTGAAAAATAATGTAAAAGAAGCATGGAGAAAAAAATTTATACAAGAAAACAAATATAATGTAGGATTAGATGCAGCAATTTTAATGAACCCAACTACTTGGGCGGTATCCGGTCATGTGGGAGGTTTTTCGGACCCACTAATTGATTGTAAAGCATGTAAAACAAGACATAGAGCCGATAAATTAATCGAAACATGGGCACATGAACAAGGAAAAGATATGATAGCAGATGGTATGTCAGATGAAGAAATGATAAAATTTATGGATGAAAATCATATCAATTGTCCAAATTGTGGAGAACACAACTTTACAGATATTAGAAAATTCAATTTGATGTTTAAAACATTTCAAGGAGTAACAGAAGATGCAAAAGCAGAAATTTATTTGAGACCAGAAACAGCACAAGGAATCTTTGTTAATTTTAAAAATGTGATGAGAACCACAAGAAGAAAGTTGCCTATGGGAATTGCACAAATAGGGAAAGCTTTTAGAAATGAAATTACGCCTGGAAACTTTACTTTTAGAACACGTGAATTTGAACAAATGGAGCTAGAATTTTTTTGTAAGCCAGGAACAGATATTGAATGGCAATCTTATTGGAAGAATTTTTGTAAGCAATGGTTATTAGACTTAGGAATGACAGAAGAAAATATTAGATTAAGAGACCATACACAAGAAGAATTATCACATTACAGTAATGGAACAACAGATATTGAATATGCGTTCCCATTTGGTTGGGGAGAATTATGGGGAATTGCAGATAGAACAGATTTTGATTTAAAGAGTCATATGGAAGTTTCAAAAGAGGATTTTCATTATATGGACCCAGAAACAGGGGAAAAATATGTACCATATTGTATTGAACCATCTGTAGGAGCAGATAGAGTAACTTTAGCATTTTTATGCGATAGTTATGAAGAAGAACAGTTAGAAGATGGAGATACTAGAACTGTTTTACATTTACATCCAGCTATAGCACCATATAAGGTAGCCGTGTTACCGCTTTCTAAAAAATTATCAGAAAAAGCAAACGAAGTGTATGAAAAACTTGCTAAGAAATTTATGTGTGATTATGATGAAACAGGAAGTATTGGTAAACGTTATAGAAGAGAAGATGAAATTGGTACACCATATTGTGTTACAGTGGATTTTGATACGTTAGAAGATGAGACAGTTACGATAAGAGATAGGGATACCATGGAGCAAATTCGATTAAAAATTGATGATGTCGCTAACTGGGTAGAAGAAAAATTAGATTTTTAAAATATAATAGAACACTACTTAATAAATTTTTAGGTGGTGTTTTTTTGTAGGGTGAAATTTTTGTATGCTATCTTTTAATAAAAATGAAGTGGATTTGATGAACTAAAAAAGAACTTTCATAAAAAAACAACCCCAAAAGGTTGCAAAAGTAATACAATAAGATTGAGGAAGGAGATGTATTATGAAAGGCTGTCATTTATTAGAAGAATATTTAGAAGATGATATTCTTGGTAAAATATATAATAATAATTTTAATCTGGCAGAACAACAACCCATAACAAAAGAGTATATTAGAGTAATGAAATTGGTAAAAAGACAAGAGGAAAAATTATTGCCTATTGATGGGTTTAAGAAATATTTAGAAATGAGAAATATGAAAGATGCAATAGAGGCAGAGGAACAATTTAAATTAGGATTTAAAACAGCTTTCAAAATTATAATAGAAGGTTGTTATTTTTAGAAATTAGACTATTGAAACATTATGTAATAAATATCAAATAAAAGTTTATTACATAATTTTTGACTTTATCAAGTGAAAGGTGTAATTATTTTAGGTCCCAGTTCTATTTTTTTTGAGCATTCATGAATTCTATTAATTTAATAACAAGTTCTTTTTCTGGATTGGTTAAATGGGTAAATCCAATTAATTTATCATCGAATTCTAATTGTGTGGTATTAAGATAATCTTTTAAAATAAAAGTGGGAGTAACGTGATAAATATTACAAAGCTTGACTAAAGTATCGATACTACCTTTTGTTTTGTCTCTTTCAATGTCAGAAATATACCTTGGAGCTAAATATAATTTTTCAGCAACTTGTTCTTGTGTAAGACCTAAAGATTTTCTTATAGATTGCATTGTTTTTCCAATCATTATTTTTTCATTTATTTTTTTATTGGAATTTTTATTCATTCTTTACCTCCCAAATAATCCAAGTATCTGTATTTTTTTCAAAAAATATAAGAAATATACTATAAAATATAAAAAATATATAAATAGCATAACAAAGCAAAAAAGAAAAAAAATACAAAAAAATACGACAATATGTGGAAATAAACTTGAAAAATAAAAATTAATATGTTATATTTTAGAAAATAATATAGAAAGGGAAGGAATATTAGATGAAAAATGAAGGTATCACACTAATAGCACTAGTATTAACTATAATCGTATTAATGATATTAGTAGCAGTAGGTATAGCAACACTAACAGGAGACAATGGAATATTGACCACAGCACAG
>CAOKPI010000013.1 GCA_948470605.1 uncultured Clostridium sp. | reverse complement strand
AACCATATTCAACTATGGTTTCTCATTTTCTATCTATATTATACACAGATTTTTAAGAAAAGTCAAATAATTTTTCAGAAATGAAAATATTATTATATTTGCTTGTTTTTTTATTTTAATTATAGTAGAATAAAATAACCAAAGACAAGGAGAATAGCCATGAAAGATTATTGGAAAGAAACCACAGAAAAGAAACTAAATAAAAAGAAAATTATGATGATAACGATAATCGCTATGATAATAATAGTTATCCTTTTAACAATGGTTATTTATTGCAATAATAAAACAATCAGGGAATGGATTGACAAGAACATATTCAGAAAAGAAGTAATACAAGATAATGTCAGTACAATAGAGCTGACAGAGAACCACAATTCCAATATATGTGCATTTAATAAATACATAGGGGTTTTGAACAAAAATAAATTTACGATTTATGGGAATATAGGAAATGAAGAAAAAAGCTTAGAGGTTGAGGTTTCTACTCCTATTTTTGATTCTGCTAGCAGATTTTTAGCTATGGCTGAAAAGAAGGGAAAGAAATTATATTTAATAACAGAAAAAGATATAACTTGGGAAGCAAATGTAGAGGGGAATATTTCGCAAATACATGTTAATAAAAATGGGTATGTAGCAGTAGTCATAGAGGATACAAGCTACAAAACAGTTATTATTATGTATAACCCAAATGGAAAAGAAATGTTTAAAACATATCTATCTTCTACTAGAACAGCAGATGTAACTATTTCCAATGATAATAAACATTTAGCCATTGCAGAAGTAGACACATCAGGTACCATTATACAGTCTAATATAAAAATAATTTCAATTGACAAAGCAAAGTCTGACCCAACAAATTCTTTAGAAAATACCTATAAGGGAGAGCCAGATAAATTAATAACCAATATCGAATATCAAGATAAAGATAGATTAATTTGTATGTATACAGATGATATTCATATGATAGAAAATAATCAAGATATTACGCTGATGGAGAATCAAAATAAAAAAATGATTTTTCAATCAGTAGAATTAGTTAACCATGCCATACAGATAGAAGAAAAGTCTTCAGGGTTATTTACGGCAGATTCTGTTATTCATATTGTTAATACAGAAAATAGAACACAAAAAGACTATACAGTAAATGCAGTTACAAAGGAAATTTATACCTATAGTAATATGATTGCTTTGAATTTAGGCACAGAAGTAGAATTTATTAATACAGATGGATGGTTAGTGAAGCGATATATTGCTAATCAAGAGATTACAAATATTGTAGTATCTAATAATATAGCAGGAGTTATTTATAGGGATAAAATTGAGATTATAGATTTATAGGAGGATAAAAGTAAAATGGTAGTAGATTTAATCATAATAGCAATTATCGGATTATCAACATTTTTGGCGTATAAAAAAGGTCTGGTAAATTTAGCGATTGGGCTAGTTGCTTTTATTGTGTCTGTCTTGATAACCGTTATTCTATATCAGCCAATTGCTAACTTAATCATTAATGGAACTAATATTGATGAAACCATCGAGAATGCAATTTATGAAAAGGCAAATGGTGTGATGCAGGAGAATAAAAGTGAAGATGAATTGACAGAACATATTATAGAGACTGCTAAAAATGAAATGTTACCAGAGACAGCTAGAAATTTAGCAATTAATATTGTAACAGGAGGCGTTATTATTGTTCTGTTTGTTGCTATTAAGATTGCACTAAGATTTGTAACTAGCTTTGCTAATGCAGTTGCCAAATTACCAATTCTTGACCAACTTAATAAAGCAGGGGGAGTTGTATATGGACTTTTACGAGGTAGTTTAATGGTATATGTGCTATTAATGCTATTCAATATTCCAGCACAAATTGCTCCTAATAATACGATTTATGAAAATATAAATCAATCTTATTTGGGAAAAACCATGTATGAGCATAATATTTTAGAGGTATTTTTTATTCAATAGATTAGTATTAAAAAGTTTATCTATTTTTTATTCATAACTCCCAACTACGAACAGTCTGTAATTTCATAACAGACTGTAATCT
This sequence comes from uncultured Clostridium sp., assembly GCA_948470605.1. Classification (GTDB taxonomy): domain Bacteria; phylum Bacillota; class Clostridia; order TANB77; family CAG-508; genus CAG-269. Next base: position 41,718 of record CAOKPI010000013.1, on the reverse strand, counting down.
TGTTGGTCCCCCCGATTTGTTATTCATAAAAAATGGATAAACTTTTGCTAGCATATAAAATACAGAAAAATGTATGGATTAGTTGCTTTTTAAGAGTAAATTTGCTATACTAATTACATGAAAAATTAGGAGTGAATTATTTTGGGAAATAAACAAATGAACAATAAAAATACAAAAAACACAAAAAAGAAAAGAAGAAAAAAGAAGACAGGAAAAAAAATATTGCTAATATTTTTATTTGTTTTATTAATAGCAGGAGGCATATTTGCTTATAAAGTGCACAGAAATGGCGGAGGCGTATCAGGAATGTTAGCAACTATGATTGGACATGATGAAAATACGAAGAAAAGTTTAGGAGAATTCAAAGTTCTTCTACTAGGTATTAGTACAGACCAAGAAAATGTCGACTTAACAGATACCATTATGGTTGCATCCTATAATCCCAATACACAAAAAGCTACCTTGTTATCAATTCCTAGAGATACGTATACAGGAAAGAATGCAGCAAAAGCCACAGCTTACGAAAAGATAAATGCTTTGTATAATAGAAAACATAGACCAGACGAAACTTTAAAAGCAGTAAATGAAATAACAGGATTAAATATTGAATATTATGTAGTAATAAAGACAGAGGCATTAATCAAATTAGTTGATGTTATTGATGGTATTACTTTTGACGTTCCTATTGATATGGATTATGATGACCCAACACAAGATTTGCATATTCATTTAAAGGCAGGAGAACAAGAAATTGATGGTAATAAAGCAGAACAGTTAGTCCGTTTCAGGCATAATAATGATGGGACCTCATATCCAGAAGAATATGGAGACAATGACTTAGGAAGAATGAAGACACAAAGAGAGTTTATTATGCAAGTAGTTAGACAAACAGCAAAACCAGGAAACATATTTAAGCTTGGTGCAATTTTAGATGTGGCAAAAGAAAATGTATTTACCAATATAGATTTTAATGTGGCAAAAGATTATATTCCTTATATCGTAGAATTTAATACAGAAAACCTATTAACCGATATGCTTCCAGGTACAACACCAGATTGGGAAAAGACAAATGGGGTGAGTGTATTTGTTTATGATAAGATGCAAACAAAAGAATTAATAGAAGAATTATTTTATAACAGGGATATTGAAGAAACAGGAGAAATAACAGACACACAGGACGGAAATACAATGAATACAGAAAAGACTACTGCTACTAGCAAGTCAGATATTGTATTAGAAGTATTGAATGGTAGCGGCAATAGCGGTAATTTACAAAAAGTAGTAAATCAATTAAAAGGTGCAGGCTATAAAGTTACCAGAACAGGAAATACAAATACAACGGCAAAGACGACTATTATTAATAAAAAAGATGTGAGAGAAACGATACTAAAAAATGTGAAAGATGTTATTGGTACAGGTACAATAGAGGCCAGTGAATCTGTTTCTAGTAAAGTGGATGTGACGATAATAATCGGAAAAGATTATTAAAAACAAAAGAGGCATGATTAAAATTTTTAATCATGCCACCATCTCTATCTATTTTTTTCTTTTATCAAGAATTAGTTTTATTATCAAAATTAAAATCAAAAATGCAATTCCAATTTCTAAAATATATTTTAATAATTTAGATTTTTCTACAGAGTGGGAAGCTATTAAATCTGCTTCATACTGTATACCGTCGACTGTGTAAGAAATAGTTCCCAAGTTATCAAAGGGTTCAATTGGTGCTTTTATATTTTCTTTTAACTTTATTTCAAAAGGAATTTCTTCCTTTGATAGCGTGTTTTCTAACAAAGCAGAAATGGAAGTACTAGCTAATAAATCTAAGTTTTTTGTATCTTTTGTTGCATTAGGAATTTCTATTTGTGTCACTACATCATTTGTATTTACTAAAGTTTTAACCGAATAATTGTTGTATCCATATTGATATAAATCTTTTGTTTCAGAAAATCTGGTAGATGTGTTTTCAATTGTTTTTCCGCCTAAAATGACACATATTAATTCTAAATCATCTTTGTAACTGCAAGAAACTAAGCAATCTCCAGCTTGACTTGTATAGCCAGTTTTACCACAAGTTAAATAGGGATAATAATTTTTATTGTTTGGTAGAATAAGCTCATTTGTTGAAGCATATCTTCTGGTATCGTATTTATTGGTACCTGGAATGGCACAAGAGGCACTACCAGATAGTTTTCTAAAAGTTTCATTTTTGATACAATATTTCATAATGGTAGCTAAATCTTGGGCAGTGGTATAGTGATTTTCGTTATGCATGCCAAAAGTATTGGTGAAATGAGTGTGAGATAAGCCTAGTTCATGTATTTTGGTATTCATCATGGAGACAAAGCTTTCGACAGAACCACCAACATATTCTGCCAATGCGTTGGCTGCATCATTGGCGGAATGAACAAGCAAAAGTTGTAATAGTTGCTCTATTGTTAATTGCTCACCAATTTGAAGAGAAGCAGAAGAATAGCCGTCTGGTATAGACATTACAGTATCATAACTAATGGTTACGAGTTCATCTAAATGACAATTTTCTAGCGTAAGAATGGCTGTTACAATTTTAGTAGTACTAGCAGGATACATTTTTTCGTTTTCATTTTTAGAATATAAAATTTTTCCCGTCTTATTATCTATTAGAATAGCAGCTTGCGATTGTATAGCTGGTTTTTCAGAATAACCAAAGACAAAAGAGGTATGAGCCAAAAGAATGAATAATAATAGGACTAATTTTTTTAATTTTAATTTCATTTTTATTTCTCCTAATTAATTTATATTTATCATATCCTATTTTTCAAGAATTTTCAATAATATTAAGGAGGTTTTATATGTATAATTTTAATAAAAAACAAAAAGTTATATTAGGGGTGTTAACAGCTATTGTAGTAGGCTTTATTTGTTATTATGTATATGCAAAAGAAGATGAGAGTAAAACACAATTGGAATTAGATAATAATTTGGAGATAGAAGAGGAAGAAAAGGAAAAAGAGGGATATAGTGATGATGTTATTTTAGTTCATGTGTCTGGTGCGGTAAATCAAGAGGGTGTCGTGGAACTGAAAGCAAATAGTAGGATTTCAGAGGCAATTGATAAAGCGGGAGGAGTAAGAGAGGATGCGTATACGAAAGATATTAATTTAGCTTATCAATTGGAAGATGGTATGAAGATATATATTCCAACCAAGCAAGAGAAGGAAAATAACGATAAGGCAGAGGTATCTGATTTATCTAAGAATGAGACAGAGAGTTATGTGTCAAATTCAAGTGGCATTTCTACCAAGCAAGAAAAATCAGAGGAAACAAAAGGTTCTAAAGTAAATATTAATACAGCGACACAAGCACAATTAGAGACTTTGCCAGGAATTGGACCTTCTACAGCGACTAAAATTCTTGCTTATAGGAAGGAAAAAGGTAAGTTTTCAAAGATAGAGGATATTAAAGAGGTGAGCGGTATAGGAGAGGCTAAGTTTGAAAAAATGAAAGAACATATTACAGTGAAATAATTTCAAATAAAGACAGAGGAAGGCTGATTTTGGGGATGGAGGAAAAAATCATGATTTGTTTATATTGGATTTTTTAACTAGTAATCTATATTATTTTTTACATCTTGTGTGTCGCAACCTTCCTGATTTAAAGTGTAGACGGTTGCTCCAATCGCACTCGCCAAAGGCTCGTTTGGTCGCTTACGCGATGTTGCAAAATAATATAGATTACTAGTTAAATTATAATATTAAAAATCTATCATGATTTTTTCCTCCGTCCCCAAAATCAGCCTTCCTTTAGAATTTAACTTGACAGGACAAGACATATGCAATAAAATGTATTAGAATAGCATGTGAATGGAGGAATAGAAGTGTTATTAGAACTAAAAAATATATGTTTTGAAAGAGAAAATAGAAAAATTTTAGACCATATTAATCTAGCAATTGATTTAGGAAAATTTATTGCTATTACAGGTCCAAATGGTTCTGGTAAGTCAACTTTAGTAAAAATCATAATGGGAATTGAAAAACCAGATTCAGGAAAGGTTATCTTAGAAGGAAAGGATATTACAGAATTAAGTATAGATGAGAGAGCCAATTTAGGAATTGGTTTTGCTTTTCAACAGCCTGTTAGATTTAAAGGAATTACTGTATATGATTTGTTAAAAATAGCGGCAAAAAAAGAGATGACAAAAATAGAGGCTTGTGAGATTTTATCAAAAGTGGGGCTATGTGCAAAAGAGTATGTGGACAGAGAAGTAAATGATTCTTTATCAGGTGGAGAATTAAAAAGAATCGAAATTGCTACGGTTGCATTAAGACAAGCTAAGTTAACGATATTTGATGAACCAGAGGCAGGAATAGATTTGTGGAGTTTTACTAATTTGATTGATGTATTCGAAAAAATGGGAGAATTAATGAAAGGAACGATTCTTATTATTTCGCATCAAGAAAGAATACTAAATATAGCAGATGAGGTAATTTTGATGAAAAATGGTCAGATAGAGGAGATTGGACACAGTAAAGAGATACTAAGTAAAACATTTGCGAAAACAGAATGTTATAAGATGAAGAAATAAAAAGGAAAGGATTAAGAAGGGAGAAGACATGGAGAAAAATTTGGAACCAATAGATAAAGACCTTTTGAAGGAAATTTCTGATTTAGAAGGAATCTCAAAAGGTGCTTATAATATTAGAAAAAACGGTAAAGGCATAGAAAGAAAGGTAACAGATAATGTAGAAATTGTTACAAAGACGGACAAGCCAGGAATTAATATTAAGGTAAAAGAGAATACCAAGTTTGAGTTGATTCATATACCAGTTATCATAACAGAAAGTGGCTTAAAGGATTTAGTATATAATGATTTTTACATTGGTAAAAATGCGAAAGTGATTATTGTGGCAGGTTGTGGTATTCACAATGACCATCACCAAGATTCTCAACATGATGGAATTCATCGTTTCTTTTTAGAAGAAGGAGCTAAGGTAAAATATATTGAGAAGCATTATGGAGAGGGAAAAGGAGAAGGAAAAAGAATTTTAAATCCAGTTACTGAGGTTTATTTGAAATCAGGTAGTAGCATGGAAATGGAGAGTAGTCAGATAAAAGGAGTCGATTCTACGATTAGGGAAACAAAAGGGGAATTGGAAAGTAATACTAATTTTGTAGTATCGGAGAAGATTATGACACATGGGAAACAATTTGCTAAAACGATTTTTGATGTTGTTTTAAATGGAGAAAATGCAAGTACACATGTTGTTTCTAGGTCAGTGGCGACAGATGATTCACAGCAATTTTTTATTTCTAAAATTTATGGCAATGATAAATGTTTTGCTCATAGTGAGTGTGATGCCATCATAAAAGACCAAGCTAAAGTGACTGCTACTCCAGAGATTACGGCTAATAGTGTTGAGGCTAATTTGATACATGAGGCAGCCATTCGGTAAAATAGCAGGGGAACAGATGATTAAGCTAATGACTCTTGGACTTTCTGAGAAAGAGGCAGAAGAGGAGATTATTAATGGCTTTTTGAGATAATAATTAGAAAAAATCATTATAACAGATACTGTTATAATGATTTTTCATTGTTTTCTTTAAAACGCTGATTATGCCATCTTAAATAATGTATTCTTTCACATTGAATTAATCGAATATCTATTTTTTGTCCCTCTAACATACCATAATCTTTTGAATTTTTTGCTTCTTCATTTAAACGTATTTCTCCTGTATAACTATCTATTGTCATATATTTTGCACTTTCAAATAATTTGTCATGATTAGGACATAATAATAAGCCATTGTAAGAATTGATAGCATCGTAGGTATTATCACATAAAGCATAAGGTTTGATGTGACTAGCTATTAGAAATTTAGAAAAAGCAAAACCACAGATAGGGCAAACATGTTCATTATTTTCTAATAGTCCTTTTTTAAATTCTCGTTGTACTGCCTGATTTCTCGTTTTCATCTTATCTTCTACAAATTGCTTTTTCTCGAAATCATTGTTTATATTTGGTGCAACTTTACTATCAATAATTTCCAATTTTAGTTGTGCTAATTCACTTGCGACTGTTTCTTCTGGGTAAATTTTATTTTTGTCATAGGAAATTTCAGAGAAGGTATAATCATGAAGCATATAAAGTACATAGTCTCTACAAAATTTAACTAAATAGTCATTTTTCTTTTTTAAATCCATTGGTGTTCTAGTTCCTTCAACATTTAAAGAGATAGTATAAATTGTGATTTTCTTTTTTTTGTTTATATTTAACGTTCTAGCGAAATAGATACCATGATTGATGAATCCTAATGTGTTATTGGTATATTGTAGAAGTTGTTTTGACCAATTAGAATCTTTTTTTCCAATACTGATACTTTTTTTATAGAATTCATTATAGATTTCATTTACTATATTTCGGTTTGTTTCCTTTGTGTTTTGGGGGTCATACAACTTTTTAAATAAGTGTAAGATGTTATCGTTTTTCATGGTACAATAGGTTACCAAATAGATGAATATATAGGCATTTTCCGGATATTCACAAATATAATTTAATATCTTACTATTTAATATGGTATAATTATCACGGTCTATTTTTTTTATGATATTAGCAAATTCAAGTAGATTTAGGCTTTCCAAAAAGTAATTCACAGCTCCCTTTGTTCCTGGTCTTAAATTAAAAATATCTTCTGTATATTCGATTGCTCTTTGTTTTTGTTCTTTTTTATTAAATTTATTTCCAATTTTATTTTTTTGAATAAATTTTGCCATGAAGAATATGGTATCATATCCATAGGATTTATCAGACAAGTATCTTCCCTTTTCTTTTGAAAGTGATAAGGAATCAAAATAAGCAACCATTTCTTTTACTATTTTTTTATTTATTTTATCCATTATTTTTTACTCCTATATAATAAATTGAACTTGAGTCTATATTGATTGTGAATTTAGATTTGTTTTTTACAATGCCATAATAATCCCTAAAATCTTGTGTAGAGTACAAGCTTAAATCAATATTTTCTAAAATTTCATTATCTTTGGGTAATAAAATGGCAATCGAACCATTGGGAATGGTGTTTTTTGGTAAAAAGGTAGCTCGTGTATTATATGTAAAATTTGGCATAATAATAGAATTTGTATTTAGATATTTGCTAGCATGAAAGGTTTTTATATCATTGATATATTTATCATAACCTTCAATGTTTACAATTTCACCATTATCCAATATGTTTTTGGATTTTAAAATTCTATATTTACCAGTTTCTTTTAGAAATTTATTTGTTATTTGTCTATCTCTGAAAAAGTCAAAAACATTTAGTTTTATTTTTTTTATGTAGTTATCAAACCATTTGTTTCTATATAATAGCCAGCATTTATCATGAATGATATAAAATTGTTTTTGTTGCAAACAGATTCCATTGACTTTGTCATCTATGATGGTATCTTTTTTGTAGCCTTCTTTGAAATGAATAGAAATGATTTCAACAAAGACATTTTTAAAGTATTTTACACCGAAATCATGAATTGCAACAATTGGTGTTTTTTCATATAGTTTTCTTAAATTAGAGTATTCTGCTGCCATTAAAAAGGTTTTTGGAATGATAATAATGATTTCTTTAGATAGGTCTTTTAGCTTTTTCATAAAAAACACATATATGTTAGCAACATTTGCTTCTTCAAATTTTTTTCTGTATTCTTGCAATTCTTTTTTTTCTGGCTTACAATAAGGTGGATTTGCTACTACTAAATCGTAGGTTTTATTAAATTCATGTTTTAGGAAATCGTCACAAATGTAATTTATTGTTACTCTATCGCCAAAGTTTAATAGGGGAAGTATGGTTTTTAATTCTTTTAAGGCATTTTCGTCTGTATCCACTACATCTAGTTCTATTTTCTCGCATTTATCTAAAATAGAAATAACTTGTGGCAAAAAAGCTCCTAGTCCAACGGACGGCTCTAATATTTTTATTTCTTTTACATTGGTTTCATAATATTTTATAGAGTTAAATACTACACTTTGTGGCGTATAAAAAGAACCTGTTTTTTTCTTATCATTTAGCATTTCTTCGTATAAAAAGGATTGTATGTAAAAATTATTTTGGTAAGAATTTTTATTTTGTATATGTTGTTGTAAATCTTTCTTCTTGTAGGATTGAACAAAATATTCGAAGGCTAGCATAATGTCTATATTTTTGGCGATGGCGTTCATTATATTGGTAGGAACAGCCTCACCGATGCATCTTCTGATATTTAGTTCGTATTTTTTTAGAAACAGTTCTTTTTCTTCAATTTCGTTTATATTTTCTGGTACCCATTTAAAAGTATCAGGAATGGTCATTACTTTCATTAATTCTCTAATGCTTAGTACTCGATTATCAGATGGATGTATGGTGTCTTGACTGGCTAATAAGTCATTTCTTGTCGCTACACAGGCACAACATTTGTCCCAAAATAATCTTCTGAATTTATTTCCTAAATGTGCTGATTTTAAGGTTACACGTTCTCCTTTTATGATTTTATATGGTTTTTTGCCTTCTTCATTGTTAAAGGCTGTTTCTCCTTCTTTTAAATCATTAATCCATTCTTCCATATATTCTGGATATTTTCTGGCAAAGTGGTAAATATCATTTTCATCAATTTCTCCATATCTTAGACTTTTTAAATTACCAATTGCTTGTCTAAGTGTAATTTCTTTTTGTTTTGTAGGAAATAAATTTAAGGGGGAAATGTTTAATAAGTCTTTTCTAGTTCCAATTACAATTGTTCTGGGTCTACTGGAAGGAACGCCATAGTCTTTAAAGTTTATTATTTTGTGGTGGATATTGTAGTCGTTTCCTAAGTTATGATAGATACTTTCAGAGATTTTTTTGTCTTGTCCATCAATGTCTGTACAGATTGTATTCATAAAGGCTCTGACGTTTTCCATCACAAAAATTTTGGGTTTTATGGATTCTATTAGTTTTATGGCTTCTACTACTAATGAATTTCTTTTTTGCTCGTTATTTTTTTTGTAGTTGGCAGTTGACATTCCTTGACAGGGAGGTGTGGCAACTACTAAGTCGATATCTTTTACTTTTTCTTTTGTTTTCCATCGTTTGATTTCATGGAATATTTTTTCTTTGGTTTCGTCTTTTGTTATATCTCCTGATATATATCCTGATTCATATTTGCATTTGTTGTTGTTTTTTTGGATTTCTAATCTATTTTCTAATAGTTCATTGGTTGCTATACATTCAAAGTTTTCCATTTTGAATCCGTAACATCCAACTCCTGCACTACTAAATAAACTAATATATGTCTTCCTATTCATGATATTCTCTCCTCTTTATATTTTATGATTTCTGTTATCGGACAGTTTAAGAAAGAACATAAACGTCCAATTATTTCTACTGATACGGGTTTGTCATGTTTTAGTTTACTCATTGTTGCTGGCGAGATTCCTGTGTTTTTCATGATGTCTTTTTTCTTTATGTTTTTTGTGGCAACATAGGCTCTGAATGGCTCATAAGTAATCATGTTATCCTCCTTTTTTTGTTTCGTAATTAATACTTCTTATTTATATAACAAAACTTCGCGTTTGTATATATTTTTTTCGTATTTTTATAAAATGTAATATTTTTGTAATATTTTTTCTGATTTTTTTGTTTTGCTTAATTAAGAATGTAATATATTTGCTGATTTTGTGGTTTATGGCAATTGCTTAAAAATTTTTTGTCTTAGAAAAATCAGGTTTTTTATTTTTATTAAAAATAAGATTGAGTATTTTCAATGTGTAGAAATTTTTTTAGCGATTGCTATATTTGTGGTTATATTTTGCCTGATTTGGTATATAATAGATAAGAGATAATGCTTTTTGCCCCTGTTTTTTTGCTAAATTTTTAAAATCTATTGACAAAATGTGCTTCGAGGTTGTATAATAAATATTGTTCAAATATCGCGGAGTGGAGCAGTTGGCAGCTCGTTGGGCTCATAACCCAAAGGTCGGTAGTTCGAGTCTACCCTCCGCAACCAATTATTGCAAGTTTTTCAGAACTTGCTTATTTTTTTTGTTAATTAAAAAGTGACGAAAAAGTGACAGATTTTTTTATACGTAAAATTAAGATTAAAAAAAAGCGGATTTTAACCGCTTCTTAAAAGTTAGCATTAGTTAGCAATTTGTTTTTTATATCGATTGTATTTGTAAAAAATTATCCATTGTATTAGCAACTTCTTTAAATTCATTATCAAAGAAATGACTATATGTATTATGTGTTACTGTAACATTTGAATGACCTGCTCTTTTGCTTATTATTTGTGCTTGTATTCCACTTGATATTTGCAAGGAAACACAAGTATGTCTTAGTCCATGAAATCTAATTCTTTTTAATTGATGTCTTTTTATAATCTTATCTAAAATTTGTGATGGTGTATCTGGGTGCATATCTGCTCCATATTCTGTTGTAAATATTCTTTTACTATTTTTCCATTTATTGCCTAATTTCATTTTCTTTTCTAATTGTTCTTTTTGATATTTCTTTAAAATATTTATTGTAGTTTTAGATAAGTAAATTGTTCTATTGCTTGTAGGTGTTTTAGTATCTTTTTCAAATATGCCTAATTCTTTGGTATATTGTGTACTTTTATTGATAAGCATTGTAGATTTTTTTGTATCAATATCTTGCCATGTTAAACCTGTTATTTCTCCCCTTCTTGCTCCACTATCTAAAGCTAGCATTATAATAGCTTGATATTTTAGAGGTTCGTCTTGTAATGCTTTTATTAATTGATTGACTTCTTCTGGAGAATAACATTCTATTTCCTTTTTTCTTACTTTGGGTTTCTCTATTCTAACATTAGGATTATTTAATATATATCCCCAAATTACAGCTTTATTTAACGCAGTAGAAATGATAGTATAATGATGTTGAATCGTTTTATCAGAATAGTTTGTATTATTTCTTAACTCATTATAAAAATCTTCTAAAAGTTTAACATTCAAATCTTGTATGTGAATATGTCCGATAGATTTAATTATATTATCGCACCAATGCTTATTAGCAGTATATGTTTTGGGTGACCATACGTTTTTTGAATATTCTAGCCATTCTTCTAATAATTCTTTCATCGTTATTTTGCTTTTATTTATATAAGTATTGGTTTTTATGCTCAATTTTAGTTCGCTTTCACGTAATACCGCTTCTTTTTTACCACCGTAAAAGGTTTCTATATGTCGTATTCTTTTGTTTCCGTTGTAACCTATTGGTATGTCTATTTTGTACTTTTTATTTTTTATGATTTCTTGTACTGCCATTTTATATAAAATCCTTTCCTAAATATTTTTGATTTTTAACGTACTTATAATATTTTTTTAAATCTTTAAATTTAAATATAATTATATTGTCAGAATCAAATTCTAAAGGTTCAAGTATTTTTGAAGTAAAATCGTTTGTGAGATCTGAAATTGAATATCTAAAATATTTAATTTGTCTATATGCCATAGAATATATTTCTATACTTATTTCAAGAAAAGTATCCATTTCATTTTGTAAATCTGTAATTTTTTTATTTGAAATAATTTTTTTTATTGTATCAAACTGCTCTATCAAATCATCTATTAAAAATGAAGTTATATCTGTGTCAATAATTAAAGAATGTGTTTCAGCCATTTTTTTTTCAAAAAAATCAAAGAAAGGTTCTAAATCTTTCGTATTTTGTTTTTTTATACAAACAACCATATAATCATAAAATTCTCTAAAACTAATAAATAAGTTGGTATTTTTAAATATTTCTATCATATCTAAAAATGAATGTATTTCATATGATAAAGCTCGAATATTAAAATTTTCTATGAAAAAATTGAAATATTTCGGACTAATACTATTATCAAAAATTTCTTGAGATTTGCATTTTTTTATATCATCAACTAAGTATTGCAAATTTTTAATTTTTTCAATTGCATTATCTGAAAGTTTTAATTCTTGACCAATATTAAGAGTAGTTTTACTTATATTATTACAATTATCATCTAGTAAATATTCATAAGGTACATTGTAATAGTTCTTAATTTTTTTTAACTGGAATGTATCTGGTAATCTTCCATTTTCATAGTATCTTAATGTAGAAATAGCGATTCCAATTTCTTGACTAACTTGTTCTTGACTTTTTCCAGTTTTTTTTCTTAATTCTTTCATTTTTTCTGAAAATGTCATAAAGCACCTCCATAAATATTTGTTTGATAATTAAAGATTAAATACATATTTGTGTATATATGTTGAAATATAAACACGAATGTGTTATATATATATTTATATCAACATCATTGTGTTTATATAAATGAATTATACACGATTATGATTAAGATGTCAATAATAATTTTGAAAGAAGGTGAAAAAATGGATAATATTGAAGAAATGGCAAGAAAAATGAGAAATCAAAAAGCAAAAGAATGGAGGGATAAGAATAAAGAAAAAGTAAAAGAAATCAACAGAAGGTATTGGATTAACAAAGCCAAAAAAGAATTAGAAAAAAAGGAGGATTAGAAAATGCAAGTATTTAATGTAAAAGAAGTAGCAAATTACTTGAATTGTTCAGTTTCAAGTATAAGGTCATTAGTAAGAAACAAAGAAATACCACTCTTTAGAATAGGTAGTAAGCTAAATTTTAATAAAGAAGCGGTTGATAATTGGGTACATAACCAGGAAATACAAAATATGCAACAGGAAGAATATACGACAAAAATAAAAAGTCTTTAGAGGAGGTGGTTTAAATGGAAATAAAAAATAGAAAGAAGCAAGATTTTATATGCCGTTCAAACAATAATAAAATCTTACTTCTTCCAATAACTTATTTTAGCTATTTATATTATTTTACTATATTTCTAGTCTTTTACAATAGGGGGTATAGATTAATGCCAAAAATTAAATTTACGCCATTTTTACCCACTGAAACAAAAAACATTATAGACAGAAACAAGCAATTAAATGAACAACATATTAGAAGAACTAGAAGTATGATTTATAGTAATGCTTATAGAAAATTAAGTGGAAATGAAATAAGACTTTTTGATTGTATGAAGCTAAAATTTCATGAAGAAGAAAGAAGAAATGATGATTTTGCATTTTCAAAGTCAATGGGTGTTAAAGTTTTAGGCTTATCAAATAATTCAGAAAAGACCATACGAAGAGCATTAGTCAATTTAGTAAAATATGGATTTATAGAACAAACATTTATATCTAAGGGTGGCGGAAAAAATACTAAACAATCCAATAGATATAAATTTAGTACAAGATGGAGAGAATTATAATTTTACTACTAATAATACCGATATAAATAATATATCTTATATTTTTGGTTAAATATATAGTGTGGGACAATTTGTCTTAGTAAAAAAATGATAAAAAACATAGCACAAAAAACAGAAAAAAATTAATTTTTCAATACATATATAGATTTTTATACTAGGACAAGTTGTCCCAGTAATATTAACAAAAATTTTATTTTTAGAAATGAAAGGAAAAAGGAGATAAAGAAATATGAATAAATTTTATAATACAGATTATGACGAACAAGAAACAATTATCAATATAGATTACTACAAAAAGGAAATATCATTGTATACAAGTAGAAAAGCAGTACATGAAAGAATCGTTAAAAAGATAGGAGAACCAACAAAGAAATATTATACAGATAAAAAGATAAGTGGTGCTAATTGGGTTATTCCATTTGAAAATAGAAAAAGCATTACTTCTATACTATCGAGACCAACATTAATAGGAAATATGAAATAATAGAAATAGCATAGTAAAATAGTCATTAAACGATATTTTTAAGATAAGGAAATTGATAAGATGTAACATTTCATTACTTGAAATGTTAAGGGCTTAAAAATACATATAAAGGCTATCAAGTAAGATAGAAATCAATTAAATATAATTTAATTGAAGAAGCGGAAAAAAACCGCTTCTTTATTCAATACAAATAAAATAAATTCGTGAGGAAGCCGAGCCCCCCATAATATCTAAAAATATATTAACGAAAAAGAACGGTGTAATAACATTCATAAAATACATAAGGTATATACGTGAGGGGTGTAGTTAATTTTTTCCCACTATAAAAAAGCAATAAAAGGGCAATAAATAGGCAATATTCTGATATTAAAAAAGGTTACAAAAGAGTTAAAAAAGGGGTCAATATTTCGAGATTAAAAAGTTATTAAAAAGGTAGAAAAACAGTATTAAATTTAATAGTTTTTTAACACGATAAAAAAGAGGCAAAAACATTGAAGAAGTATGCCAAGTTTTCCGAATCTAAAAAAACATTCGGACTTTTCTGACTCCTTAAAAAGATTATATTAATATCGTTTTTAAAACTTGATTTTTTCTATATGTATGTTTGTCCTAACAAAACAAATATGTATTTGTATGAAGATAGATAGAATTTAACTTGAGTAGAATGCGAGAGAAAAGATAAAAGTAGATAGTTTTCTGACACGATAATGACGAAGAATATTTTTAATTTTCTGACACTATAAAAACAAGTATGGGGATTATAAAAAGTCTTTAAAAAATTTTAAGACAATGGAGTAGAATGTTTATTGCAAAGAAATTCCCTTAATTTATTTTGTTATATAAAAATATAATTGAACCTAGAGTGAAGCTAGAAAAATTTACAAAATTGAATTTCAAATACATTATATATTGATAAAAAATCTGTACCAAAAAGTATGAAATTTTACACTAAAAATAGAGAAGTAAATTCCATACTTTTGCGTACTAATGAAATAGCACTGTAACACTTGTATATCAAGGATTTCAAAATTAGATATTTCATAGTTTTGTGAGTGGAGAAAAAGACATAGTTTGAAAGACTATGTCATTGCCAAGTTCTATTGAATGAATATTTTCTTGTTAATTTCTTAAAAACGATATGAATTTTGAGAAATCCATAAAAAGTATTTTTTGCATACTATAAAAAGGAACTAGCTGTTGCTAGTTCGATAATTGATTCATATATTATTTTTGTTCTACTGTTTCTTTGTTTTCGTTTAAAGGAACAACTTTTAAAGTATAGCCCATAGGATAAAGTAGTTTCATTAACGTTGTATATTGAGGGGTACGTACAAAACTTTCAATTTTTGCAATAGAAGGTTGAATTATACCACTTTTTTCACTTAACTCTTTTTGAGTTAGATTAGCTTTCTTTCTTGCTTCAATAGTTGCTTTTATAATTTGTTTTTCTAATTCCATTTCTTCTATTTCTTCAGGTGTAAAATCTAGTTCTTTTTTTACATCGTTCCAGTTTTTAAATTTACTCATTTCTCATCCCTCCTTTTTTTATAATCTTCTAACAATCTTTTAGCTTTATCAATTTCACTTTTTGGTGTTTTTTGTGTTTGCTTCATAAAAACACTCAATAATACAAATTTATTATTGCACCAACTAGCAAATAATATTCTATCTCTTAAAGGTCTTAGTTCCCATATTTCTTTGTCTAGTTTTTTAATATATGGCTCGGTAAGTGTTAAACCACATTCAGATAATAAATCGATATACATATTTATCTTTTTTAACTTTTGCCTATTTTCCTTGCTTTTATTTTTATTTAATTGTTGTATATATTCATAGATATCACTTTTTCCGTTTCTATCTTCATAAAATTCAATATCAAACATTAATTTTATAGCTCCTTTATTATTATACTTATATTATACCTTAAAAGGTATAAAAATGTCAATGATTTTAGAATAATTTTATAAATTAAATATTTTTTGTCATTGAAGTTGTATAAAATCAATTTTCTTATCTTAAAAATATCTAAAAGCACGATAATTAAAAAGTTTTACATTAAAGTAATGTAAGTTATTGACTAAAAAGATTTAATCATTAAAAATACAGATAAACTATATTTATATATCAATTTTATTCATAATGGCAAGAAAAAGTGATTTTTGACTATCTTCAAGCCTAACTAAATGTGAAATCATGCTAATAATAGATGTTTTTATTGCACTAATACTACAGCTTTCCATTTTAGCAATATCGGAATAATTCAAATTATTATTGTTACTATTAGGCATTAAGTTATAGTACATTAGAAATCTTCTTTTTTGTTTTTCTGTTCCGTTTTCTAAACCTTTGATAAAATCTGCAATTAATGCTTTTTTGTTTTTATCAATTTCTTTAATTCTAATATTATCTAAGAAATTATGAACTTGTAAAGAAAATTTATCTTTTTCTGATTTTGTAAAATTTTTGTGATTTCCTAATGATACCATATAAGTAAAGCCTAATTTGAAATATTTTTTATTCCAATATTCAGTTTCTTTACAGCAATAATCTTCTATTTCGGTTATGACATTCATTAAGTTACTTAATTTATCTTTATCATTTCCTACTATTTGTTTAAGCATATTATATAATTTTTCTTCTTCCCTTGTAATGTCATGATATTTTTTATTTTCATTTGTATCATTTAATAGGATTTCTTCAAATTCTACACTTAAAGAATCATATAACCTTTCTAGTATTGGTTGTTTAAAAAATTCTTCCATAACTTTTGGTTTTCTAATAATCTTTAGTTATATGCCTAATATAGAAAAATGATAATATTTCAGCAAGAATAACGAATAATTGTAAGAATACTATTATTTGTTGATGAATTTCTGTTGGCAAATTATTAAGAAAAAGAATAAATTGCATTACATTATTAGAAAACATTTCTTTCCCTCCTTGTAATTTTATTATTTTACAACGTCATTATTCCGACTTCAATATCTATTATACAATGTTAAAATTCTAATTGTCAATAGTTTTACGTAAAAATACCGACGTCATTATTCTTTCACTTTTGCTACACTAACTAAAAAGGGGGATAAGTGATGTTAACACTGGAAAAAGCAATTAGAAAGAGAATTATAAATCTAGCAGAGGAAAGAAATATAACAATTAATAAAGTATCAACATTATCTGGATTACCACATACAACATTATTGTCGTTTATGAACGAAGAAACACATGTTCCAAGAATCTCAACATTATTACATATATGTGAGGCTTTTGATATATCGTTAAACGAATTTTTCAAAGATAATCTTTTTAATGAAGTAAAATCGGAATAAGAGGTGCAAAATGAAATTAGAAAATGCTATTAGAATAAGAATAAATGAGTTAGCAGATAAAAATAATATAACAATAAACAAGGTTTCTACATTAGCAGGATTGACACATACAACATTGTTATCATTTATGAATAAAGAGACACACGATCCAAGAATTTCTACATTGTTACATGTATGTGAAGCATTTGATATTGAATTAAGAGACTTTTTTAATTCGCCAGTATTTGTAAATGTTATAGATGAAAAAGATAATAAATAATACATGACAAAAATATTTCTTTACAAGTAAAATGAATTAATATATAATAAGCCTATCCTTATTCAAGGAAATCTTGAAGAAAGGAGGCAAAACATAATGTTCCTAGCAAAAATCTTACTAAAGATATTTGCTATTGTAATTGATGTGGTTATTCTAGTAATAGAAATAATCGAAAACTTACATAAATAGCAAAACCCCTCGTAGTTCCACCTACGAGGGTTTTAATGTTTTGTTCCTAATCTTACTAATGCTTAAGCTATAACTATTATAGCATACATTTTTATTATATGTCAAATTTAAAAAAAGTATTCTTGAAAATATCTATTTAGTGCTTAATTTTAAATAAAAACCTAGTGACGGGTTGGTGACGAAAAAGTGATGAAAGTTAAAAAAAGTTAAAATATCGCAAGATATTTCAAAACAACAAAAAGCCACGAAAGGTTGATATTACAATACTTTAAAATACTTTATGATATTTTAAAATAAGTGTTAAAATGCACTCATAACCCGAAGGTCGATGGTTCGAGTCCATCTCCCGCAACCAAGAATTTTACTAGAGTCGCAAGAGATTGCAGACTCTTTTATTTTTGCCTATAACAAGTTACATAAAAAATATTGGGCACGTTATGGGCACAAATCTATGTAAAAAAGTTTTTTGGTAAACTTTGAATTTTCGATATTAAAATATATTTGATTAAAATTCTAAAATATACAAATAGTTTCTGCTTATGATAATTTAATGCCTAGCTAAGCAGAAACTATGCTGTCTTGATTTCTTCTTTTTTGTATCGTATTTTATTCATTGAATTTTATCCTTTCATTTCTATTTGTAAATTTATATGATAAGCCTCTAATTGGCTTTAAAATATTTTTTTGTATCTTCTCGATAAAGAAGATTATCAAGTTTATCTGATGCCTCTCTGTCCATTTTCGCAAAAGCATGGGCATAGATATTTAAAGTTGTAGATGTTTGTGCATGTCCTAATCGATTACTAACCGTTCGAACATCCAAACCTTGTGAAATTAACAAAGTTGCATGTGTATGGCGTAAGCCATGAAATGTAATATGTGGCAAGTTTTTATCTTCTAGGAACTGCCTAAACCATTTGGTAATTGTGTCTGGGTGCATTGGACTACCATTCCATTGAACAAATAAACGATTTGTTTCAATCCATTTGTCTCCCAAACGAAGTCTAGCTTCTAGTTGTTTTCTTTTGTACTCTTTTAGTAATTTAATAATTGATTCAGGAATACTAATCATCCTGTTTGATGTTTCTGTTTTCGGATCTTTGGTATAAATCCCAATAGCAGAAACATATTGGCTTGCTTGCCTAACTGCTAGAGAAGAATTTTTGAAATCAATGTCTTGCCATTCTAGTCCTAACACTTCTCCACGCCTTAATCCAGTAAAAATTGTTAGAAGAATGATAACTCGAAATTTCAATTCTTCGCCTTCCAATGCCTTAATTAATGCAATCGTTTGAGCATCATCATAAAAGTTAATATTAGGTTTTTTAGCCTTAGGTGGTCGTACTCTAGATGCTGGATTATAAGGTATCATTTGCCAATAAACTGCTTGCTGTAACATAGAATGTAATACTCTATGGTGTTCTAATACTGTTTTAGAAGATAGTTTATGGGTTATGTTTTTTCTAGTGTAGGTTGATTCTGTTAGCTCTTGATATAGGTACATTAATTGCATTGGTTGAATTTTGTCTAGATACATATTGCCGAGATAAGGGAGAATTCTAGCTTTTAGCATACTTTTATATCGTTCGTACGTTTTTGGAGATAAATTTGGAATGGCATAATTGTTAATCCAAAAGTCAGCATAATCTCTAAAACGCATTTTCTTTGCTGATAGGGCTTGTCCTGTTTCTATTTCTGATATAAAGAGTGCTAGTTCTTTTTCGGCTTCTGTTTTGTTTTTGGCTTGGACTGTCTTTTTGTAAATGATTCTTTTGCCTTCTCCAGTGTAGCCTCCAGATACTCTTAGCCTGTATGAATTCTCTCCTCTTTTTTCGATGTTTCCTACCACACGTGCATCACCTCCTTTCATATTTGGTAGGAAACTTAGAGCCAATAAAATTTTAAAATAATTAATTACAAATAATTCTGAAATATTTTTGTTTCAATTTATGTATTATCAGATCTTATAATAATACTTTCAAAATATTGTTCTTGAAAATCTGTCAAAACTCTTATTTCAATATCAGAAAAAGATTTATTTTCTGGTACTATAATTAGTTTGTCATCGTCATCATTTATACGATGAATAATTGCTATACATTTGCCAGTAAAAGTTTCCAAAGGCTCAAATACACCTAAAATGTAACAATCCAATTCTTCACCATCACCACTTATTGTATTTGGTATATATCCATAGTTAATAGGATATATAAATCCATAATTCGGATGTCTACTTCCCATTGGCCTATCTATTTTTACAGTAATGATTTCATCTAATAGCTTCATTGAATACTGCATAAAATAACCTTCTTTCATTTTTTACAGATATGTTTACTATCTGGCAAGTAAAATTTATGACATTCAGAACAATATTTAGGGATATTGCCATTTTTAATGTCCAAAAATAATTCATAATACATTAATGATACTAAGGATTTATAGCCAATGCTTTCTACTATTTCGCCTGAATCAGTTTTTACAAATCTTTTTCTTATACCGCCAGTTCTATAAGATATTTGTTCTAGTATAGAGTCAAGTAATGTATTATCTTCAGATAAAGTTATTATAAATCTACTCATTTCATTAAATAATTCTAAATAACTGTTAATTGGTTCAAAATATCCAGTAATATTATAGTTCTCTAATATAGATTTATATTTTTCTTTATAAGGATATTCAATATTTTTATAAAGTAGGTCATATTGGAATAATGCAGCATTATAAAAATCTGATTCAATAATACCTATTTCAAATGGTTTAAACATTGTAAAGTTTTCATTTAGCCTAGAATCTGTATTACTAAATATTTCACCTAAAAATCCATAATTACATGCAAAATTGTAAAAAGATTTATATAAATCATTCCTACCTTCTGCATAATTAGAATTAGCTGACAAAAATTCTAAATATATTCTAGAACTTTTATTTTTTTTCTTTTGTTCTAAAGGATTAAAAAATTCTATTTTAGATTTCTCATTTGGAGCATAAACCTCATATCCATCAAAAGATTTATATCCAATAGGATTTTTAATTCTAATCCATAAAGGCTTTTGATATGGGATTATATTAATATAATCTTCTAAACTTTTAAAGTCATATTCACTAACTAAAGAATTTGTTTTTCCAGTTAAATAACCAACAGGAACATTAAAATAGTTAGATAGTTTATTTAATATTTCAAATCCTGGCATAGCATTATTGGACTCATAATTAGCAATACTAGATCTTTTTTCATTAATTGCATTGGCTAATGCTTGTTGTGTAACACCTTTATTTTTTCTTAATTGCTTTAATTTTTCACTAAAACTAATATTCATTGTAAACTCTCCATTATATTTTGATAAATACATTATAAAACAATAAATTTAATTTGTAAACAATAAAAACAAAAATATTTTAAAAATGTATTGACAAAAAACAAAAATACAAATAAAATGTTTTAAAATAAAACAGCAATGTTTTTATTTTAAACAATTAATAGGAGGTGAAATTGTATGAAAAATGAGAATTTAGAAAATCTACCTGAAGAAAAAGCAGGTGCCAAAAGAGTTTTAGATTCTACAGAAGCAGCACAATATTTAGGTATTTCATATTGGTTAATTAGAAAGCTAGTAAGAGAAAAGAAAATACCCTATTACAAAATCGAATCTAAAACATTATTTACAAAAGAAATTCTAGACAAGTATATACAAGACAGTCTAGAAGAACCAAAAAAAGAAAAGATCAAATATGATTGGTCAAACTTTTAGAAAAAAGCAGAAAAGGAGTGATTTGATTTGGCGAAAGGAGGTAGAAGATATTGGTTTAAGTTTTACAACAACTTTTTTGACAATGAAAAAATCAAACAAATTAAAAGAAGAAAAGATGGCGATAGACTTATTGTAATTTTTATTCATTGTTTAGCCATAGCAGCAAATTGTGAATCTGGAGGCTATTTAAAAATTAGTGAAAATAAGTTTTTTACCATAGAAACACTAGCGCATCATATGAGTAGAAATCAGGAAAGTATCAGAATAGCACTCGATATTTTTCAGGAATATAGCATGATAATTCAAGATGAATATGGCTATAAAATTAAAAATTGGAATAAGTATCAAAACTTACAAGAGAAAGGTGTTAAGCCATCTAAACAATCCACAAAAGATACTAAAAATGTGGAAACAGAAAGAGAAAAAGAATTAAAAGAAGAAATAAAAAAAGAAACAGGAGGTGAGAAAAATACAAGTGAAAGTCCAAGACAATTTAAAAATTTTATATAGTTTAGAAGAAATATTTCAAAAAGGATATAGAATAGCAACATCTATTCCAAAAGAAAGAAAATGTCCCTATTGTAATAAAGTATTAAAACCAAAAGGAATTTTAAATCCATTAGATCAAAGTATTCATATTTTTCTACAAAATGAAAAATGTAATTGTAGTAAAGCAATAGAAGAACAAAAGAAATTAGAAGCAGAAAAAGAAAAACAATTAATGAAAGACTTTGAAAAGTATCGAAAAGAAGAATTTAATAAAAAAATCAAACAATATTATGGAACAGGCTTTATAACAGAACAATTTAAAAGACAAACTTTAGATAGTTTTATTATAAATGAAACAAATAAAAATATGAAATATGTAGCACAAAGGTTTATACAAGGATTTACAAATGTAAAAACTGGAATTATATTTGTTGGCAAAAATGGTACAGGAAAAACGCATATAGCAACAGCAATTGCCAATGAATTAAGAAAACACAAAATACCAATTATATTTGGAACATTAACAGATTTAGTAGAAAAATACAGCAAAAGTTATAAAGAACATACAGAATTAGAATTAACAAAACTATATACAAAAGTGGATTTATTAATTATAGATGATTTGGGTATTGAAACTATGAATGATTGGATGTTGTCTAAATTATTTGTAATTGTAAATGAAAGAATGAAAAATGAATTGCCAATTATTATTACAACTAATTATGAATTGGATCAATTAAAACAAAGACTTAGCATACCTAATAAAGTATGTGAAACAACTAATTCTATAATATCAAGATTATATCAAATGTGCTATAGAGTAGAATGCAAAGGAAATGATTATAGAATGAATTAATTTTGAAAACAATGTAGCTATTTATAGTGATGGAGATAAATAAGGAATGGAAAATAAGAAAATAGCTCGAAAGGAGGAATTACAATGTTAGAAAAAAGAATTGCAACATGTGATAGACAAAACTTTAGAAAAAGATTAATTGAATTTGAAGATGCTATAAAGGAATTTAAGCAAGATGATTTGAATGAAAACAATATTTATCAAGTGTTATACAGAACGGAACTTTTTAGAAATTCAATCTATAAATGTATTAAATTAAAAAAGCCAATGCTACCAGACTATCCCCTACCAGGAACAGAAAAAGGCATTAGTGATTACGAAGATGAATATTCAGATGAAATTTTGAAATTGAAAATTTATGAATTATTACCACCAGTTAGAACACCATATAATAACAAGAGATTGGAAAGAACTTGTCAATTAATTGGAGAAAAATATAATGGTTTATTTGTGAATAAAGAAGTTATTGTGCGAGTTCAAGTAAGTATTCCTAGAGATAATTGGGATATTGATAATAGAGATTTAAGGTATATATTGAATGGATTTGTATATGGTGGATTAATTTCGGATGATAATATAAATTTTGTCAGTTATATGCTAGAAGGTATAAATGGAAAAGAAAATTACATTAAAATTTTTATTTCAGAAAAAAGAAATATTCAAAAAGTAAGTAGTCTAAATCCAGAAAAATATTTTGAAAAAGTGTGATTATTTAGAATTTAAAATATATGCCATCAATCATACTTTTTGGACTTCTGAAAAATCACACTTTAATACCTAGATATAAACGGCAATAAATAAGGAAAAATTAATGTTTTTTTGAAATTTAAGTCGTACATAGGTAAGGAGTATGGTACAGAACGTACAGGATAATAAATGTAAGGGCGACTGGAGGCACAAGATGATAATCTTGTGTCTTCAGTCGCATAGAGATAAGTTGGAAGATAGGTAGAAATGATAAAAAGCAAGGAGGTGATTTAAGTGGAAAAAGAAAAGCGAGTTTGTTTAAGAAGTAGAGATATAGAATTGATTTTGTTTTTAGCTGAGTATGGGATTATCACAAATGAAAATGTAAAACTATTATACCAGTCAGAATATTACTACAAAAATAGATTAGCAAGTTTAGCCAAAGGTGATATGATTGAACGATTATATGGAAAAGTTGTATTGAGTAGAAAAGGAAAACGTTATTTAAATGAGGTAGGATTAGGATACCGAAATATTAATAGAGATGAAACTTATAAAAAGAGAATGGAACGAATTAGCGATATAGCCTGCAAAGTAAAATCTTGTGGTTGGTATTTTGAACCTAGTTGGAAATGTGATGTAAATACTTATACCAAAAGAGGTAATCGATATGTGGGCATCATGTCAAGAGAAGAAAAACGATGGAATGAAGAGTTTGAAGATTTTTATAAAAGGTCTTATATTGTGTATTTTTTGCACAAAGATATTACACAAAGAGAACTGAAATATATTGATAGAGAAATTAATCGAAATAAAAGCAAATTTAATGGGTTAATTGTTTTTACAGAAGATGATAAATATTTGTATAAACCTAAATTTCAGGATATTAGATATCAAGAATCTTATATGATTCCTTATAATAATGATGTTTGGGCAATTTTTAGAATGATTAAAGATGAAGAGTTTATGAGAAATAAGGTGAAAGAGATTTTTGGAAATGAATTGGTATCTTTGAAAGCTAAAAGCTTTTTTGATGATTATTATATTAAGGAAAATGATGTATATACTTATATTTTTTATATGCCTTTTGCCAATTTTTTTCTTATGGATTATATTAATTTTCAGGCAACTAGTAGTTTGATGGAAGGCACTAGGGCTAAAGTAGTTTGTTTGGATAATTGTGTTGAGTTTGTTAGGAAGTATTTGGATGAAGCAGTGGAGGTTACTTGTATTGGAATAGAGTAATAATAATTAAATATATAGAATGTATTAGTAATAAAATTCAATAAAGTTAATATTACAATAATATTACATTTTAAAAAAGAATATGTTACAATTAACAATTTGAATTTAATTTATGATTTAATATAACAAAAATAAATTAATTTTAATATATTATAAAATAACTATAATACAAATTATATTGCAATATAGCTGTTTTGAATTTAGGAGGTGATATCTTGCAAAAAAATAATAATACTCATAATGAAATAAAGGGATATTTAGCATTAAACGGTTGGAAATTTAAAGAAGTTATAAATGAAATGAATAGAAGGAGAAAATTAGAAAATAGAAAGCCAACCACTGAATCGAACATTTTAAATAAAATAAGAAGAGAAACAATAAAATACACAGAAGTAAAAGAAATTGCAGATATCGTTGGATGTAATTTGGAATGGAAGAAATATAAATAAAAGAGGAGCAAAAAATGATGAAAAATACAATAAATGATAAAGCAAATTTAATATGGGAAGTAGCAACAAAATTAGTAGGAGTCTATAAACCACATGAATATGGAAAAGTAATATTGCCAATGACAGTATTAAAAAGATTTGATGATATATTGCAACCAACTAAAGAAAAAGTATTAGAAGCATATGAAGAATATAAAAAATTTGAAGTTAAGGAACATTTCTTAATAGAAGCATCTGGATATAATTTTTATAATACTAGTAAATATGATTTTGAAAAATTACTTGCAGATCCAGATAATATAGAGAGCAATTTTAAAAATTATTTGAATGGATTTTCAGACAATGTAATTGATATACTTAATAATTTTAAATTTGAAAATGAAGTAAAAACAATGGCTGAAAATAGATTACTATATGTTGTTTTAGAAGAATTTAATAGTAAAAAAGCATATATGGGATTAGATGAAGTAAAAACAGAAGATATGGGATATATTTTTGAAGAACTAGTTAGAAAGTTTTCAGAAAGTTATGATGAAGAAGCAGGAGCACATTTTACAGCTAGAGATATTATCTATTTAATGACAGATTTATTGATTGCTGAAGAAAGAGACGTTTTAATAAATGAAAACAAAGTGAAAACAATTTATGATATGGCAATGGGAACTTCTCAAATGTTAGCATGCATGACAGATAGGCTGAAACAACTAAATAAAGATGCTATTGTTGATTGTTATGGGCAAGAATTAAATCCTGAAACTTATGCTATAGCAAAAGCAGATATGCTAATAAAAGGTGGAGATGCTGAGAATTTCAAACAAGGAGATACTTTAGATGATGATAAATTTAAAGGTTATGAATTTGATTATATTATTTCAAACCCACCATTTGGAATCGATTGGAAGAAACAAAAGAAAGCGATAGAAAATGAAGTATCAAAAGGAGATAAAGGAAGATTTCCAGTTGGTACACCTAAGATTAGCGATGGACAAATGTTATTTACTTTAAATGGTATAGCAAAATTGAAAGATAATGGAAGAATGGCAATTATTCAAAATGGTTCACCATTGTTTAGTGGACAAGCAGGTTCAGGAGAATCTGAAATAAGAAAATATATTATCGAAAATGATTGGCTAGAAGCTATAATTCAATTGCCAACAGATTTATTCTATAACACAGGAATATCTACATATATTTGGTTAATAAACAAACATAAGAATGTTATGAGAGAAGGAAAAGTACAATTAATAGATGCTTCAAATTGTTATGAAAATAGAAGAAAAAACATAGGTAATAAGAGAAAAGATATCAGTGAAGAATGTAAAAACTTAATATTAAAGGCTTATGATGATTTTCAGAATACAGAATATAGTGAAAATGGGAAATCAGTAGAAAGTAAGATTTTTAATAATTTCGATTTTGGATTTAATAGAATTACAATTGAATCTCCGTTAGAGGATGAGGATGGAAACATAATAAAAGATAAAAAGAAAATTAAAAAAGCAGATTCTCGTAAAAGAGATTATGAGAATATTCCTTTATTAGAGGATATAAAACAGTATTTTAAAAGAGAAGTTTTACCTTATAATGAAAAAGCTTGGATTGATGAAAGGAAAACTGTTGTAGGTTATGAAATTCCTTTTACAAGATACTTTTATAAATATGTTGAGCCAGAAGATTCTGATGTTATAGAAGAAAGAATTAGAAAAAATGAGAAAGATATTATGAGTTCTCTTGAAAAATTATTTAAGGAGGACAAGTAACATGAGAAAAATGAAAGATTCTGGAATAGAATGGATTGGAAATATACCAGAAGATTGGACAATAAAACGATTAAAACATGTGTTAGAAGAGAGAAAAGAAAAAAATGATCCAATAAAAAGTAAAGACATTTTGTCTTTGTCAATAGATAGAGGAGTTTTTCCATATTCAGAAAAAACAGGAGGGGGAAATAAGGCAAAAGAAAAATTTGAAGATTATAAGTTAGCTTATCCAAATGATATTGTATTAAATAGTATGAATGTAGTGGTTGGATCGGTTGGAAAATCTAATTATTTTGGATGTGTTAGTCCAGTATACTATACATTATTTGTTAGAAATAATAATTATAATATAGATTATTATAATTATATATTTCAATCAAATGCATTTCAAAAAAGCTTATGGGGTTTAGGCAATGGTATTGTTGCTAAAGAATCGGATAATGGAAAATTAAATACAATAAGAATGAGAATTCCAATGGAAAAATTAAATAATATAATAATGCCTATACCTACTAAGGATGAACAAGAAAGAATAGCCAATCATTTAAATAAAAAAGTAGATGAAATAGATAATGCAATAAGAAAAACGAAGCAAACAATAGAAGATTACAAGTTATATGAGCAATCAATTATAACTAGAGTTGTTACAAAAGGGTTAAATGAAAATATCAAAATGAAAGATAGTGGTATTGAAGCGATTGGAATGATTCCAAGGCATTGGAAACTTATAAAATTAAAATATATTGTAAATTCTATTGGCAAAGGTAATGGAATTACTAAAGAAGACATTGTAACTGATGGAGATACACCTTGTGTGAGATATGGTGAAATATATTCAAAATATAACTATAAGTTTTATGAATGTGAAACTAGAACTAATAAAGAAAAGATAAATTCAAATCAATATTTCACTTATGGTGATTTATTATTTGCTGGTACAGGAGAATTAGTAGAAGAAATAGGAAAAAATATAGTATATTTAGGAAATGAAAATTGTTTAGCTGGAGGAGATATTATAATTGTAAAGCATTCTGAAAATCCAGTATTTTTAAGTTATGCTTTAAATAGTCATTATGGACAAACACAAAAAAGTTATGGAAAGTCTAAATTGAAAGTTGTTCATATATCAGGTGCAGAAATTGGTAATATATTAATAGCTTTGCCACCACTAAAAGAACAAAATCAAATTGAAAAATATATATCAGAGAAATGCGAAGAAATAGACAAATTAATTAATAATAAAGAAAAAATAATAGAAGAATTAGAAAACTATAAAAAATCACTTATATATGAATATGTAACAGGAAAAAAAGAGGTAAAAACAAATTATAATAATACAGAAATGGCAGAATTGTCATTAAGAATAATAGAACAACTTCCAAATAATTATTCTATGTGTAAGATAAAGTTAAATAAAATACAGAGTGTAATATTAAAAATTATTAAATATGAAAAAGAACCAGATTATGAAAAATATGTTGCAGGACCATATAGTAAAGAAATGATGAATGATGTATATGATACTTTTGAAAAAGAAAAGTGGGTAAAAATATCAAAAGACAATATGAGAGATATTTATACATTGGATAAAAATTATAAAGAAGGAATTAAAAGATATCAAGAGCATTTCGAAGAAAATGATAATGAAATAACTAGAATAATTAAATTATTTAAGAATAAAGATACACAGCAAAGTGAAATAATTGCTACATTGTTTTACTGTTGGAATGATTTTTTAATTGATGGAATAAATCCGACAGACGAACAAATAATAGAAGAATTTTATGCCTGGAGTAAAAGGAAAACAAAAATAAATATAAAAAAAGTAAAAAGTTGTCTTTCATATATGAGAAAAAATAATCTGATACCAAATGGATATGGAAAGAAAACAATTCAAAGGAGCAATAATTATGGAAGAAAATGAAAGAAGATTTGAACAAGATATAGAAAGTTATTTATTATCGGAAGATGGAGGCTATGTAAAAGGAAATCCACAAGATTTTGATAGAGAATGTGCATTAAATAGAAAAGATTTATTTACATTTATAGAGAATTCTCAAAATAATGAATGGGAAAGATATAAAAAAGCTTTTCCAGATGACTATGAAAATAGACTCATAAAAAGATTTAATGAAGAAGTGTCTCAAAGAGGAATTGTAGATGTTGTTAGAAATGGAATAACAGATCGTGGCCACAAGTTTAAATTAGCATATTTTCAACCAGAAACAAATTTAAATTCAGAAGATAGAAGATTATATGAGATGAACATTTTAAACGAAACAAGACAGTTAAAATATTCTACTCAAAATGAAAACTCAATTGATATTGTTTTACTATTAAATGGTATTCCATTAGTTGCTTTAGAATTAAAGAATCAAATAACAGGACAAAGTTCAGAAAATGCACAAAAACAATTTATGTATGACAGAGATCCTAGAGAATTGATATTTAAATTTAATTCAAGAATAATAGTGTATTTCGCTGTTGACCATTATGATGTAAAAATGACTACAAAATTGGCAGGGGCAAATACAAGATATTTACCATTTAATCAAGGATCAAATGGAGCAGGAAATGTTGGTGGAGCAGGAAATCCAACTAATCCAAATGGCTACACTACGGATTATTTATGGAAAAATGTATTAATGAAAGATTCCTTAATGGAAATAATTCAAAAATTTGTACACCTAGAAGTCAAAGAAGAAATAGAACATAAAAATGGTAAAGAAAAAAAGATTGAAAAGAAAAATATAATATTTCCAAGATATCATCAATTAGATGTTGTAAGAAAATTAATATGGAATGTTAGAGATTGTGGAGTTGGACAAAACTACTTAATTCAACATAGTGCAGGTTCTGGAAAATCTAATTCTATAGCATGGCTTGCGCATAGACTTTCAGGATTACATGATAAAAATAATAATGCAATATTCAATTCTATTATAGTTGTAACAGATAGAACTGTATTAGATAAACAATTACAAGATACAATTTATCAATTTGAACACCAACAAGGTGTAGTTGTAAAAATAGATGATGATAAAACATCAAAAGACTTAAAAGATGCTATAAATGATGGAAAAAGAATAATAATAACAACACTTCAAAAGTTTCCAGTAATATACAAAGATGTATCAGATACTGCAGGAAAGAAATTTGCTGTAATAGTTGATGAAGCACATTCAAGCCAAACAGGAAACTCTGCAAAGAAATTGAAAATAGCATTAGCAGATAGAGATGAAGCATTAAAGAAATATGCAGAGTTAGAAGCAATAGCAGAAGAAAATGAAAAAGATTATGAAGATAAAATAGTAGAAGAATTAGCTACACATGGAAAGCAAGATAATCTATCATTCTTTGCATTTACAGCAACGCCTAAGGGAAAAACGCTAGAACTATTTGGAACTAAACAAGATGATGGAACTTTTAGACCATTTCATATTTATAGTATGAGACAAGCTATAGAAGAGGAATTTATATTAGATGTATTAGCCAATTATATGACTTATGAATCTATATATAAAATTGCAAAGAAAATACCAGATAATCCAGAAGTACCAGAAAATTATGCTACAAAATATATTAAAAAATTTGAAAGTTTACATGAGATAAATATAACACAAAAAACACAAATAATAGTTGAACAATTTAGAAAAGTGACTAAAAATAAAATTGGTGGTAAAGGAAAAGCAATGCTTGTTACAGCATCAAGATTACATGCAGTAAGATATTTCTTTGAAATGAAAAGATATATACAAGAAAAGGGCTACGATGATTTAGATGTTTTAGTAGCATTTTCAGGAGAAGTTAAGGATGGTGGAGAAGCCTTTACAGAAAGTGGTATGAATAAAACTAGAGATGGTAAGAAGATAAAAGAATCCCAGACAAAAGAATACTTTCATGGAGATGAATTTAATGTATTAGTAGTTGCTGAAAAATATCAAACAGGATTTGATGAACCATTATTGCATACAATGTTTGTTGACAAAAAGTTATCAGGAATAAAAGCTGTACAAACATTATCAAGATTAAATAGAATGTGTAAAGGAAAAGATGATACATTAGTAATTGATTTTGTAAATAAGGCAGAAGATATGCAAGAAGCTTTTAAACCATTTTATGATGTTTCAGTTTTAGAAAAAGAAACAGATCCTAATGTTATATATGATAAGTTAAATATATTAAGAAGCTATAAATTATGGTATGATGATAATGTAGAAAAATTTTGTAAAATGTATCTAAAAAATGGAAAACAAAATGAAAATGATTTTGGAAAATTAACGAGTTGTGTCAAAGAAACAGTTGATTTGTACAATAAATTAGATATAGAACAAAGAGAAAGCTTTAGAAGAGAAGTAAGAAGTTTTAATAGATTCTATTCATATATAACACAAATTGCCTATATGGGAGATGAAGAGTTACACAAAATTTATATGTATTTAAGATATGTAGAAAAATTGTTACCAAAGAATAAAATAGATGTAATAGATTTGGAAGGAACAGTTAAACTTACATATTATAATTTAAAGCAAACTTTTGATGGAAGTGTATCTTTAAGAAAAACAGAAGAAACTCCTGGAATGATAAAACCACAAGGAGCAAAAGTACAAATAGTAGTACTACCAGAAAAGAGATTACTTGATGAAGTAATTCAGAAAGTAAATGAATTATATTCTGGACAATTTACAGATGGAGATAACCGTATAGTAGAAAATCTTATGAATACTATTATGGAAGATAAAACAATTAAAAATTTAGCTAAAAATAATAATGAAGATATGTTTACAAAATCAGTATTTCCTAAAGTATTTAGTGAGAAAACAGCAAAATGTTATAAAGAAAGTGCAACTTCATATAAGAAGTTGTTTGAAAATAAAGAATTCTATGATGCAATTATGAATTCTTTAGGAAATGTTATTTACAGACTAATGAAAAATGAATATGATGATGAAATAAAAACTAAAGAAGCAGAACTTAAAGTTGCTGAAGATGGTGAAGAGTATAAACTGGAACGAAAATAAAAGACAATTAATAAAAATCTGTTATGGAAACAATGTAAGAATAAATGATAAAAACTTTCTTTTTTGGAAATAATATGATATAATATTATCGAAGTAAAAAAGGAGAGTTTTTATTATGTTAGGAGAAAAAATAAAACTATATAGAGAAAGCAAGAAGATGACACAAGTAGAAATTGCTGAAGCATTAGGAGTTAAACCAGCTACGGTTTCTAAATATGAGTCTGGAGCTTTAGAACCTAATATTGAATCCTTAAAAAAGTTATCAGAAATATTTGATATTTCAATTGATGATTTGTTAAAAGAAGATCATTTTGATATTTCGAAGATAAACATTTTAGAGGTATTAAGAGAACAAAAAAATATGAAATTAAAAGGTAATTTATATCATAACACTCAAGTTACTTTTGCGTACAATACAAACCATATAGAAGGAAGTAAACTTACAGAAGCTCAAACAAGATATATTTATGAAACAAATACTTTGATAGCTGAAAAAGATTCTATTACTGATATAGATGATGTTTTAGAAACAGCTAATCATTTCAAATTAGTAGATTATATGTTAGACATAGCAGATAAAAAACTAACTGAAAATATGATAAAAGAATTTCATAAGGTATTAAAAGAAGGGACATCAGATAGTAGAAAAGAGTGGTTTAATGTTGGTAAATATAAAAAATTACCCAATGAAGCTGGGAATATGAAAACAACTGAGCCAAAAAATGTTGAAAGAGATATGAGCAAACTAATAGAATGGTATAATTCATTGGGAAAAGTTACTATAAAAGAAATAATTGAATTTCATTCGAAATTTGAGAAGATACATCCATTTCAAGATGGGAACGGTAGAGTCGGAAGAATTATAATGTTTAAGGAATGTTTAAAAAATAATATAATACCATTTATTATTTTAGATAAAGACAAATTATTCTATTATAGAGGATTAAATCAATATCAAAGTAATAAAGAAAAAGGTTATTTAATTGATACATGTTTAAATGCACAGGATCAATATATTAATAGTATAGAGTATTTTTTAAAGGCTTAAATTATAAAATGGGATTTTGTGATAAAAGATATTAAATAAGTTTAGTTTACTATTAGGTTTTTTATAATGTTATTCCATAATTTTGTTGGAGAGGTAAAATGAATAGAAAATATATGATATATATAATTATAATTTTTGTATTATTATTAATTGCTAGTTTATTTTTCATAAACAATAATTCTGGCAAAAAAAATGAAATTGAAATGAATATAATTGAGAATGAAGTTGTAAATAATATTGTTGAAAATAATATAGAACAAAATATTAAATACAAAATATTAGGTACATATAATGCCGAAAGACCATATGGAACAGAAGCATTTACTTATATATTTTCAGAGAATTCTGTAATATATGCATCTGATGCTTATAATGATGGTACTTATGAAATAGACGGCAATAATATTAGAATCACTTATTCAGTAACGCATTCTCCAGTTGATGATTCTCCAATGAATTTTGTAAAACAGCCTGAGGAATTAAGGATTGAAGATGAAAATACTTTAGTTAATAGTTCTGGGACAAAGTTCTATAAGACAAGTGATAAAACAAAATTGAAATAAAATTCTAAAAATGTGAAAAATATGTCGAAATATCATATAAAAATGTGATTTAATAGCATTGAAATTTTTCTAAAAATGTGATATACTATTATAAGAGGAGGTAAAAAATTTATGGAACGATTAAAAAGAAAAATTGATAATTACCTTATTAAATGGAAAAATAATAGTAATAAATTACCCTTAATAATAAAGGGTGCAAGACAGATTGGAAAAACAAATGCCATAAGAAATTTTGGAGAGAACAATTATAAAACCTTTGTAGAAATAAACTTTGCACTTCAGCCACAATTTAAAACAATATTTAACGATGGATTTGAAGTTGATAATATAATAAAAAATATAACATTAAAAATGCCAGAATTAAAGCTAAATGAATATAATACCTTAATATTTTTTGATGAAATGCAAGACTGTGTAAACACAGCAACTTCATTAAAAGCATTTAGAGAAGATGGTAGATATGACGTTATATGTTCAGGCTCCTTAATGGGAATAAATTATAAAGAAATTGAATCAAATAGTGTTGGCAATAAAGAAGATTATATCATGAATTCTTTGGATTTTGAAGAATTTTTATGGGCTAAAGGATATACGGATGAACAGATTAATGATTTATATAAATGTATGATAGAATTAAAACCATTAAGTGATATACAATACAATGTAATGATGTCTAATTTTAAAGAATACATGATAGTAGGAGGAATGCCTGCAATCGTAAATCAATTTGTTACCAATAAAAATTTTAGTGGTATCTTAAAAATGCAACAACAAATTTTATTAGATTATGAAGAAGATATAACAAAATATGCAGGAGGACTAGATAAAACAAAAATATTAAACTGTTATCGAAAAATACCAGTATTTTTAGGCAATGAAAATAAGAAGTTTCAAATATCTAAAATAGCAGATGGAGCCAGAAATAGAGAATATGTTGGTGTGGTTGAATGGCTTGCAAATGCTGGAATAGTAAATATTTGTTACGCAATGGAACAAGCAAGTCTACCATTAAAAGGAAATTACAATCCTGATAATTATAGATTATACTTTGCAGATACTGGATTATTAATTGGGTCATTAGATGAAGAAGTTCAAGATGACTTAAGAAATAATGAAAATATGAATACTTATAAAGGTGCTTTATATGAAAATATAGTAGGAGATATGTTAGTAAAAGCAGGATATGATTTATATTTTTATAGAGACGATAGTAAAAAACTTGAAATGGATTTTATGGTTAGAGATACAAATTCTTTAATTCCTATTGAAGTAAAAGCAAATGATAATGCGACAATTTCACTTAATAATTTGATCAGTAACAATTTATACAAAGATATCAAATATGGAATAAAATTATGTAATAGAAATATAGGATTTAACGGTAAATTTTATACTTTCCCCTATTTCTTAACATTTCTTTTGAAAAGATATCTAAAAGAAAAATAAAAATATAAAAGGTGGGCAAAGAGAAGTTTTTAAAAATTTCTTTTTACCCACCTTCAATTTTAGGCATAAACCTAAGAATTTAAAGCATTATTCAGCAACTTAACAGCATCACTAAACCCAGTCCTATAATACTTCTCATTCCAATAAATACAATGTTGTAAAAAATCATCATGCAAATCATCTAAAACATCAGAAACATAATCCTTTTTAGAATCCAAAGTAGCATCTAAAATCCTATCAGCAAACACATCGAACTTAAGCAAATGCCTTTTATCTTCCTCACTCAAATTAGTTTCCAATTCTTCAGACCTAAAATCCAGCCAATCTGTCATCAGGTCATTCTCACTATCAAAATTATTATTTATACTTTCAAAACAATAAAAACATTTTTTATTCATAATCAAAACCTCCATAAATTTATTTTGTTGGGCTCAATTTGGGCACACAATTCCCAAAAACGAACCCAAAATCACATAAATTTACAAAGTACAAAAATTGGGCACACCAAATATACCAATAAATACATCCAAAAGCCTTGTCTACCAATCGTTTGCAAAAATTACTCATAACCCGAAGGTCGAAGGTTCGAGTCCTTCTCCCGCAACCAATTCGGAAGTTTTTACCTAAAGGGATGTCCCTTTAAATGTAATTTTTAATACAGAGATTTTACTATAAAAGTAAGGTCTCTTTTTTTATATTGTAGGAAAGTTCTCCCAGTGGGAGGAATTTCCGTACAAGATAAATATGGGAATTTCTAGAATTTCTTTGTGGTTACCACCACTTAGAAATTCTCAAATTCGTTTTTTCGTTTATAAACACTTTCATACTTTATAAATTTGCCCTTCAGCAAAATTTAAAGATATGGAGGTGCATAATATGAGTCAAAAAGAACAACCCAATTATTATGCAATCATACCTGCAACAGTTAGGTATGACACTAATTTAAAATATGCCGAAAAGTTATTATATGGGGAAATTACAGCATTAGCCAATAAAAATGGTTATTGTTATGCTCAAAATAAATATTTTGCAGATTTATATAACGTAACAGCTGTCTCAGTTAGTAGATGGATTTCACATTTACAAGAACTTGGCTATATAGAAACAGAAATTATAAGAAATGAAAATAAAGAAATAGTATCAAGAAATATTTATATTGCAGATATACCCTATTATCAAAAAAATCAACACCCCTATATACCAAAAAGTAAAGAGGGTATTAACAAAATTGTTAAAGATAATAATATAAAATATAATATAGATGATTTATTTTATTTAATTATAAATAATAGTAACGAAATTCCAAAAGAATTTTTTGAAATCATTGACAGATTAGATTTTAATTATGATTCTTATATGCTTGAATATATGAAACAAGATAAAATTAATATGATAAAAAATATTGTATATGTTTTATATGATTTGTATAATAGTAATTTTCAATTTATATTACAAAATGTAAATCGAGAGCATTTAATAAATTTATATTTTCTAGCAGAAGATAATAATCCAGATAACTTATTAAATTATTATAAAAAATCTATCATAAATGGTAGTACAAACTGCAAAAAAATGTAAATTTTACAGTAACAAAAAGTATAGCAAAATTAACTTTTTTTAAGAAAGAATTTTGGCATATTTCACATCACGAGAAAATGCACATATTTCAAGCATTTTGTGAGGTTAATGATATAGTTTTTGTAGTGGAGGTAAGTAGTCGATGGCGTAGCTATCGACTATCTTACCAACGGACAATTTATTGATAAATTATTAGTTAGTATTGGAGGTGATAAGTGTGAGTTATTTTCCGACAAATAAAGAGGAGATTTCTTTGATAAAATTTATTGCAAAATATCAATACTTAAATGTAAGTGATGCAAAGTATTTTTTTAATAGTAGTAGATATTATAGAAATAGAATTAAAAATTTAATAGATAAAAATTTTTTAAGAAAAATTAAGTGGATGTTAGTATTGGGTAAATCTGGAATCCAATATGTAAAATTATTAAACTTTGAATATAATAAATCAAATAAAAATGCAAAATATAGAGAAAGATTATTAAAATTAAGTAACATAGCTGCTTTTTATCATAACTGTAATACCGTTGATTTTACACCATCATTTGCAATAAAAGATAAAAGAATATTTACAACAACAGGTAGAAGATTTATAGGAATATTTGATATAAACGGATTTGAATACTTAGCTTATCAAATTCTTAAAGAACATGATAATAAATACATTCAATCTGTAATTTATGATATACAAAAAGAAATGAAATATAGAAATATTATTATTTTAATAGATGATATAAACAGAATAAATTTAAATGATTTTGCTTTTGGGTTGAATCAAATATTAATAATTGAAGATAATGCTATTAATAAAGAAAAATTAAAATATTTACATAGTATAAGATGGAAAGAAATTATAGATAAATGCTATAAAGGAGCTTATTTATCTGAATATAGTTTTTGTGAATATGCAAACAATAAAGATAAATTTATTAATACCTTTTATTTTTTAGATACTGAAAAGATTACAAGACTTAAATATTTTATAAGGGAGAGTTCTACTAAAAGAGCTTATATTATTTGTGATTCAAAACTAGAAACGAGATTACAAAAGGAACTACCTGATGCTAACTATTGTGTGGTTGATTTGGAACAATATATTGATAGAGAACGAAAATATTATTGCTAGTTGAATAGTTTTTTATATTATTTATTGAAAATGGACAAACAAAAGAACTATCTTTTTGATCCTTTTTATGATAAAATATTGCCAAATAATTTGTATAGTCATGTAAAATGCAACTCAAAGTTGGTAGATTTAATCAATTCTAAAATATATAATTTAGCTATAAAAGAAGGAGGTAATACAATGAAATTAGGTAATAATATACAAAATCTACGAAAGTCTAAAAATCTATCACAAGAAGAATTAGCAGAACAAGTTGGAGTATCAAGGCAAAGTATTTCAAAATGGGAATGTGATGAAAGTTATCCAGAATGGAATAAAATTCCTATTTTATGCAAAATTTTTCACTGCAATCTTGAGGACTTAGTATCGGATGAAGAATTAGGGAAAATTATGGATTTAGAGATGCTAAAAGAAAAAACAATAAAGATTGAAGGTGTCAATACTTTAGATATTATTGAAAAAATGAAAACAGAAGGTGTTGATACACATATAATCGATATATTTCCTAAAAATAAATATGACCATTTTATTAATATATTAGAAGATTATTATATTAGTAAGCCCAATGGAATGGAACGCATTAAACATGAATTAAATAATTGGGATTTAAAAGCACGAAAGGTTATTATTATTAATTTAATGAAAAGACTTGAAAAAACTGGAGTTATAATGACTATGAGTGATTTGATAGAATTAGTAGAATTAATATAATTATAATATAAATAGTATTTTAAGAGGAGAGATTATATTTGAATCAAAAAAATTTTTTAATAGACAATGATTTTTTGATGAAAGAATGGAATTATGAAAAAAATAGTGATATAGATCCTACAAAAACATCATATGGAAGTACTAAAAAGGCATGGTGGAAATGTAAATATGGACATATATGGATTGCTAGAGTCAGTGATAGATTTAAAGGAAATGGATGTCCTTATTGTTCTAATAGGAAAGTATTGCAAGGTTTTAATGACTTAACAACAACTGATCCCGAACTAATAAAAGAATGGAATTATAAAAAGAATGCAACAATAAGACCAGAAAATGTAACCAGAGGAAGTGCTAAAGAAATATGGTGGCTATGTAGTAAATGTAATGGCGAATGGAAAACTAAATTGTATGCAAGAACAAAAAGCAAACATGGATGTCCTTATTGTTCTAATCAAAAAATTTTACCAGGATATAATGATTTTGAAACAAAATATCCGGAAATAGCAAAAGAATGGAATTATGAAAAAAATATTGATTTAAGACCGAATCAAGTGATGTCTACAATAACGAGAAAAGTATGGTGGATTGGAAAATGTGGGCATGAATGGGAAGCAAAACTAAGAGATAGGGTTAGTGGAGATAATTGTCCATATTGTGCAGGACATAGAGTACTAAAAGGATTTAATGATTTAGCAAGTCAAAATTCTTCATTAGCAAAAGAATGGAATTATGAAAAAAATGGAGATTTAGGACCTGATCAAGTAACAAAGAGTTCTGGAAAAAAAGTATGGTGGAAATGTAATAAAGGGCATGAGTGGATTGCTACTATTGCTAGTAGAAATTGTGGAAATGGCTGTAAAAAATGTGCTACCGAAATGCAAACATCTTTACCAGAGAAAATAATATTCTTTTATATAAGGAAAAAATTTAAAGATGCAATTGAAAATTACAAACCAAAATGGTTAAAGCCAATGGAATTAGATATTTTTATTCCAAGTAAAAAAATTGGAATAGAATATGATGGTAGAAGGTGGCATAAAAATATAGAAAAAGATAATAAGAAAAATGATATATGTAATGAACATGGGATAACTCTAATTAGAATAAGAGAAAAAGGCTGTAAAAAACTTAATGGAAAATCAAAAGATTTTTATGTGGATAATATAAAAGCAAGTGGCATGCATGTATTACCAGCACTAGATTGGATTGGAAATTTGCTTAATATAACTATAAATTCTAATATTAAGAGAGATGTAAAAGAAATAAATAATTTAATGAGTCATAATGAAAAAGAAAAATCATTACAAGAAACATATCCAACATTAGCTATGGAATGGAATTATGCTAAAAATGGGAATTTAAAGCCTAGTCATGTAAGCAAAAGTTCAGGAAAAAAAGTATGGTGGAAATGCAAATATGGACATGAATGGTTTGTTTCAATAAATGACAGAATACATAATAATAACATAAGAAAATGCCCATATTGTATGAATCAAAAAGTATGGTCTGGGTTTAATGATTTAGAAACAAAATATCCAAAAATAGCAAAAGAATGGAATTACGAAAAAAATGGAAATTTAAGACCAAGCCAAGTTTTGCCAGGCAGTCAAAAAAAGGTATGGTGGAAAGGAAAATGTGGACATGAGTGGAAGGCAACAATATCTTCTAGAAGAAATACAGGATGTTCCATTTGTGATGGAAAAATAGTTTTACCAGGATATAATGATTTGGAAACATTATGTCCAGAAATAGCAAAAGAATGGAATTACGAAAAAAATGGAAATTTGAAACCAAATCAAGTAGCAAAATTTACTAATAAGGAGATATGGTGGAAATGTAAATATGGACATGAATGGAAAACAAAAATATCTACTAGAGCACAAGGAGGTAATTGCCCATATTGTACTAACAGAATTGTTTTAAAAGGATTTAATGACCTAGCAACTAAATATCCTACAATAGTTAAACAATGGGATTACCAAAAAAATATAGAACAAAATCCAGATAATATTTTACCATCATCAAAAAAAGTAGTATCATGGAAATGCGATAAGTGTGGTTTTGAATATAAAAAAGCTATTTATAACAAAGTTCGTTCACCAAGATGTCCCAAATGTAAAAAATAACTATGACTGATTAAATAAAAATAGAAATAGCAATTAGATTTAATAAGCTCCATGTTGCAAGCAAGTAGATTAAGAAATTCATTCGATTAAAAAATTAAATGTATTTGTATGGCAATCGCTTAAAAATTTATGTACAAAGTGAGAAAATATAGTATAATGTTTTCAAGAGGTAAAACAAATGAAAACATTATTTGAAAAATTTGAAATATTAGAAGATCCAAGAGATATAAGAGGAAAAAAATATAAATTAATAGATATATTAATAATGACAATATATGGAATATTATGTGGTTTAACAGATTTCACAAATATAGCTGATTTCCTGAAAATAAAAGAAGAATATTTCATAAAATTATTAAAATTAGAAAATGGGACACCATCACATGACTGCTTATCAGATGTATTTGCAGCAATAGATAGTAAAAAATTCATGGAAATATTTGTAGACTGGACAAAAGAAATAATAAAAAAGAAGACAGACAAAAATATAAG
Source organism: uncultured Clostridium sp. (assembly GCA_948470605.1). Classification (GTDB taxonomy): domain Bacteria; phylum Bacillota; class Clostridia; order TANB77; family CAG-508; genus CAG-269. Next base: position 849 of record CAOKPI010000013.1, on the reverse strand, counting down.
CATTGATGGAAAAGCAGTGAAATCTGCTACAGATACAATTAATGGAGGAAACACTCCATATATCGTATCAGCATTTTTAGGAGATGTAGGAATATCAATAGGTCAAGTGAAAGTGGATGAAAAATCAAATGAAATAACAGCAATACCAGAATTGTTGGATTTATTAGACATATCAGGTGCTCATATAACAATAGATGCAATAGGAACACAAGAAAAGATAACGAAAAAGATAGTCGAACAAGGTGGTCATTATGTTTTGAAAGCAAAAGAAAATCAAAAAGAATTACAAAAAGATATAAGAAGATATTTTGATAAAATCAATAACTTAAAGGCTCATAAAGATATAATATGGAAAGAAGTAACAGATAAAAAAAATCATGGAAGAACAGAAAAAAGGAGTTATTACTTAAGCTATGATATAGAAACAATAAAGAATAAAAAGAAATGGGAAACCGTTAAAGCTATTGCATATGTAAGAGTTGAAAGGACAATAGAAGATGAAACAAGTATAACAGACAATTATTATATAATAGACTATAAAATAGAAATAGATAAATTAGAAGAAGTAATAAGAGATCATTGGAATATAGAATGTGGTTTACACTGGAGATTAGATGTAATATTAGATGAAGACCATTCAAGAAATAGGATAGGAAATTCAATAAATAATTTAGCATTAATTAGAAAAATAGTATTTAATTTAGCGAGTTTAGATAGTAGTTTTGGAACAAAAAAGATGCCATTGCAAAGAAAATTAACAAGATATATGTTAGATTTTAAAAATATTGAAAGGCGGGTATGTAAAATAAAGTGTGTAATGTCGAAATTTGATAGAGAAATTACTATGTA
>CAOKPI010000012.1 GCA_948470605.1 uncultured Clostridium sp. | reverse complement strand
GAGGAAGCTTTACAAGTAACCCAGAAACATTAACGTTAAAAACCACAACAGAAGGGACCTATTACTTACATATATTAACTGTTGACAATGCAGGAAATGCAAAGGAGACTATTTCAGAAGCTATAACAGTAGAAAAACCATTTATAAATGAACCAAACTTAATGAGCGGAATGACAGCAATATATTGGGATGCATCCAATAAAGAAAAAACGTTAACAGCTGAAAATACAACAGAAGAATGGAATCAATGGTATGAATATGAAGAAGGAGACAATCAAACTGATACAAAAACAAGTAAATGGGCTAATGCGAAAACAAGTGATGGAAGTTACTGGGTATGGATACCAAGATATGAATACAAAATAGTAAGTGGAGAAGGAACCAGTACAGCAGGAAAAATCGAGGTAAAATTCATACCAACCAGCCAAACAATAGCAGATGAAGGATACAAAATCCACCCAGCCTTCCAAGATGGAACCAGTAATAATTTTAAGCGTGGAGAATGGGATAAAGAATTAGCAGGAATCTGGGTAGGAAAATATGAAAGTAGCAATAGTAATGGTACTGTAAAAGTAGTGCCAGGAGTGTCAAGTTGGAGAAACATAAGTATTGGAGATATGTATACCAAATCCTACAATTATGATAGAAGCAAAGAAAGTCATTTAATGAAAAATAGTGAATGGGGAGCAGTAGCTTACTTAACCCATAGTCAATATGGAAGAAATGGAAAAGAAATAGCTATAAATAGTAGTAGTTCATGTGTAACAGGAAGTGGAGGAGGAAATGCAAGTACAACAGGAAATATTTATGGAATTTATGATTTAAGTGGTGGAGCAGAGGAATGTGTAGCAGGTTATATTTCAAATGGGAATTCAAGTTCTGGTTCATCATTTGCTTATCAAACAGCAGATGCACAAGGATATAAAACAAGGAGTACCAAATATGCAACTGTTTATCCATATAATTCTGCAAGCGATTCAGAAGGTAATAATTACACGGCTTATAAAAATGCAGGATATGGATACGGAGATGCTGTACTAGAGATATCTTCTGGAGGTAGTGGCGCTACGAGCTGGTTCGGAGACTCCTCTTACATTCCGACCTTGGGCGCTCCGTTTTTCATACGTGGGGGCACTTGCAATGATGGTTCTGGCGCTGGTGCCTTCTATTTCCACCACTCCCAGCGGCAGTACAAGCAGCTACTATTCGTTCCGTGTGGTCTTGGCTCGGTGTCTAGTCAATTTGGTATTATAGTATTTTTAACCTTTCATTATAATCTTGAGTTTATCCTATTATCAAGGACAAAGCTCAAGATTATTTTTTTGGGATTTTTTAATCATAGTATTGGAAGACTAAAATCGTTTTATAATAAACGATGAATTCATTTATCTTATTTTTACTACAAAACTTGATTATACACAAAATAAATGATAAAATTCAGGAATAGAAAAGGTAGAAGGAGGAAAAAATGCAAGAAGTAGATATTTTATTAACTACCTATAATACGGAAACAGAATATTTAAAACAACAAATAGAAAGCATATTAAACCAAAACCATAAAAATTTTAGACTATTAATTAGTGATGATGCTTCTACAAAAAAAGATGTAAAAACAATCTTAGAAGAATATCAAAATAAAGATAAACGAATTACGCTATATCAACAAGAAAAAAATCTAGGTTACAACAAAAATTTTGAATTTCTATTAAAACAAGCAAATGCTGAATACATCATGTTTTCTGACCATGATGATGTTTGGTATCCACAAAAAATAGAAAAAAGTTTGCAAAAAATAAAAGAGGAAGAAGTGGACTTAGTATATTGTAATGCCCACCAAATCAATGAAAAAGGAGAAACCATACAAACCAATTATTTTAAATATAAGAATGTTCCAATGATTCATGGAAAAAATAAATTAACTATTTCTAGATGTGTTGGAATTGGTTGTTCACAAATTATAACAGATAATGTAAAAAATAAAATGCTCCCATTTACAGAAGAGGTAATAGCACATGACTGGTTAGCTGCCTTTCTTGCCAATGAAGGAAAAGGAATTGCTTATATAGAAGAACCATTATTTGGTTATCGTCTTCATACCAACAATGTTTTTGGGGGAAGAAATTTAGCACAAAATTTGAGTCGATGGAAAAAAGAAAATGGGACAAGTTATCATTCTTATTTGAAATATAGAAAAGAGAAGGTAATTGATAAAGCTTACTTAGAAGGAGCAAAAATGTGCCTAGCCTATGCAACGAAGGAAGAAAATAAAGTATTTTTACAAAAGCTAATACAATATTACAAAAGTTTAGAAAAATCGAAATATATTAATATTCATATTTTTTCTTATTTTAAATTTTTGGCTGGAAAGAATTTAGCGAAAAAGATGATGAAGGAATGGATGATTTTTCATTTGCCGATTTTGGGATACTTAATTTATTTAATATAGCCAAAATTCAAGTTTCGACTTTTTGCAAGCAAGGGTTGTCATATATGATTTTTTTACACTTTGTGTGTCGCAACCTACAAAATTAATTCTTTATCTGTAGGTTGCTCCAATGCTACTTACTTTGCTCGTTTGGTCGCTTATGCAGTGTTGCAAAAATAATATATGACAACCCTCGCTTGCAAAAAGTCGAAACTTGAAAGCCAAAACAATTGACAAAAAGGCAATTTGAGGATAGAATAAACAAGAACAAAAACTTGTTGAAAAATGTAGGTGAATCTATGAAGGAGCAAATTGATATTTTACTTGCCACATACAATGGAGAAAAGTATTTAAAACAACAAATAGATAGTATTTTGAACCAAACGTATCAGAACATACGATTAATCATATCAGATGATGGTTCGCAAGACAAGACAAGAGAAATCTTAAAACAATACGAAGAAAAAGATAAAAGAGTAACCGTATATTATCAAAAGGAAAACTTAGGCTGTATTAAAAATTTTGAGTTTTTATTAAAAAAAGTAGAAAACGACATCTATATGTTATCTGACCAAGATGATGTGTGGATGCCAGAAAAAATAGAAAAAACATATGAAAAACTTGAAAAAGAAAAAGCAGATTTGGTTTTTACGGATTTAGAAGTAGTAGATAGTGAATTACAAACTATATATGTTTCTTTTAATGATTTTATGAAATTAAGTAGAAAAATACACAAATACATTAACACAGACAAAATAAATTATCTGTATAATTGTGTAACAGGATGTACCATTTTATCAAGAAAGAAATGGATTGATAGGATTTTACCATTACCAACCCATTCAAAATATGTGTTACATGACCATTGGATTGGTTTAATGGTAAGTTTAGAAGGAAAACTAGCCTATTTACCAGAAAAATATATTCAATATAGACAACATGAAGACAATGAAGTAGGAACCGAAAAAATTTCCCATCAATTTACACAATTAGAACAAGTAAGAGAATGGTTTATCCAAGTGAAATTAGGGGTTTTTGGAACCTATGTAGAGCAACAGGAAAAATTTTCAGAAGAATTACAGGTATTCAACCAAAAAGCTTACAACTATTTTAGTATGTTAGAAAAGAAGAAAAACTTTAATTGGAAAGGTTGGGACATTTTTCATCGATTATACAAAACAGAAACCTTTTTATATTATATCGAAAATTTTATCATTATGAACTTGCCATGGATTGGAAAGGGGATATTCCAGCTTAGATATGCTATACTAAAACTTATGAAAAAAAGATGATGGAGGCAAACAATGGATTTTATAAAAACCGTGATAAAAAATAGAAAAGTAATATGGGGAATTGGAAAAAATGATTTTAAAAATCGTTTTGCTAATACTAGTTTAGGTGCTATATGGGGATTTATGCAACCATTTGTATTTATGATTACCTATGTTATTGTTTTCCAATATATTTTAAGAGTAGGGAGTTCAGGAGAATATCCTTATGTTTCGTGGTTTTTACCAGCGATGTCTATGTGGATGACAGTAAATGATACCATTATCAATGCCAGCAATTCCATAAGAGCTTATAGTTATCTTGTCAAAAAGGTAGTATTTCCAGTTGACACCATACCAGTTATATCTGTTATATCATCTGCCTTTGTGTCTTTATTCTTATTTGCCATATCTATTATTGTGAGTTCATGTTATGGTTATGTACCAAACTTTTTAGTATTGCTATATGCACTTTTTGCAGCTTATTGTTTTATTATAGCTTTTACCAGATTCACCTCTGCTATTACTACGGTGATACCTGATTTTTCACAATTGTTAAATATCATCATGCAAATTTTCTTCTGGTTTACACCAATCGTTTGGAATTTGGGAATGGTGGCAAATTACCCAACCATACAAAAACTATTGCAATGTATTCCATTTACGTATTTGGTAGGATGTGCAAGAGAAGCTTTTATAGGAGAAAGAATGATGACAAAAGGATATGGGCTATATACCCTTATATTCTGGGTGATTACGCTAATTCTATTTGTATGGGGAAATCATATTTTTAAGAAAACCAAAAAAGATTTTGCAGATGTTCTATAAGGCAGAAAAGGAGTGATAGCGAGAATGGAAGAAAAGGAAAGAAAAGATAACAAATCACAAGAAGAGCCAGTGAACAAGGAAGTTGTTATTGAAATAAAAGATTTATGTAAAAAATACAAAATGTATCCTAGTAAAAAGGACCGTTTATTGGAAATTATATTGCCAAACTATGAAAAACATGATACTTTTACAGCAATGGAAGGCTTTAACCTAGAATTGAAAAAAGGAGAAATACTAGGAATTTTAGGTAGAAATGGTGCAGGAAAATCTACTCTTTTAAAAATGATAACAGGGGTTGTAAATCCAACATCAGGTTCTATCCAAATAAAAGGAAAGATTAGTTCTTTATTAGAGTTGGGAACAGCCTTTAATCCAGAATTAACTGGTTATGAAAATATTTATCAACATGGGCAAATTATGGGATTGACACCAGAAGAGGTAAAAGCAAAAGAACAAGAAATCATTGACTTTGCTGATATTGGAGAACACCTAAGTCAGCCAGTAAAGACCTATTCTTCTGGTATGTTTGCGCGTTTAGCCTTTGCGTGTGCTATTAACGTAGACCCCGATATTTTAATTGTTGATGAGGTTTTATCAGTAGGAGATATGGCTTTTCAATTAAAATGTTTTAAAAAGTTTGAACAGTTTAAAGAACAAGGAAAGACCATTTTATTTGTAACCCATAATGTGGCAGATGTGATTCGAAATTGTAATCGCTCTATTATTATTTCAGCAGGGAATAAAATATTTGATGGCGATGTTAAAACTGGGGTTGATAAATATAAGAAAATGATTGTTGGAATTGAAGAGGATGCTATTCCAAAAGATAATGTAGAGATATTGAAAGAAAAACAAGATACTGATATTCATAAAAATGACCATCAAATGTGGAAAGAAAATTTCATACAAAATCCCGATATGCTGTCTTATGGAAATGGGAAAGCTGAAATTATAAATTATGGCATTTTTGATAAAAATGGGGATTATCAAACAGCCATCAATAATCAAGATGAGTATATTGTAAAAATGAAGGTACAATTTAACGAATTGATTGATGAACCTATTTTTGCAATATCAGTAAAAGACTTTAAAGGATTGGAATTAGGAGGAAGCAATACGAAAGCCTATAAAGTATTAACAGGAACGTATCAAAAAGGAGACATTGTAATTGTAGAATTTAAGCAGATATTTCCATTAGCACCAGAGAAATATACACTTTCTTTTGGATGTACGAAATTCAATGAAAATGGAGACTTAGAAGTGTTTGATCGAAAATATGATGCTCTTTTTGTAGAAATAATTAGTTATCGAGATTGTTTGGGAGTCATTAATTTAAAGAGTGAAATAAATATAATTAGAGGTTGATTATGAAAGTAAACTATGATTTTTATACAGGACAAGACACATATTGTGATGGTGAAGTGGAAAAAGACATTATAAATTATTTGAAGGAGCAGGGGGAAGAAAATTACCAAAAAATATTTAAGAAAGATGTTAGATGGCCAGTTTTTTACCATATCACACCAATTCGAAAAAATATTGTCAATTGGTATCCTTTTAAGGAAAACAGTGAAGTGTTAGAAATAGGTGCTGGAATGGGTGCTATTACTGGTATTTTATGTAATAAAGCAAAACAAGTAACATCGGTTGAATTATCAAAGCAAAGGGCTTCTGCCATACAAGCAAGATGTCAAGATAAAGAAAATTTAGAAATTATCGTTGGGAATTTTAATGATATTAAATTTGACAAAAAGTTTGATTATATTACTTTAATTGGGGTATTGGAATATGCCCCAGTATATACCAATACAGATAATCCCTTTCATGATTTTTTAGTGCAGATTAAGTCACTGTTAAAAGAAGATGGGAAATTATTAATAGCGATTGAAAATCAATATGGTATGAAATATTTTACTGGGATACCAGAAGACCATACAGCAAAAGTGTATGATGGTATTATAGGATATGAAAACAAAAAGGGAATTCGAACTTTTGGAAAAAAACAATTGAAAGAAATATTAGGAGATAGTGGTTTTCCTAACACAAAATTTTATTATCCAATGCCTGATTATAAATTACCAAATGTTATTTTCTCTGATGCTTATCAACCAAATGAGGATAGGCTAGAAAAATATACACCCTACTCATTTGAAGAAAATAAGTCGGTTGCATATGATGAGAAAAGAGCATATCTAGATATTATTAAAAATGACCAGTTTGATTTTTTTGCGAATTCGTTTTTTGTAGAAGCAGGCATGCAGGAATTTGAGACAGAGGTTGATTTGTCTAAACAAGATTTAATTAAGATAGATTCTTCTATGAAGCCTTTTTATGAGAAACATTATCAAATGGGAAAAAGTCAAGAGGATACGTCTTTAGAAAAACAATTGTTACAGGAAAATCAAAGATTAAAAGAAGAGTTGTATGCAATGGCAAATTCTAAGTCGTGGAAGTTGACGAAACCACTTAGAGATTTTACAAATAAGCTTAAAAAATAATTATTATAAGATGATTAACCTAAAAAATTATAAATTTTTAAAAATGTTCGTTCAAGCTAATTTTCGAAGAAATTCTAAATCATCAAATGAGCCTCTTTCACTCAGACCCAAAAGCGAAAGCTTTTGTACCGTGAACATTCCTCATTTGATTCATAAAGAATTTCTATCTCAATTACTTTCAATTCACATTTTTCACATTTATGATTTTTTAGGATAATAATATAAAATGCTATGTAGTAACTAAGAAAGGAATGGAATAAAAAATGAAGAAAAGAAATTTATTTACGTCAGAAGCAGTATCAATAGGGCATCCAGACCATGTATGTGATATGATATCAGATAGTGTTTTGGATAGTTGTTTAAGAGAGGATAAAAACGCAAGAGTAGCATGTGAGACAATGGCAAAAGATGATTTTATTGTGTTGTCAGGAGAGATTTCAACAACGGCTAATATTAATGTAGAACAAATTGTAAAAGATACGATAAAGAAAATAGGATATACCTATACACCAAGAGTTTTGAACTTACTTAGTAAGCAATCACCAGATATTGCACAAGGTGTTGATGTAGGAGGGGCAGGAGACCAAGGTATTATGTTTGGTTATGCCAATACCGAAACACCAGAATATATGCCACTTGCTATTACCATGGCACATGATTTGGTAAAATTAGCCACACAATTACGCCAAGAGGGGAAATTTAGATTTGCTGGTCCAGATATGAAATCACAAGTAACTCTAGAGTATGTAGAGGGAGAGACAACAAAAGTTGATACCATGTTAATGTCTATTCAACATACAGAAGATTACAACGAAACAGAGTTCAAAGATTTTATTCAAGAAGAAATTATGAAGAAAATTGCTCAAAAGTATAACTTGAATACAGATTTTAAAATATTAATCAATCCAACTGGAAAATTTGTCATCGGTGGACCAGAAGGAGATGCTGGTTTAACGGGTAGAAAGATTATTGTTGATACATACGGTGGCTATGCACCACATGGAGGAGGAGCTTTTTCTGGAAAAGACCCTACAAAGGTGGATAGAAGTGCAGCTTATATGGCAAGATATTTGGCTAAAAATATTGTGGCTTCTGGCATTGCTAAAGAATGTTTGATTCAATTGTCTTATGCTATAGGAGTGGCACAACCAATTTCTATTTATGTGGATTGTAAAGGAACTAATCAAGTGGAAGAAGACAAAATTATTAAAGCTATTTATGATCATTTTGATTTGTCACCTAAGGGGATTATTGATAAACTACAATTGCGTAATCCAATTTATTCTGAAACTTGTAATGGTGGACATTTTGGAAGAAAATATTTGGATTCTTCTAATAAAATAGAGTGTAGTTGGGAAAAAATAGATAGTGTGAATATATTTAAGGGATTGTAAGGGTGAGATATTTGAAATTAAATTTAGATTATTATAAAAAAGACATTTTATATAATCAACTAGATAGAGAAGATGTGATATATAATTATATAAAGCAGTATCCAGAACAAGAGTATGAGGACATTTTTGAAACAGATAATCATATTGAGACCATAAGTGCTTTATCAGATATGAGAAAAAATATTGTGAATTGGTATCCATTTAAACGAAATAGTAGTATCTTGGAAATAGGAGCAGGAGTAGGAGAAATAACAGGAGAGCTTTGTAAAACTGCTCATAAAGTTGTAGCTGTTGAATTTTCGAAGGTAAGGGGAGAGGCTATTGCAAAAAGGCATCAAGACAAAGAAAATTTAGAGGTTATAATTGGAAACTTGAAGGATATTGAATGGAATGAGAAATTTGATTATATAACACTAATCGGTATTTTAGAATATGCACCTTGCATTCTTGAAGCAGAAAATGCTTTTTTAGCGTTGTTAAAATATGCAAAAAGTTTATTAAAAGAAGATGGAACCATATTATTAGCAACGAATAATAAGTTTGGTATGAGAAATTGGTCTGTTATCAATGAAGATGATAAAAATGTGGAATTTAATGCAGTAAGTTGCAAAAAAAGTAAATGGGAAAATCAACTTTTTTCAAAAAGGGCATTAGAAAAAATGCTGAATGAAGCAGAGTTAGGAGATAGAAAATATTATTATCCACTTCCAGACTATCAATATGTCAATGTCATTTTTACAAATGAATATATGCCAGATAAAAACAATCTTCATAGAAATATGGCTTTTTTTAAGGATACCGATATTATAAATTTCCACGAAAATAATGGTTATTTACAAATTATAGAGGACAATCAGCAATTATATGAATTTTTTGCTAATTCTTTTTTGGTAGAAATTAGTCAACATCTTGTTGAGAATCAAATAAAATATGTATCTTTTTGGAATAATAGAAAACCTAAATATAGGTTAAAAACAATTATGCAAGGAGACAAGGTATATAAATATGCTATCAATGAATTTTCAAGACAGCATATACAAAACATAAAAAATAACATAGATATTTTAAGGAGGCATCATATCAATACCTTAGATGAATATGATGAGGAGAAGATAATTAGCAGATATGCAACAAATGGAAAACCATATGAACAAGTAGTAATAGAAGAATATGAAAACAAAGGCATGGAGAGGTTAATAGAATTAATTCATGAATTTTCAGAAAAATTGATTCAAAAACTAGAATTAACAGATTCCGATAATAATGTATTAGATTATTATCGTATTGCCTATACAAAAGAAGAAATAGAAGGTTTGCATTTTGTAAAATATGGATTAATAGATTTGAATTTTCAGAATTGTTTCGTAATCAATAAGGAACTTTATATTTATGACCAAGAATGGATAGAGGATAAAGTTCCAATCGAATTTATTGTATATAGACAAATGCTAATGTTTGAACAATTAAGGAAAAAAGTTAATATAGACGCATTGTATGAAAGATTAGGATTTTTAAAGTATCAAACATTATTTGATAAATTAGAACAAGCAATTTCTAATAAAATAATGAGTGATAAGATTTGTACAGTTTGGAATAGACCAATGAAGAATGTCAGAGGACTTGTGGTAGAAAACTGTGACTTGAAAGCTAAAAATACAACATTAGATAAACAATTACAACAAGAGCAAGAACAAAATGAGAAAAACAGACAACAACTAGAGGAACTATTAAAAGAAAAAGAAGAAAGAGAACAAACCATAGACCGATTAAATCAATCCATTCATGACATGGTAAATTCTAAATCTTGGAAAATCACAAAACCATTAAGAGAAGTAACCAAATATTTAAGTAATGGAGGAAATAAATGAATATACAACATAGATATAATCAAGTAAAATTTTATGTAAAAAAATATGGAATCATAAAAACCATTCAAAAAGTAATTTTAAAAATATGGCATAAAATAACGAATAAAAATACTTGTGCTGATACAAAAGAGGCTTATCAACTATGGAGAGAAAAAAATGAACCATATGAAAAAGAATTAGAAGAACAAAGAAAAAAACAATTTAAAATAAATCCTAAGATTAGTTTGGTTGTTCCTATGTATAACACACCACTACGATTTTTTGAAGAATTGGTAGATTGCTTAATTGAACAAACGTATTCCAACTGGGAATTATGCTTAGCAGATGGTAGCCCAGAAGAAAATAAAGATTTAAAGAAAATATTAGAAAAGGATAACAGAATCAAATATAAATTTTTGAATAAAAATCAAGGTATTTCCGGCAATACCAATGAAGCATTAAAATTAGCAACAGGAGATTTTATTGCTTTATTAGACCATGATGATTTATTGCCAGTATTTTGTTTATATGAAATTGTAAAATGCATCAATGAGAATCCAGAGGTAGAATTTATTTATACTGACGAAGATAAAATTGAAGGGGAAAAAGAAAACCGAAAAGACCCTTATTTTAAACCTGATTTTTCAATCGATACATTAAGAGCTAATAATTATATTACCCATTTGTCTGTATTCAAAAAAGAATTAATGGACAAGTTAGGTGGTTTTAGAGAAGAATACAATGGGGCACAAGATTTTGATATTATCATAAGAGCAACCGAAAATACGAATCATATTGTCCATATACCAAAAGTATTGTATCATTGGAGAATTCATCCCGATTCTACAGCGATGGTATCAGATGCCAAGCCATATGCCTATGAAGCTGGTATTAAGGTAATTGAAGACCATTTACAAAGACAAGGGCTAAAGGCAAAAGTAAGTCATGGTGGAGACATAAAAGGAATTTACGAGGTGCAATATGAAGTAGAAGGCAATCCTAAGGTATCGATTTTAATTCCCAATAAAGATAGTATTAACTTACTAAAAGATTGTATTCAATCTATTTTGAAAATAACTACATATGAAAATTATGAAATACTTATTATAGAAAATAATAGTCAAGAAAGTAAAACATTTGAATATTATGAGACTATTCAAAAAAATGATAAAATAAAAGTAATCACTTATCCAGAAAAAGGATTTAACTATTCTAAGATTATTAATTTTGGTGTAAAAAATTCAGAGGCTGATTATATATTGCAATTAAATAGTGATACAGAAATTATGACAGCTAATTGGTTGGAGAAATTTATCGGATTTGCACAAAGAGAAGATGTGGGAGCAGTTGGAGCAAGATTGTATTATGAAGATAAATCGATTCAACATGCAGGAATTGTAGTAGGAATTGGTAATTTAGCAGCTAATATGTTAACAGGATTACCATATGGTATTCATGCTTATTTTGGAAAAGATTGTTTAATTCAAAATATGAGTGCTGTGACAGGTGCTTGTCTATTTGCTAGAAGAAGTATTTATGAAGAAATTGGCTATATGGATGAGGAAGATTTTAAAGTGGCTTTTAATGATGTTGATTTCTGCTTGAAAATAAGAGAAAAGGGATACAAAGTTATTTATAATCCTTATATTGAATTAATGCATTATGAATCTAAGACAAGGGGATATGAAGATACACCTGAGAAGAAGGAAAGATTTGAGAGGGAAAGTAATCGCTTTCGAGAAAAATGGAAAGAGGTTTTGGAAAAGGGAGACCCTTATTATAATGTGAATTTAAGTAAAACCACAGCACAATATGATATAAAAATATAAAAAGCATAGGAGGAGAAGTAATTGGAGAATGTAATGGGAAAAATTTATCAATATCGTTATTATATTGCAGTTATTGTTTTTCTTTTATGTGTTATCTTTGAAATTAGTGGTTCATCGATTGGGGCTTGGCAAGATTTTATTCCCATAGATGGGGTAGAAGATGGCGTTATTTTGGGAAAGTCTAGAATGATTCGAACAGACGAATGGGCTGTTTTAACGCCTATGACATTTTCACAGTTTTTTGATGGTTTCCATTATTTTAGTGATATCATAAGAGCAGATAAGACAGATGTATTTATGGTTTATGGATTACCAGTTTTAAATATCATGCAAATATTTCGACCATTTCAAATTGGTTTCTTATTTCTAGGAATGGCAAAAGGTCTATCATTTTTTTGGTGTGGAAGATGGATAGCCTTGTTTATGGTTACTTTTGAATTCTTGATGTTGCTAACCAAAAAGAATAAATTGCTTTCTTTTGTAGGAGCTACCATGATTACCTTAGCACCGATTGTGCAATGGTGGTTTGCTATTAATGGAATTGTAGAAATATTTGTATTTGGGGAATTGGCAATTTTATTATTACATCAATATATGAATACGGAAAATTTAAAAAAGAGATGCCTATATTTACTGGGATTGGTCATATGTGCAGGAGGCTATATCATGGTCATGTATCCTGCTTGGCAAATTCCAATGGCTTATGTATTTCTAGCAATAGCAATTTGGGTAATCGTAGAAAATAGAAAAAATTGTAAAATCAATGGTAAAGATATTATTTCTATTATGATAGCAGTTCTTGTTTTTTGTGGTTGTATGGGATATATTTTTTCACAATCCATGGATACCATTAAAACTGTTATGAATACAGCATATCCAGGAGCTAGAGCAGAAACGGGAGGTGGCGTCCTAAATCGATATCTAAGTTATGTTATGAATCCATTTTTAAGTTTTAAAGAAAATGGATTAGCTACGAATACCTGTGAAAGTGCTGTCATGTTTGGGTTATTTCCAATTGGGATTCTGTTAGCAGGACATACTTTGCTAAAAGAAAAGAAAAAAGATATTTTATTAATAGGTCTAATGATTGCTTATGTGTTTTTATCCATCTATTGTTTTGTTGGCTTTCCAGAAATTCTTGCTAAATTGACCTTACTTAGTAAAGCACAAGCGAAAAGAACCATTTTGGCGATAGGCTTTATTGATATTTTAATTTTATTAAGGACGTTATCCATTAGAAAAAAAACAGTTCGTAGAAAAACTGCTGTTATACTATCTGTTATGATTACTTTCATATTGGTGGATTTATGTAAGAGATGGAATAAGGATTATATTACATTTAAGATGTGTATAGCGATGGGAATTATGTGTTTATATTTGTTTTATTTTGCTTTGCGTTACCAAGCAAAATATGCCAAGCAGTTATTAACTTATGGTGTCCTATTTGTGATGATAATGGCAGGACTTACCGTTAATCCAGTTAGAACAGGTGTGGACATAGTTTATGAAAGTGATATCATAAAACAAGTACAAGAAATTAATGCCAAAGAAAATGGAAAATGGATTACAGAAGGTTTGGATTTTCCTACCACAAATTATATTTTAATGGCAGGTGTACCAGCTGTTAATTTTACCAATACCTATCCGAATAAAGAACGTTGGCAACAGATAGATAAAGAGAATGAATATGAAGATGTATATAATAGATATGCTCATATTGGTATACAAATTAGGAAAGAGGAACAAGATTATACAGAAAAGTTTGAATTTGTTAGTGTAGATGCTTTTCGAGTGTATTTATTACCAGAAGAATTAAAAGACATGAATGTAAAATATGTATTTACCGTGAATGAATTGGAAGAATTTAATACAGAAGATATTACGTTTGAAAAAATATATGAGTATAAGGAATATAAAATATATAGTATAATATAGTGTTTGGTCGCTTACGCAGTATTGAAAAAATAATAGATTGCATTTTTAATTAAATTATTTTTCAAAAAAGAAATAGAATGTTAGAAGTTCTATTTCTTTTTTGCTGTGCATATACTAAAGGAAGAAAAAGTAAAGACAAGAAAGGAAACAGCATAAAAACCATGAAAAAAGTAATTTGTGTTATATATGCTTTTTTTACACTACTAGCATTTTCGACTGCCAATGAAATGATAACAGATGAAGAAGCTTTAGCCATTATAGATACAAACGATTTTTTTACTATTCATATTGTTAAGTTTGGATTAAATTATGAAAAAGCATATGGTGTCAATTCTGCTATTTTATTTTTGTTAGTTGCGTATTTTTATTATCATATTAAAAAAGAAAACAATCATGTAGACCAAAGATTAGAGATAGTAACTGGTATAGGAGGACTCGTTTTTGGCTTTTTTATAGTATTTGGCAATAGTTTTCTCCATCTTAATAATTGGGATTTAGTATATGGCAATCCCTTTCAGTTATTTATTTCAACCATTAATTATATAGGATATTTCTTATTGTTTAAATATATTTTAATTTTTCTTATGATATGGGCAAAAAATAAATTAGATAAGCAAGAGAAAAAAGAAAAAAAATATTGGGACAAAGGTAAAGCTAAAAATAGTAGGTCTATTTTATTTTATATGATAGGTTTTCTTGTTTGTTGGTTACCCTATATTATCATTTTTTATCCAGGAACCATGAATATGGATTCTTTATTTGAAATAGAACAATATCTAGGAAAGATAAATTGGACAACACATCATCCTATTTTACCTACCATTATTTTTGGAACATTTATGAAAATAGGTTCTTTTTATTTATCAAATGACAATCTAGGATTATTTCTAAATAATATGTTTCAAATTATTTTGGGAGCTTTTTTATTAAGCTATTCGATTCATTATATCAATCAAATTACACAAAGTAAGAAAATGAAATATGGTTTGTTTTCTTTTTTTGCGTTTTTTCCGATATGGCCCATTCATTTTTATACAGAAGTGAAAGATGTCTATTTTTCTATGGCATTGCTTTTATACCTTATTTTAAGTATGAAATTTATTGTGCAAAAAGGAAAGTTAGAAATAAAGCAATGGATAGCTTATGTATTATCCATGATTTTTGTTTATTTATTTAGAAATAATGGCGTTTTTATTTTGTTATTTTCGTTTCCTTTTTTGGCTATGGCTGTGAGAAGATGGGAGAGAATAAAAATAATAGCAGGTACTTTTTTAGCAATTGCTTTCAGCTTTATTTTTACCCAAATATATATGGAAACGAATCACATAACAAAGGGAAGTATTAAAGAAGCACTTGCCGTTCCTTTACAACAAACAGCAAGATATGTGAGTGAGTATCAATTGACTAAAGAAGAGCAGTATACTATTAGTAAATTGGTAGCGATAAAGGATATTAAAGAGAATTATAATCCAGAAACGATTGATTACGTAAAAGCAAGGTATAAGCAAGAAACAGCAACGAACGAAGATTTAAAAGATTATTTCTTGATGTGGGGAAAGATGTTTTTGAAACATCCAGATGTTTATGTTCAGGCAACCATGAATGCTACCTATGGCTATTTTTATCCAGATAGAAAAGAAAACAAGGATGGTTTGGCACAATTTACCATAGATGCACCAGATAGTATTAATATCAGCCATTTTGATGTTCATTTTTTACCAGATAGGGAGTTTCATAGAAATAGAATAGAGTTAGGAATATATGCTTTAAGAAATATGCCTATGATAGGGCTACTTTTTAGTTGTGGTTTCTATACGTGGATATTAATTGTTGTTACTTTGATGCTATGGTATGTTAAGAGAAAAAGAGAAATGGTTATTTTGGTACCATTGTTTGTAATTGTGTTAGTGTGTATGGCTTCTCCTGTTAATGCTTTTGTGAGATATATGCAACCTATCATGTTGACGTTACCTTTTGTTGTAGGTTGGATGTTTAAGTCCAAAAATCAAAAGTAATTTTATATTGTATGAAATATAAAAAGTAAAATACTGGAAAAATATGCAAGTGTTTTATTAGTCATGAGAATTTTAATCTAGTTTTATAAAAATTTTTTTACTTAAAAATCCCAATAAAAAAATCCCAGTAAAGTAGACAAATACATTGCTTATCTACTTTATTAAAAATTGTCGACAATAAGTATTCCAAATAATTATTAATAATTATTTGGAAAATTATTGTCCTTTGTGATATAATCGAAACCAAGATAGCAATTTGTAGAGGAGGTAATATGGAAAAAGAATATAATAAAGGGATAAAAATATTTTTAATATTTTCGTTTACTTTGCCTCTAATTAGTTTGATTTTGATAAAGTTTATTCCATTTTTCCAAAAAGAGATTCCATATTTCATTATTTACGGATTTGAGGCAATTACGCCATCAATTTCGGCAATATTGGTTATCAATATATTATATGGTAAAAAAGAAACTCTGTCTTTTTTGAAAAGAAGTTATGTGAAAAATAAAAAAGTAAAATATATACTATTTGCATTTGCATTACCACTAATAATAGGATTATTGACTTATATATGTTGTGCGATTTTTATAAATATTTCTATTTTAAACACAAGTATTAGTGCAAAGAAGATTGTTATATTATTATGGGCTTTAATTGCTGAAGAACTTGGCTGGAGAGGATTTTTACAAGAAAACTTAAATAAAACACTAGATAAAAAGTTTGTTCCATTGCTTATAGGAATAATTTGGAGTTTATGGCACTATCATTTCTTTTTGTTGGGAACAATATCAGCACCAATCATTCTATTTACTATTAGTTGTATTATTGATAGTTATATATATTATTGGCTTACAGATCAATCAAAACAAAATGTTATTCCTGCATCAATATTTCACTTTATGGGAAATCTTTTGTTTAGTATCTTACTGATTTATCCTGATTATTATAATGGGAATATTTTACCATATATATTCTACATTATTTCAACTTTTATAATAATGATTTGTTTTGTAAAATGTGAGTCATTTAATAAAAGGGCGAGATAAATTACAATTTGAAAGCGAGGGGTAATTTTATGAACAAGGAAGAATTGCATAGTATTGTAGAAAAACAGCAACCTAATATTTGCCAGATAGTTTGTTATAAGGATAATAAAAATATATACTCTTTTGATAGAGTAGATTTTATACAAGAATATTTAGATAAATAAATTACAAGTTTTAGTATGGAAAAAGAGTAGATAAATCACAACTTTCTCATATACTATAATAGGGGTGAGAAAATTGTGTTGTTGTAAAAATAAATGTAATAAATGTTATTTTTTAATTATAATTAGTTTGATTCTTTTCTTATTAATATGGAATGTTACTTTAACGGTAATAGTGTCAAATGATAATTATGCACACATAAACAGTTTTAATTATGCACCAGAAAGGGTAGAAAGTAGAGAATATATTACTTTCGATACCAATAGAATTGTAGAAAAAAATGCAATAACTCATGAAGAAGGAACAGCAGAATTTATTGTTAATCAAGATGGAAATTATTATATTCAATTTAATACTACAATTTATGAGCCACCATCAACAGGAAAAGAAGCAACATTATCAGTTTATTTAGAGCATAATAATGCTACTATCTATGGTACAACTGTTGGTGAAACAGTTACTAATGCATATCAAACAGTTAATTTGAGTTTTGGTGTGATTATTAAAGCAGATAGTGGTGATATTTTAAGAATAAAAAATAATTCGGAAACAGTAGTCGAATTACTACAACCCAATATAGATATTATAAGAATAAAATAAATATAAAAGATAGATAGTTGTGAGTTATCTATCTTTTGTGTTATAATCATCTCGAGAAATTACAGGTAATTAAGTTGAAAATTGTTTGTCCTTTGTGATATAATCGAAACACAAGATAGTAATTTGTAGAGGTGAAAAATGGAAGAAAGAGAAAGAATAATTAGACTATGGTTTGATATGTGGCTACAGCAAAAAGATTTAGGTATAGACGATATATTTGAAGAAAGCATAATTTATGTTGAAAGTTGGAGTCCTAGATATGAAAATAGAGATACATTAAAACGTTGGTTTAATGAGTGGAACACTAGGGGAAAAGTATTAAGTTGGGATATTAAGCAATATTTTCATAAAGATAATCAAACTATTGTAGAGTGGTATTTTAAAGACTCTATGAATAATGGAAAAAAAGAAGAATTTGATGGAATATCACTTGTTAGATGGTCTAATGATAATAAAATAGAGTTTTTAAAAGAATTTGGGTGTAACTTAAATAATTATAATCCATACGAAGATAGTGATATACCAAAATTTAGAAATGAAAATGTAAATTGGTTTTAAGTAAAAGATAAATTATAATTTAATAAGGAGTTGTTTATGAAAGAAAAAAATATATTTTTAAGAGTACCATTATTAGCATTTATCCCCTCATTGATGGCAATGCTATTATATATTTTTTTAGGAAAAATGCAGAATAATATTCCATCTCTTTTATTGTTTCTTATATGTGTTGGTATAATTCTATTTCCTTTTGAAATATATATTATTTGGAAGAATAAAGATAATTTATTAAATAAAAGTAAAATTAAATTGTGGCAACTAATTTTAATAATAGGAGTGTTATTTGGAATTGCTGGGTTAATGCAGAGTTTATTGACACCATTAGAACATAATTTACTATCTAATGTAATTGATAAAATAAATCAAGTAATGCCTTCTTATTTTAGTTGGGATTCCAGTAATTTAGTAAATTATTCTAATGCAATGATTATAATTACTTGCATAATGTATTTTCTACTTAATGTTATAATTTATCCTATTATAGAAGAATTCTTTTTTAGAGGTGTATTAACAAATAAACTAAAAAAATATGGTTATTTAGCACCTATATTTGTAACTGTTGTCTTTTCACTATATCACTTTTGGTTACCATTTGATAATATATTTAGAATAGTAATATTTATGCTACCATCAATATTAGCATATAAGTATAACGATATTAGAATATCTATTGGATTTCATTGTGTTTGTAACTTATTTACTACAATTAGTTTTATTATGGCAGTTCTTTAATACAAATTACAATTTTGAGAGGAGATAAGGTTATGGCAAGAGTATTAAAAAATAAAGAATTAATAAATATGAGATTAGCAACTAATTATGGTGGATGGATGTATTGTGATAAATGCAATGAAAATATAGGCTATTTATGCTATTCAACTTATGATAGGTTAGAATTAAAATATAAATGTAACTGTGGAAGTCAAGGAAATGCAATATTAGATTTTGAAGATAGCGAGGCAGGTCAAGAATGTAATGATGAATTAGTCATCATAAAAAATAGATTTTGTTGTCCAAAAGATAATGAGCCGTTAATTACAATACTAGATAAGAAAGTGGCTAGTTATGAAATGAAAATCACTTGTAAATATTGTAATAAAACATATAAAAAAGAGGTGAAATAAATGGATTTCTTATAGCAATGACAATTATGTCTATCATTTTGGGAAGTATTATTGGAGTTATAGGACATTTCTCAAATCTAATGTAATTGATAAATTACAAGAATAGTTACAATAAATATTAAGATTCTCTTAAAGATATTTATTCGTCCATATATGTGATACAATTAATATAGTAAATGGCTACAATGGCGATAGATAAAGGTATGCCAATAGAGCGAGTACAAAAATTGCTAGGACATATTAAGATAGATACACAATGGAATATGCAATGGTTAGCCAAAACAATGTAAAAAATTCACATAGAAAATATATTACATAAATTTAACAAAAAATATTGACACAGTAATTATTCTATTATAAAATGCAAACAATAGTTTTGAAATAGAAATGAGGTTAGCAGTATTGAACAATATAGAAAATTTAAAAGATTTAATCATATACCAAAGTCAAAATAACGAAAATATATCTGTTGAAGTTTTGTACAATGAAGAAGATTTTTGGCTAACGCAAAAGTCAATGTCAAAATTATTTAATGTGGCAGAAAATAATATAACATATCATTTACAAAATATATTTAAAACAGGAGAATTAGAAGAAAATCGAACTACTCAAAAAATTAGAGTAGTTCAAAATGAGGGAACTAGAAAAGTTTCAAGAGAAGTAACTTTTTACAGTTTAGATGCCATTATAGCAGTTGGTTATAGAGTAAATTCAAAAGAAGCAACAGATTTCAGAATTTGGACAACAAAAACTTTAAAAGAATATATAAAAAAAGGATTTGTTGTTAATAGTGAAATGCTAAAAAATGGACCAAAATTCGGAAAAGATTACTTTGATGAATTATTAGTTAAGATAAAAGAAATCAAAGCAAGTGAAAGAAGATTTTATCAAAAAATAACTGATATATACAAAGAATGTAGTTTTGATTATGATAAAAATAGTGAAACGACACAAGAATTTTATAAGAATGTTCAGAACAAGTTACACTTTGCAATTACTGGAATGACAGCTCCTGAAATAATTTATAATAGAGTTGATAGTAAGAAGGAAAATATGGGATTAACAACGTGGAAGAATGCACCAGATGGAAAAATACTTGAAACAGATGTAACAATAGCAAAAAACTATCTTTCACGAGAAGAAATTACAGAGCTAAATAATTTAGTATCTATGTATCTTGACTATGCAGAAAGACAAGTAAAATTAGGAAAGATTATTTCAATGCAAGAATGGAAAGAAAAATTAGAAGTATTCTTAAAAATCAACGAATATAACATTTTAAAAGATAATGGAAAAATAAAAAGAGAAATAGCAGATAAGTTGGCTTTAGATGAGTATAAAAAGTATAGAGTTATACAAGACAAAAACTATATTTCAGACTTTGATGAGTTAGTAACTGAAACAAAAAAACTAAATAACATCTGAGCGACAACTTACAATTTATAAAGGAGAGAAAGTTTATGGAGAAAAAATTAAAAATAATAATAGAGAATTGCCCTCAAAATCATAAATGTCCAGCTGTAAATGTTTGTCCAGTTGGAGCATTAAGTCAGAAAGATTTTGAAGTACCTAAAATAGATTATGATAAGTGTATAAGATGTGGCAAATGTTCAAAATTTTGCCCTAAAAAAGCATTGGTATTGTAGAAAAATAAAAATATATGATAAGAAAATTTGAATATTTTAATTATTTATGCTAGTAAAACTGGAACAACAGAAAAATGTGCTAAACAAAAAATATTAAATGAAAATATTGATAGATTTATAAAACGATTAGATTACTGATAACTTACAAATCCTGTGAAGGCATTTATAAAAAAGTGAAATAGAAAATACCATTTGTAGAGAGGATAAAAAATGATTCATATTAAATTTATAAAAAAAGAAAATAAGGCAGTGGCTTATGATAATGAGATTGAAATTGGTAAATGTGAATTTAAAGAACTAGAGGACACATGGAATATAATTCATACTTTAGTAGACAGCAAATATCAAGGACAAGGAATTGCAAAATCATTAGTAAAATGTATTATTGAAAATTCAGAAAAATGCAATAAAAATCTTATTGCAGAGTGTTCTTATGCGAAAAAGGTATTGGAAACTAATGATAATATTTCAGAAAGCTAAACTAAAAATTACAATTTTGAAAGGCGTAGAAATGGAAACAAAAATTATAAATGATATAGCAATAATAAAAAGTAATGAGATTATAATAAGAGATGTTCAGTCAGCAATTGATTTTATTATGACTATAAAATATGAAACAAACTGTAATAAAATAGCATTAAATAAAGAGGCGGTAGTAGAAGATTTCTTTATATTAAGTAAAGGATTAGCGGGAGAAATTTTACAAAAGTTTATAAATTATCAAACAAAATTTGCTATATATGGAGATTATTCAAAATACACAAGTAAGCCATTAAAAGATTTCATATATGAAAGCAATAATGGTAAAGATATATTTTTTACAGAAAATAAAGAGAAAGCAATAAAAATGTTGAGTAAATAGTAAATGTAAATAATAGAGCAAATGATTAGCTAATAATCATTTGCTTTTTAGATAATAAATTAGAAATTTAAAATTAATAGCAGAATCGAATCTAAAAGAAATAATAATAGATTTAGTAATGAATTTTTTAGACAATGAATAATCTAAATGAAATGTATTACCACTAAATAGTTATCAAAAATATAAAATAAAGTAGAAAAAATCTTGCTATTTCGACAAGTTCATAATATAATAGAAGCATAAAAAATAGAGGTAAGTTTAAAAAGTTCATATTGTTACCTTTTTGGAAAGGATGAATAAAATGAAAACGGCAGTATTAATACCATGTTATAACGAAGAATTAACCATAGAAAAAGTAATCAAAGATTTTAAAAAAGAATTACCAGAAGCAGAAATATATGTATATGACAACAATTCAAAGGACAAAACAGCACAGATAGCAAAAGAAAATGGTGCTATTGTAAGGTGTGAATATCGACCAGGAAAAGGTAATGTTGTAAGAAGCATGTTTCGTGACATTGATGCTGATATTTATGTAATGGCAGATGGAGATGATACCTATCCAGCAGAGGAGGTACATAAGTTAATCGAGCCAGTTGTAAAGGGAGAAGCAGACATGGTAATAGGGGACAGGCTAACGAATGGAACCTATCAAAAAGAAAACAAGAGACATTTCCATGAATTTGGAAATAATCTAGTAAAAAAAGCAATCAATGTAGCATTTAAAACCAATTTAAAAGATATTATGACAGGTTATCGTGTATTTAATAAAATATTTGTTAAAAACATGCCAGTTCTAAGTCCTAAGTTTGAAATTGAAACAGAGATGTCACTACATGCATTAGATAAGAAATTCATTATCAAAGAAATTCCAATTGTTTATCGAGATAGACCAGAAGGTAGTGAATCTAAATTAAATACGGTAAGTGATGGAATGAAAGTAATCAAAACAATTATCAAGATGTTTAAAGACTTTAAACCACGTCAATTTTTCTGGATGGTTTCTATGCTATTTGTACTGTTAGGATTAATTGTTGGAGTTCCTGTAATTGTAGAGTTTATTAGAACAGGATATATAACCAAAATGCCATCTGCTGTATTAGCAACAGGGATTATGATTTTAGCTGTTATTATAGCTCAATGTGGAGTAATCTTAGACACTGTTGTGAAACAACACAGAGAAAAATATGAATTGCAATTATTAAGATATACACAAATAGAGAATTTGAAGAAAATGTAGAAATTACAGTAAGAGTGATATGCTAAGATACGAATAACGGGGGTAAAAATATGAGAAAAAAGATAATTGTAACAATACTAGTTTTAGTCATGGTATTTCCAATTTGTTTTGCTACCATAAATCTAGCAAATGAAAATACCAAGTCTAATAATATAACATCAAACCAGACAGAAAATAAGGAAGCAAAGACACAGACAGAAAAAATAAATGTAAACACGCAGAAAACGAATACAGATAAAAAAGAAGGAAGCAATAAAACGAATACAGATAATCAAATGACTCAAAAAACAAATAAAACCAATACAGATAATCAATCAACTCAAAAGACCAATACAACAAATACACAAGATAACAAAAAGGAGCCCCCAAAAGAAATAACATCAAAAGAAAAGAAAGAGACGAAAACGGATAATCCCAAAGCAACAAGTGTTACGGATACAAATGGAACCAAAACATTAGAGGATGGAACATATCGAATCCAAAGTAAATTAAACAAGAACAGGGTATTTCAAGTAGAAGGAAAGGCGACAGCTAATGGCAAAAAGATAAAAATAGCCAACAAATTATATTATAATATGAGTCAAAATGTAATTGTAAAATATCTAA
The DNA here is from genome assembly GCA_948470605.1 of uncultured Clostridium sp. GTDB lineage: Bacteria > Bacillota > Clostridia > TANB77 > CAG-508 > CAG-269. Next base: position 19,907 of record CAOKPI010000012.1, on the reverse strand, counting down.
ATAATGGCTATTATTCTTTAACTTTTGAAAACTCAAAAAAAGTATTAGATGTTCCAGGTGCTAGTAAAGCAAAAGGAACAGCTCTTCAACAATATAGTAGTAATCATTCAGCAGCACAACAATGGATCTTGAAAGATGCTGGAAATGGTTATTATTCTATTATTTCTAAATGTAACGGATTGTATGTTGATATTCCTGGAGGAAAAGCAATAGCAGGAGCAAATATTCAATTATATACAGGAAATAACACAGATGCACAAAAATTCAAATTTGAAAAAGTAGAAGCACCTAAATCAGAAAAAACAATAGAAGAAGGAATGTATTATATTTCTTCTGCCTTATCCAATAAAAAAGCATTAACGATAGATGGTGGAAAAACTACAAATACAGCTAATTTACAAATAGGAGATAAAGGAAGACAATATCAAAAATTCCAAGTGTCTTATGATAGTCAATTAAAAGCGTATACCATAACTGCTTTTCATTCTGACAAAGTACTAGATGTAGCAGGAGCAGGGCAAAACAATGGTACGAATGTACAACAATATCAAAAAAACAAATCAAAAGCACAACAATGGATTATCCAAAAAACGAGTGATGGCTATTATTCCATTATTTCAAAATGTAATTATCTATTTTTAGATGTAAGTGGAGCTTCTACCAGAAATGGAACCAATATCCAAGTTTATGAAGCAAATAATTCCAAAGCACAGAAATTCAAATTTGAAAAAATAAATAATATAACATGTGGACAAGTATTAGAAAATGGAATTTATAAAATATCTTCTGCTTTAAATGGAAATAAAGTATTAGATATTTCAGGGGGTTCTACTAACAATGGAGCTAACCTTCAAATATGGAATTCTGAAAATGTACAGCAACAGAAATTTCAAATTACATACAATAGCACAGGAAAATATTATGAAATAAAAGCCCTTCATTCGAATAAAGTATTTGATATAGCAGGGAATGGGAAAATAGATGGTACCAATGTAGCTCAATATGCTAGTAATCAATCCAATGCTCAAAAATGGGTATTGAAAGATGCCGGAAATGGATATTTTTACATAATAGGAGCTTATTCTGGATTATATTTAGATGTAGCAGCAGCAAGTACAGCCAATGGAACCAATGTGCAAGTATATACAGGAAATGCTACCAAAGCACAAAAGTTCAAATTTAACAAGATAAAAATGATAGATAATAGCAATTATCAAATTGTTATGAGACAAAATAATAGTAAAGCATTAGATATTTCTGGTGGTTCTTATGATGAAAATGCTAATTTACAAATATGGGATAAAGTAAATGTTAGTCAACAAATTTTTAATATTAGAGCGATTGACAATACCTATTATAAAATTACAGCAAAACATTCTAAAAAAGTATTGACAGTAAATAGCAATAATAATGTGGTACAAGCTACTGATAAGAATATAGATAGTCAAAAATGGTCTTTTGAAAGTGTAGGAAATGGCTATTATAGAATTAAATCAAAAGCAACAGGACTTTATTTAGATGTTGTAAATAATAAAACTGCTAATGGAACGAATGTACAAGTGTATAAGGGAAATGGTGCAGTAGCACAACAATTTAAATTAAATAAAATAAATGAGAAAAATGGAATTGATGTAAGTTTCTATCAAAATGCGATTAATTGGATGAATGTAAGTAGAACTACGTATTCGGATTTTGCTATGATAAGGGCTGGATTTAGAGGATATGGTTCTTCTGGTTCGCTTAACACAGATACTCGGATTTGCTAGAAATGTGATGGGGGCAAAAGCAAATGGCATTCCGATTGGTTTGTATTTCTTTACACAAGCAGTTAATACAACAGAAGCGGTGCAAGAAGCAAATTATGTATTGAATTTAGTGAAAAGATATGGGGTTAAAGTTACTTATCCAATTGCGATTGATACAGAAACGGCAAATGGTGGAGCAGGAAGAGCAGACAGGCTAGATGTGGCAACTAGAACAGCAGTGTGTAAAGCATTTTGTGATACGATTAGAAAGGCAGGCTATACACCAGCTATTTATGCTAGTAGAGATTGGTTTTATAATAATTTAGATATGAATCAATTAAGAGGTTATGATATTTGGGTGGCACATTATACAGGAAGTACCACTAAGAAAACAGATTATAAATATAATTATGATATGTGGCAATATACTAGTTCAGGAAGAGTGAATGGAATCGTAGGAAATGTGGATTTGAATGTTTGTTATAAAAATTATTAAAAGCATTGTTACATTCACGGCTTAAATAAGTAATAGCAAAATCTATTAGTATTTTTTCTAAAGTAACTCCCAACTGCGGACCAACTGTAACTAAAGTAACAGTTGGTAACCTTGTCGGTCCCCCCGAATTGTTACTTTATAAAAAATATAATAATTTTGCATATAAAATTAATAACTGTGAATTGTAACAAAGTAATTATGAATGGAGGAAAAGAGATGAAAAGAAACGAAAGAATTGGCTTAATAATAGTCACTATCCTATTGCTTTGTATGGCATTACCAGTGGTCAATGCTAGTAATAATACAACTACAAATACCAAAACAAATACAACTAATACCACTAATAATACAGTTAAAGCTTCTAACAGTCAAAATAGTTCAAAAACACAAAGTAATACAGAAAAAAAAGATGTTATACAAAATAAGACCAATGTTACCAATACTACAAATAACAATACGGTTAATCAACAAACAAGTAGTCCAACTACAGAAAATAAGAAATCGAAGGAGGCTACACCAAAGGCAACGCAACAAAATGACGGTATTATGACGATGTCTGAAGATGATGGGATTATGCCACTAGCAGCAGGGACAACCCAAACCATTGCAAATGGTACTTATATTATAAAATCAGCATTAAATAGCCAGAAGGTATTAGATGTAGCAGGAGGTTCAACAAGCAATGGAGCGAATGTACAACTTTATACAGGAAACAGCAGTAATGCTCAAAGGTTTAATGTGACTCATTTAGGAAATGGTTACTATACAATTCAATGTATACAAAGTAAAAAAGTATTAGATGTAGCAGGAGCAAGTAAGAAAAATGGATCTAATGTGCAACAATATGCAGGAAATAACTCCGATGCACAAAAATGGCTAATAAAAAAAGAAAAAAGTGGATATTATTCTATTGTTTCAAAATGTAATGGTTTATATATTGACATAGCAGGAGCTTCTACTGCGAATGGGACGAATGTACAGATGTATAAAGGGAATGGTACAAAATCACAATTATTTGCTTTTGAAAAAGTAGAACCACCAACTAAAACTATAGAAAATGGAACCTATATGATAAAATCAGCATTAAATAGCAAGAAGGTATTAGACATACCAGGAGCTTCTACTGCTAATGGAGCTAACGTGCAACTTTATACAGGAAATGAAACCAATGCACAGAAATTCAATATAAGTTATTTAGGAGATGGCTATTATACCATCCAAGCAGCACATAGTAAAAAGGTTCTAGATGTAGCAGGAGCAGGAAAAGCCAATGGAACTAATGTACAACAATATGCAGGAAATAAATCAGATGCACAAAAGTGGATTATTAAAAAGGAAAGCAATGGATATTATTCTATTATTTCGAAATGTAATAATTTATATTTAGACATAGCAGGTGCTTCCACTAAAGATGGAACCAATGTACAAATCTATCAGGGAAATAAAACAAAATCACAGTTATTTGTGTTTGAAAAAACAGAGGTATATACACAAACCATAAAAGATGGTATGTATAAAATAAAATCTACAAAAGATACTAGTAAAGTAGTAACAGTGGCAAAGGGAAGTACTGCTAACTCAGCTAATATAGAACTATCAAAAGATACGAATAGTGCTTACCAAAAGTTTCATATCGTTCATTTAGGAAGTGGTTATTATTCAATAAGACCTGTCCATTCAAAAGCTTCTTTAGATGTAAAGGGGTCTGGTACAGCGAATGGTACGAATGTAATTCAAAATACATATACAGGTGGAAATAATCAGAGATGGATTATCAAAGCTTGTGGAAATAACAGATATTCTATTATTTCAAAATGTAATAATTTATATTTAGATTTAACAAGTGGTTATACAGCAGATGGAACAAATATACAAATGTATGCAGGAAATGGCTCAGATGCTCAAAAATTTATTTTTGAGGCAACTAGTCATCAAACTGTTGCAAATGGTATTTATGAAATTGAAACAGCACTTAACACCAATAAGGTTTTAGATGTGTCTGGTGCCAAAACATCTAACAATGCCAATATACAAATTTGGAAGAGAGAAAATGTTAATCAACAAAAGTTCCAAATAACCCATTTAGGTGATAATTATTATACGATTCAAGCTCTTCATTCTAAGAAAGTATTAGATGTAGTAGGAGCAGGAAAATCCAATGGAACCAATGTACAACAATATACAAGCAATGGTTCTAATGCACAAAAATGGTTAATTAAGGATTTGGGAAATGGCTATTATAATATCATCTCAAAATGTAATAATTTATACTTAGATGTAGCAGGTGCATCAACAGCAGATGGAACCAATGTACAAATGTATCAAGGCAATAATACAGCTTCACAAAAATTTAGATTGATAAAGACGACACCAACTGGTACATCTAATTTCTCAACTTTGGATGAATCGAAATATCCAGGTTACAAATCTTTATTACAAAAAGTACAGAATCAGCATCCTAATTGGATTATAACCGTAAAATATACAGGATTGGATTGGAATACAGCGGTAAGTAAAGAAGACCAAGTGATAAATGGAAGCCCAAAAAGTTTAACACAATATGGAAATCAATGGAAAAATGGAAATACACAATATGGAAAGGGTTGGTATCGTGCTTCTAAATCAGCAATTGCTTACATGATGGACCCAAGAAATAGTTTAGATGAATCTTATATTTTCCAATTTCAAAATTTGACATCAACTGCTGGAACTCGTACTGATATTTCAAAAATGATAGCAGGTTCCTTTTTAACAAAATATTCTGCTTATAGTACCAATAGTATTATTGATGCTATTATATCAAGTGCAAAAGCAAATAGTGTTAGTCCTTTCCACATTGTTTCAAGAATGATACAAGAACAGGGGACAAATGGAAGTGTGCTAAATGGTTATACTTATAATGGAAGAAAAGTATACAATTTATTTAATATAGGGGCTACAGGAAATTCGGATGCGGAAATTATAAAAAATGGTGCTAAATATGCTTATGACCATCATTGGTTTACGCCTCAAACATGTATTAGTGGAAGCGTAAGTTTCTTAAGTAGTGACTATTTTAAAAAGGGACAAACTACCTTGTATTTCCAAAAGTATAATGTGGTAGATAAAAATAATTTATATAATCATCAATATATGCAAAATATTAGGGCTGCTAATGATGAAGGAAAAAGGATTTCAGATGAGTATAGGAGAAATGGTTTGTTAGGTTTACAGTTTGAATTTGTGATTCCTGTTTATGAGAATATGCCTTCTAAGGCTTGCCCAAGTCCAGCGAGATAAAAAGAATAATTAAGATTTACATATTGATAGCCTTAAATTTATTAGTATTTTTTCTAAAGTGACTCCCAACTGCGGACAAACTGTAACAAAAGTAACAGTTTGTAGCCTTGTTGGTCCCTCCGAATTGTCGCTTTAGAAAAAATATAATAAATTTAAAAGAAAAAGTAGTCATATAAAAACGCAAAAAAGTATAAGAAACTCTTGTACTTTTTTGCGTTAAATGATATGATAAACACGTAAAATTGAAAGGAAGTGTCAATATGAAAATATTAATAACAGGAGCCAACGGCATGCTTGCTAAATCTGTAAAAAAGAGATTAGAACCAGAAAATGAATTGATTTGTACAGATGTAGCAGATTTAGACATTACAGATGAAGAAGCAGTATTGAAATTTGTTGCACAGAACAAACCAGATTATATCATAAATTGTGCGGCATTTACAGCTGTAGATAAAGCAGAAACAGCAGGAGAAATCGTGGAAAGGATTAATGCAGATGGACCAGAAAATTTAGCAAAAGCAGCCAAAGAAAATGACAGTGTATTAGTACATATCAGTACAGATTATGTATTTGGTGGAGATTTAGCGGTAGAAAAAGATTACAAAGAGGAAGATGAAAAAGCTCCTGTGACGGTTTATGGTGTTACTAAATTACAAGGAGAAGAACAAATACAAGCCAATACAGACCAATATTATATTTTTAGAACAGCATGGTTATATGGAGATGGCAACAACTTTGTAAGAACCATGTTAAATCTAGGAGAGGCTAAAGATGAAATTAGTGTAGTAGCAGACCAACATGGTTCTCCTACTTATGCAGAAGATTTAGCTAATATCATTGGAGAAGCCATTGAAAAGAAAATACCTTATGGTGTTTATCATGCAACCAATCAGGGGTATACGACATGGTTTGACTTTACAAAAGCAATTTTTGAATATACAAGAACAACTTGTCAAGTCAATCCAGTTACGACAGAAGAATATATTAAAATGATGCAAATCACACAAGCGAAAAGACCAAAAAATTCACAATTATCCAAAGATAAATTGTTGGCACAAGGCATTACTGTGCCAGAGTGGGAAGAGGCTTTGAAACGATATTTGAAAGCAGAAGGCAAACTAAAATAAGAGAAAGGAAGAGATAAAAGATGAAGAATAGAAAAGGAATTATTTTAGCAGGAGGAAGTGGAACCAGATTATATCCATTAACCCATGCTATATCCAAACAAATTATGCCAGTTTATGATAAACCAATGATTTATTATCCAATTTCTGTTTTAATGGAAGCTGGTATACGAGAAATTTTGATTATATCTACACCAAGAGATATAGTAACCTTTCAAGAATTATTAGGAGATGGTTCTAAATGGGGGATGCACTTTGCTTACAAGATACAAGAAAAACCAAATGGACTAGCAGAAGCCTTTATCATTGGAGAAGAATTCATAGGACAAGATAATGTGGCTATGATTTTAGGAGATAATATGTTTTATGGTTCTCATTTATCAGAAATGCTAAGAAATGCAAGCACAAGAGAAAATGAATCTACCATATTTGGTTATCAAGTAAAAGACCCAAGAGCCTATGGTGTTGTTGAAATAGATGAAAAAGGGAAAGCCATTTCCATTGAGGAAAAACCAGAAAATCCAAAATCAAATTATGCAGTACCTGGATTATATTTTTATACCAATGATGTAGTAGAGATTGCAAAAAGCATTCAACCTTCTGCTAGAGGAGAGCTAGAAATCACCTCTATCAATGAAGAATACATGAAAAGAAATCAATTATATGTAGAAACTTTTGGAAGAGGTATGACTTGGTTTGACACAGGAACACATGATGCTTTATTGGAAACAGCAAGTTTTGTGCAAACCATTGAAAAAAGACAAGGAATGCAAGTATGTTGTCCAGAAGAAATTGCTTACCAAAAAGGTTGGATTACAGCAGAGCAATTATCAAACTTAGCAGATAAATATATGAAAACAGCCTATGGAAAATATTTAAAAGATTTAGCAGAAAGCGAAGGAATCAAAAATAACAATATATAGTTAGGAAGGGAGAAGACAATGGGAAAATTCAAAAAAATAGAAACTTCAATTGATGGGGTATATGTCATAGAGCCACAAGTTTTTGGCGACAACAGAGGATATTTCATGGAAACTTATAGTAAAGCAGAATTTGAAGAAATTGGCTTACATTATGACTTTGTACAAGATAATCAATCCAAATCGAGAAAAGGTGTTTTAAGAGGTTTGCATTTCCAAAAAGAGAATACACAAGCCAAGTTGGTAAGAGTTATCAAAGGTGAAGTTTTTGATGTAGCAGTAGATTTAAGACAAGGAAGCAAAACATATGGAAAATGGGAAGGCGTTATCCTTTCAGAAGAAAATAAAAAAATGTTTATGATACCAAGAGGATTTGCACATGGATTTTTGGTATTATCAGAGGAAGCAGAATTTACGTACAAATGTGATGATATTTATAATCAAAAAGCAGAAGGTGGACTAGCTTGGAATGACCCAGAGGTAGGAATTGAGTGGCCTTTAGGAGATATGAAAGAATCTGATTTATTGACTTCTGAAAAAGATGCCAAATGGCCTTCTTTGAAGGAATTAAAAGACACAGATTTGTTTAAGTAAGCTGTTAAGAATGAAATGACTTTACAGATTACTTATGCAGTTGCGAAGCAACTGTAATCATTAGAAAAATATAGCAATATAACGATTCTTTTAAAAATTTTAGACCAAAAAATAATAAAAATTGGTAGGTGAATTTTGAATGTTAGACTTACTAAAGGCGAAAACAGCATTTAAAGATTATATTTCCAACTATGATGTCAATGAACCTAAAATACATATTAAAATAATTCATATGTATCAGGTTGCGGAAAATGCTAGAAAAATTGCTAAGTCACTTAACATGTCAGAAAAAGAACAAGATTTAGCAGAGTTAATAGGTCTATTACATGATATTGGAAGATTTGAACAAGTTAGACTATATCATACCTATTCGGATAAAATCAGTATTGACCATGGACAAAAAGGGGTAGAGGTATTATTTGGAGATAAATTAATTAGAAATTTTATACAAGATGATACCAAAGATGCCATTTTATATAAGGCTATTAATAATCATAATAAGTTTGAAATAGAAAAAGGCTTGTCAGAAGAAGAAATGTTATATTGTCAAATCATTCGAGATGCCGATAATATTGATATATTTAGAGCTGTGTTAGAAGGCAAAAAAGTAGAAGAGTTTGGACATTTGGGATGTGAGGATATTTCAAAAGAAATTTTAAGTCCTAAATTTTTTGAAGATTTTAAAAAAGAGAAACCTTTGGTATATGCTGAGGCAAAAACCGATATGGATATTATGGTTGCTATTATTGCCCATATTTACACACTAAACTTTAAGGAAAGTTTTAGAATTATAAAGCAAAATAATTATATTCATAAATTTGTGGAAAGACTAAATTGTCAAGAACCCTATACCAAAGAAAAAATGAATGAAATTGCAAAGATTGCGATGAATTATATTAATAAAAGTGTAGAAAGAAAGGAAGATGAAAATGAGTAAAAATGTATTAGTAACAGGAGCGGCAGGATTTATAGGAGCAAACTTTGCCGAATACTTTGTCAACAAACATCCAGATTACAAGGTAGTTGTACTAGACAAATTAACATATGCAGGAAATATGGATAATTTAAAGAAAGTAGAGGACAAAATAACTTTTGTACAAGCAGATATTTGCGATTTTGAAAAAATGAAGGAAATATTTGACCAGTATGATATCAATGGAGTCATTCATTTTGCAGCAGAATCACATGTGGATAATAGTATTAAAAATCCATTTGTATTTACGCAAACCAATGTCATTGGAACCCATACCTTATTAGAGACAGCCAAACAAAAATGGGGAGAAGGAAGTGACAATAAATTTGTCCATATTTCTACCGATGAAGTTTATGGTTCACTAGGAGAAGAAGGATATTTTACAGAAACCTCGCCAATCCAACCAAGTAGTCCCTATTCTTCTTCTAAAGCAAGTTCTGATTTAATTGCTTTAGCCTATAAGGAAACTTATAAAATGAATGTTAATGTAACAAATTGTTCTAATAATTATGGACCATACCAACATAATGAAAAATTAATACCACATATGATTAAACTAGCTTTAAAAGATGAAAAATTACCAGTGTATGGAGAAGGTTTAAATATTAGAGATTGGCTATATGTAGAAGACCATTGTGAAGCCATTGATTTAGTATTCCATAAAGGTGTAGCAGGGGAAAGATATAATATTGGTGGTCACAATGAAAAGAGAAATATTGAAATCGTTAAATTAATTTTACAAAGACTAGGAAAATCAGAGGATTTAATCGAACATGTTACGGATCGAAAAGGTCACGATTATCGTTATGCGATTGACCCAACTAAGATAAAAAATGAATTGGGTTGGTATCCAAAGACAAAGTTTGAAGATGGTATTGTGAAGACGATTGATTGGTATTTAGAAAATCCAGATTGGTTAAAATAAAAGTTATTATTTAGCTTTGTTGATTTTTTAGCGTCAAAGTTTATTATATTTTTTATTTGTAACTCCCAACTATCTGCCAGTCTGTAATTGCATAACAGAATGTAAGTTCGTTGGTCCCCACGAATTGTTATTTCACAAAAAATATAATAAACTTTGACGCTAAAAAATGAATTAGGAAATTTAGTAAATAATAAAAAGGAAGATGAAAGTGGAAAAGATAAAGAAAATAGCAAAAAAAATATTAACCAAAGAAGTGATGTTATATATCATATTTGGTTTACTTACTACCATTATCAACTTAGGTTCTTTTTATGTATTGAATGACTTATGGAAATGGAATGAAAATATAGCAAACTTAATTGCCATTCTATTGGCGGTATTGGTGGCTTATCTTACCAATAAAGATTTAGTATTCCATTCGGAAGCTAGTGGCATAAAGGAAAAATTACAAGAATTTTTTAAATTTATGTTAGGAAGAGCCTTTACGATGATAGTTGAATTTTTAGGAGGATTTGTATTATTTCAAACTCCAATCCCAGAAATGATTAGTAAAGCTTTTATTACTATTATCGTAATTGTTTTAAATTTTTTTATTAGTAAATTTTTTGCATTTAACAAAAAACAGTAAAAGTTTATTTATTTTTTACTGTTTTTGTTTATAATATCTAAAGGAGGGTATGAGATGAAAAAAGTATTTATTACAATTAGTTTGATATTAGGTTTTGTAATATTTCTAAATGGTAATCATAAAGTTTTCGCGAATATGAGAACGACAGAAGTAAAAGAAGGAACTTACGAAATATTCACAGGTGTCAGCAACACAAAAGTTATCAATGTGCAAAGTGATAGTAAAAATAATGGTGCCAATGTAAACATTTATGAAAAAGAAAATAAAAATAGCCAAAAATTTAAAGTAAAATTAAATCAAGATGGAACTTATACTTTTACGGCTTTACATTCGAATAAAGTATTAGATGTTGTGGGAGCAGGAAGAAAAAATGGTACGAATGTAGACCAATATCAATCCAATGGTACGAATGCACAAAAATGGTATTTAGAGTCTTGTGGAAATGGCTATTATTATATTGTGTCAAAATGTAATGGCTTATATTTAGATATTGCAAGTGGTAGCAACAAAAATGGAGCGAACCTACAAGTATATACAGGAAATAAAACAAAGGCACAGAAATTTAAGTTTTCAAAAGTACGAGAAATAAAGGGTCAAAAAACAATAGAAAATGGTACTTATTATATTTACTCAGAAGTAGCTAGTAATCGTGTTTTGGGAATACCAAATAGTGCTACTAACAACAATGCTACTTTTAAGACGGCAACCCTTAATAATAGAGCCAATGAAAAATTTCAAATTACTTATAATCAAGATGGAACTTATACCATAAAAGTTTTACATACGAAAAAAGCAATGGATGTGCCAGGAGCAAGTGGAAAAAATGGAACCCCAATACAACAATATAATAGCAACAATACAGCTGCTCAAAAATGGGTAATTCAAAAGAATGCTGATAATACCTATTCTATTATATCAAAATGCAATGGATTAGCTTTAGATATTGCTGGTGGAAGCAAGTCAGTCGGAGCCAGTGTACAAACTTATTCCTATAATGGTTCCAATGCTCAAAAATTTACTTTCCAAGCTTGTTCAACAGAAAAGGGAACACAATCAGCAGAAAATGGAACGTATCGAATGGTAAGCACAGCAGATAATGCAAAAGCTTTTTATATGGCAAATAGTAATAAACTTCAAATGGGAAGTAATACGAAAGCAATACAACAAAAATTTGAAATACAATATGTAGGAGACGGTTATTATAAGATAAAAGCAAAATCTTCTAACAAGGTTTTAACGGTAGAAAGCAAAAATCCAAAAGTGGGAAATATAATAAGTCAACAAAACGATGGAAATTTAGATACCCAAAAATGGATTTTGAAAAAGTATTCCGAGAGTGTATATGCCATTATTTCAAAATGTGGAAATCTTTATATCGATTTAGGAAGTGCTAGTGTAAACAATGGACAAGTGCTAAAATTAAATACAGAAACAGACTTAAAAAGTCAGCAATTTATTCTAATCAATGAAACGCCAACGAAAAATGTAAAACAGATTAGTGATGGCATTTATCAAATTAGTTTAAAAACGAATCGAGTGGTAGATGTTTCAGGCGGTAATTACAATAATGGAGCCAATGTACAAATTTGGGAAAATACAAAAGTACAACAACAAAAATTCCGTATCACGAGAATTAAAAATACCAATTATTATAGAATAACAGCCGTACATTCTGCCAGAGTTTTAGATGTACAAGGAGGTAGTATCAATTTTGGAGCCAATATAAATCAATATGCTTCTAATGGAACAGATGCACAGTATTGGTTTCTAGAAGACTGTGGAGATGGTTACTATCATATTATTTCAAAGGCAAATGGTTTGTGTTTGGATGTTGCGTCTGGATATACTTCTCGTAATGGAACTAACATTCAGTTATATTATAAGAATGGGACAAATGCACAAAAATTCAAATTAACACCAATTAATATCATAGATAATAGTACTTATGAAATAGAGACAAAATTAAATCCTAATATGGTAGTAGATGTTTCTGGTGGTTCTCAAGCTAATAATGCCAATGTACAATTATGGACAGCAGATAATGTGAATCAACAAAAATTTGTATTAACAGCTCTTTCTACCGATACTTATAAAATCTTAGCTAAACATTCTAATAAAGCATTAACAGCTACATCAAATAATGTATGCCAAGCAAACTATACAGGTGCTAGTAATCAACAATGGCAAATAAAAGAAGCAGGAAATGGATATTATCATATTATTTCGAAAGCAACAGGAAAAACATTAGATGTTTCATCAGCATTGGTTAGAAATGGTCAAAATATTCAAATTTATACAGGTAATAATAGTAATGCCCAAAAATTTAGATTTGTAAAAGGCATTCGAAAGTTCTATGAAGCGGGAAGTTACGGAAGAAGTGGTTTAGCAGTAAAAGGAGACAGAAGAGGTTCGAAACTAAAATATTATAAATATGGAAAAGGTTCAAAAGTTTTATTTGCTACTTTTTCGATTCATGGCTTTGAAGATTCCTATAACCATGATGGAGCAGAATTGACTTATATAGCAGAAGAATTTAAAAAATATTTGGATCATCATATAGATGAATCAATTACTAGAAATTGGACGATTTATATTTTTCCAAATTTAAATCCAGATGGACAAGCTTATGGACATACAAATAATGGACCAGGAAGAACATCGCTATTTAGTGCAGCACCTGCTACACAAGGAGTTGACTTAAATCGAAACTGGTCAGTGGGCTATAAAAGAGAAAAAAGTGCCAGAAATTATAATGGTACGGCTCCTTTCCAAGCCTATGAAGCAATTGACTTAAGAAACTTTATGTTAAGTCACCAAGGAAGTACCAAGACAATCACGGTTGATACACATGGCTGGTTAAATGAAACAATAGGAGATAATGGATTGGGTTCGTATTATAGAAATCAATTTGGATTACCGACCCATATTAATTCTTATGGTTCTGGTTATTTAGTTAATTGGGCTAGAACTTTGCGAAACGGAAGGTCTGTATTAGTAGAATTGCCACAAGTAAGTAATCATAGCCAAACAGTAGGTAGAAATTATGCACAAAAATATATCAATGCAACTATGCAAATGTTAAGGGAGAATTAATGAAATGAAAAAGAAATATATAGTGTGTATCCTAGTAGCAGTTATGATAATAGGAATAGTTGCTATACTAGTTAATTTGAGTTTTCAGAAAGATAAGGAAAACGAAAATAATACAACAAATGAAGTAGATATTTATGATGAAGAAACTATTAATGAAATAAAAGAAGAAATCAATGCTACGGCAGATACTGATATGTATCAAATTCAAAAAGAATATGATGGAAGACAAATTTTACAAATTAAGCCTAGTATTCAATTTCAAACGGTATTAGCAGGAATTTTGAAGAATGGACAACCTTCTGAAAATGAAATACAAGATTTATTGAAGAACAAACCAACACAAGAGGGAATCTGGATTGCGAAACAATCCAGAGAAGCTTTTTTAAATCTGTTAAAAGATAATGGCATGAATGGTTATACAATTAATGAACAAGGATATTTGTATATGTCAGAGGAGAACGAAAAAGAAGAAGCAAAGAAATTGAAGGAAGCGATGCATGCTAACCAATTATATATTGTTGATGTCTCAGGAGTTTCTTATACAAGAGATGATTTTTCAGGGGAGATTGTGGAATATCCTTTTGAAAAAATGGAACCTTATCAAGCAATAGATGTTTATCAAGAAGGGAATGTAACGATTTTGGAAGTAACTACTAATGAGAAAGGTATTTTGTCGAAACAAGAGATTTTACAAGATGTGTTATTGAATATGCAAAATTAAATATTGTTATTATTAAATTTATTATATTTTTAGGTAGTTGTGAATAGGATACAAAAAATTTAAGAAAAAATGTAAAAAAAGTTCACTTTTTTTGTAGTTTATGGTATGATAAAGAAGAATTTTAATAGAAAGGAAACGATAAAAATGAATAATATTAAAATATTTGCTTGTCCAACGGCAGAAGAATTTACACAAGAGATATGTGATGAATTAGGATTAGAAATGGGAAAAATTCATCATCAAAAGTTTTCAAATGACAATAATTTTGTACAAATTTTAGAAACAGTAAGACAAAAAGATGTGTACATTGTTCAGACAACAAAACCGCCAGTCAATGAAAGAATTATGGAATTGCTAATAACGATTGATGCTATCAAAAGAGCATCTGCTAAAAATATTAATGTAGTATTACCTTATTTTCCATACTCTAGATCAGATAAAAAAGACCAGCCACGTGTGCCAGTAACGGCTAAATTAATGGCACAAATTTTAGAAGCTGCTGGTGCAACAAGAGTTATTACATGTGATTTACATAATCCAGCCATACAAGCATATTTTAATGTGAATTGTGATAGACTAACAGCAGAGTATCTATTAGAGGATTATTTTAAAGAGAAAAACTTAGAAGATATGGTAATTGTAGCAACGGATGCAGGAAGTTCAAAAAAAGCCTATAAATATTCTGAATTTTTCAATTGTCCTATTGCTTTAGTGGATAAAAGAAGAGATGCCAATGATGATAGAGCGATTGCAGGAACCATTATTGGAGATGTAACAAATAAAAATGCGATTATCTTTGATGATGAAATAGCGACAGCTGGCTCCATGATGGAAACGGTAAAGGTATTACAACAATTTGGTGCAAAAGCGATTTATGCAGGTGGTACTCATGGTGTTTTATCAGGACCAGCGATTGAAAGAATTAAGAATTCAGGAATCAAGGAAATGGTAGTAACCAACACAGTTCCTGTACTAGAAGAAAAAAGAATTGATAATATAACTGTATTATCGATTGCTCCATTATTTGCAGAGGCAATCAAAAGAATTAATGAAGAGAAACCATTAGGTGAATTATATTATAAAGCATAAAAGTAAAACAAGGAGTGATAACATGAAAAAAATATCAGTCGTTATCCCTATGTACAATGAAGAAGAGGTCGCAAAGACCTCTTATTTGAGAATCCAAAAAGTGATGGAAGATTTAAAACAATATGATTATGAAATGCTATTTGTGGATGATGGTTCGAGAGATAAGACATTGAGCCTATTAGAAGAGATAGCAAAAGAGAATCAAAAAGTGAAGATTTTATCTTTATCTAGAAATTTTGGCCATCAAGCAGCGGTAACAGCAGGAATTCAATATGTAATAGGGGATGCTGTGATTATTATGGATGCCGATTTGCAAGACCCTCCAGAGTTATTACCAGAAATGGTAGCTTTGTGGGAGGAAGGAAATGAGGTAATATATGGACAAAGAAGGTCAAGAAAAGGGGAATCAGCTTTTAAATTATTAACAGCTAAGATGTTTTATCGTACACTAAATGCATTGTCAGATGTAGAGATTCCAAAAGATACAGGGGATTTTAGATTAGTGGATAAAAAAGTAATTGATGTGATTAATACCATGCCAGAACATAATAAGTTTTTAAGGGGGCTTTTTAGCTGGGTAGGATTTCAACAAAAGGCTTATTTTTATGAGAGGGAAGAGAGAAAAGCTGGAAAGACAAAATATCCTTTTCAAAAAATGTGGAAACTAGCTTCCGATGGCATTATTAGTTTTTCTACCAAACCATTAAAGATAGTAGGAGGCTTAGGATGTGTAACGATTATTCTATCCATTGCGATTTTGATTTATTCTTTGGTTTCTTATGTTTTTCAGTTAAATCATTTAACACCAGGTTGGACGTCTATTATGGTTGCGATTACGTTGTTTAGTGGGGTACAGTTGGTATCTATTTGGATTATTTCTGAGTATATAGCAAGAATTTATGATGAGACAAGGCAAAGACCAGAATATATTATTGATAAGAAAATAAACATTGAATAAATAGTTACCATTCACCTTATTAATTTAAAAGTTTATTATATTTTTTATTTGTAACTCCCAACATCACACAGTCTGTAATTGCATAACAGACTGTAAGCTTGTTGGTCCCCACGAATTGTTACTTCATAAAAAATATAATAAACTTTTAGATTAAGATGTAGTGAAACTAAAAGAGACAAAAACAGAAATACGTAAAGAGATGGACGAAAGATTTAATCAACAAAGCAAAGAAATAGGAGAAGAATTAAGTAATGTAGTAATATTTTTGGAGAAACTATTGCGATTGGTGATGATAATAATGATTTATCAATGTTTGAACAAGTAGGATATAAGGTGGCTATGGAGAATGCCATTAATATTATTAAAGAAAAGGCAGATGAGATTACTTTATCTAATGATGAAGATGGTGTAGCAATTTTTTTAGACAAACTCTTAAAAGAAATAGAATAGAACTATTGGAGGTAACAAGATGATAGAATATAAAGAAAAAGTACCAACAACAATAGAATATAATTATCTAACAAATGCAGTAGGATGGGGAACTAGAGAAGATGATATAGTAGAAATTGCATTAAGCAATTCAATATATTCAATTTGTGCTTATGAAAACGATAAAATAATAGGATATAAAACAATCTTTTTATACATACAAGATATTATGGTTATACCAGAATATCAGAATAAAGAAGTAGGAACAAACATAATGAAGAACATTTTAGAAAAAATTAATGAATTGAAAAAATAAATCCAAATATAAGAGCTTATTTAGGAGCAGCAAAAGGAAAAGAAAATTTTTATAAAAAGTTTGGATTTATAACTAGGAAAGAAGCTAATCTAGGAGAAGGAATGATTTTAAAAGGAGTTAATGATGAGTGAGATTATAAAAATAGATAAAACTGTTATACTAAGATTTGAAGATAGAGAAATTAATTTACCAATTGAACTTAAAGAAAATATAAAAGAATTTTGGAACAATGCAATAAAGGAAAAACCTAATTTGTATAATGGACAAGATTATGTAGTAGAAACAGTAAACGAAACACAAGATAGAATTGAAATGTTAGTTGTAAAATCTAATTATGCTCACTATTTATATGATGAAAGGATTGGAATCCAAGAAAATAAATATAGATGTTGTTCGCCATGGGGAGGCATTTTATTACTGACAAAAGATAATTATTTTGTAATAGGAGAAATGAATAAGACAACTTCTATACCACAATGCTTACAAATACCAGGAGGTGGAATAGACATTGCTGATATTAAAGATGGAATTATAAATATTAATTTGAATATAAAAAGAGAGTTAAAAGAAGAGATAAATATGGATTTAGATAATATAGATTATAAGTTAAAATACATAGAATATCCTAGCAATACAAGAAATGCTTATGGATTTATAGCATTAGCAAAAATAAATCAATCTAAAGAAGAACTAGAAAAACATTTTGAAGAATATAAAGAATATTTAATAAATAATAAATTAGAACTAGAGTTTAATAGATTAGTTTTTCTTAATAAAGAAAATGCAGTAGAGAAACTAGACAGAATGAGTAATCCTAAAAGACCATATTTAAGAGAGTTAATAAAAGAAGCTATAAAAGATTAGATATAAAAAATATGAGAGGAATATAAAGTTATGAAAAATGTTATTATTACTGGTGCAGCTAACGGTGTTGGAAAAGCGATAGCAAATGTATTAAAAGAAGAAAATATGATATTAATTGATATTGATGAAAATAATTTAAAACAAGTTTCAGAGAAAACAAAATCAAAATATTATGTTTGTGATGTTGCAGATGATAAACAAATAATTAAGATAATTGATGATATAAAAATGAATTACAAAAAAGTTGATTGTTTAATAAATTGTGCAGGAATGTGGATTTCAGGAGATATGTCAAAGACAGAAGAACCAATTTACAAAGAGATGAATGAATTAAGTAGAATAAAAAAAGTTATTGATACCAATGTATTTGGAACAATTGCAATGATAAAAAGTATATTTCCTATAATGAAGAAACAAGGCTATGGACAAATAATTAATATTAATTCTCAAAGTGGGGTAATGTGTGAACCACCATTTCCAATATATAATGCATCAAAAACTGGGTCAAGTGCATTTAGAAAAGCAATTCAAAATGACTTAGCACAAAATAATATTAAAATAACAGATGTATGTCCTGGACTAATACAAACAGAATTTTATAAAAGAGCAAATAATGAACTACCAGAAAATGTAATGAATACAGGATTAACACCAGAACATGTTGCTAATACTGTAAAATTTGTATTTGATTTACCACATGAAATAACAATTCCTAGTATAGAAGTAAGGAATATAAAAAATTACTAAACAATAATATTGGATTATACGAGGAGGAAAAGTATGTTAAAAGATAAAAAAGTAATTATATTTGATATGGATGGAACATTAATTGATTCAATAGGAATATGGAACGAAATAGATAAAGAACTAATAAAAACAATAGGTAATGGGAAAATTGACGATATAGATATAGGAAAGCAAAGAGATGAAAAATTAAAAGAATATAGCAAAAGTGAAGATGCTTATTTAGAGTATTGTGGATTTTTAAAGGAAAAGTATAATTCTAAAATGTCTAAAGAAGAAATAAAAAAAGTAAGATATCAAATAGCTGATAATTATTTAAGGACTGTAATTGATTATAAACCAAATGCTGAAAAAGTATTAAAATATTTAAAAGAAAAAGGATTTATATTAGTTATTGCAAGTACAACAAACGACCATACAATAGAAAACTATAAGAAAGATAATCAAAACATAATAAATAAAGCAAATATTGAAGATATATTTTCATTAGTATATTCAAAGGGTGCAGTTAAGGAATTAAAACCAAATCCAGAAATACATTATAAGATATTAAAAGAATTAAATGTAGATAAAGAAGAATGTTTAATAATAGAAGATTCACTTATAGGAGTAGAAGCAGCCAATAATGCAGATATAGAAGTAGCAGTAATATATGATAAATATTCAGACTGTAACAGAGAAGAAATTAACAAACTATCACAATATCAATTTAAAGATTATAACGAAATGCTAAATTATATTAAAAATGAATTGGAGGATAACTGATGAAAGAAATTGATAAAATTGCATTATTATATCTAAAAGATGGACAAATATTAAGTACATTATCAAAAGGAAAAGATCCAAGATAATGAATTAAAAGAATTGATAACTGGTTCGATGAAAGTACAAAATGAAATATTAAGAGAGTTAGAAAGAAATAGAGCAGAGCATGAAGCCTACAATACCAGATTGGGGTATGTAAAATAAAGTGTGTAATGTCGAAATTTGATAGAGAAATTACTATGTA
>CAOKPI010000011.1 GCA_948470605.1 uncultured Clostridium sp. | reverse complement strand
TATAATCATATGAAATATTTATACAATAAATTGTAAAAAATTCTTGCTATTTTTTACGATTTATTGTATGATATAGGAGTAAGTTTGAATATAAGGGAAAATTTGCCAATAATGAAGACTCAAGAAAGGGGCAGAAATCATGAAAAAAGCAATTATTATCATAACTATTATAATATTGATGATAGGAGTGTTTTTTATAGCCAATAAAACTTATGCAGAAGACAAAGCAATTGATGACGAAACAGAAAGTAAAATTATACAGATGAAAGAAAAAACAGCGAAATCCTTAGAGGATTACAAGGCAAAATATGGTTCCGACACATATGGAACGGTTGCTTATATCTTAAATATAGTTCGAATTTATAGTATACCAATATGCTTTTTAGGAATTGCTGTTGGAGCAATTCATCAATATGTGATTGGTATTAGAAAGCTAGACACATTGGAAAGGGGTATGGCATTTATCGTAACATGTGTCACACTTTTAATTATATGCCAAGTTTTACCACTTGCTTTTGCAGTGTTTGTAAAATTTGGAAGGGGGTAACAAATGAAAGTCTTATTTGCTGTAAGTAATGAAGAAATATCAGAATCCATTGTAAAGAAATATCAAAAAGAATATAAACAAATTATTTCTTATAAAAATGTATATTACTTTAATGCAATATTAAAAGAATTACAAAAAGATAAAACTTATGATAGGATTGTTATAAGTGAAGATTTAGAAGCTTTTACCAATACACAATATGAACAAATTGATAAATTTATTTTTGAAAAATTAGACAATATTAGTGATGAAGCTTCCAACGTAAAGGGAAATGACACACCTATTATTTTAATTTGCTCTGATAGAAGAACGAAATCAGAGCCAATGTTAGTAAAATTATTTGGGATTGGAATTTATGATGCTGTTATAGGAAATGATAGAAGTGTAGATGAGGTTTGTAGATTAATCAATAAGCCACGTACCAAAAAAGAGGCAAAAGCTTATTATAAAATAGATACAGAAGATGTAAGCTATCAAGCAGAAAATGAAAACGATGTTAGTGAGATGGAAATTCAAAACATTGTTGCTCATTATAAAAGGCTAGGAAAAAATGAAGATAGATATATCGAAAGCTTTAATAACATAGCAGCACAATATAACGATGTACAGTTAAGAATTATAGCTAAGTTTTTACCATTGAATGTACGTGCTGTATTAGAAGAAAAATCACCAAAGTATCAAAAAATAATGTCTTTTAATAATACTGTTTCAGATAGTTTGCGAAAAGCGAAAAACGAAGAAGACGATGGACCAAGTCAGATATTATTAAAATCACAAAATAAAGAAAGAGTACTTTCAAAACCAGTTGTGATACCATCAGCAGTTAATATGAATGAAAATAAAAAATTAGCAAAACAAAAGCCAGTGAACCGTGTAGAAACTTATACGCAACAACCAGTGCAACCTACTGTACCAAAAGCAGGAGAGTGGGAAGAACAACCACCAGCATTTAAACAACAATATGCGAAACCTGAGCCAATCATAGAAGGGCTTGATGATTTAGATGACTTAGATGACATAGAAGAAATGCTACAAGAGCCAGTGCAACCAGTAACACAACAGGTAGTACAACCAACCATGCAACAAGTAGAACAACCAGTTAGGCAAGAGCCAGTGGAACAACCAATGATGCAACAAACAGCAGAACCAGTTGTACAAGAGATAGTACAACCAGTAAAAAGAGGAAGAGGAAGACCAAGAAAAAATCCTGTTTCAACCATAACTGAAACAAATGATTCATTACAATCGGTGAATCCAGTACAACCAGCAAAAAGGGGGAGAGGAAGACCAAGAAAAAATCCTGACCCTGTTCCAGAAATACAAGAACAGCCAGAAGACATGGTATTACCAGGCTTAGGCGTACAAGAGGTAGAAGACCAAGAACCAGAGGAAAATTTCTTACCAGGATTTTATGATGAAGAGACACCAATATCTTCTCAAACAATTTCAAATGTGAAACAAGAACAAGAAGCATTTTTGCCAGGCTTTGATGATGAAGAAGATGAAGAGGATGACATGATATTACCAGGTTTAGGAGGTCAAAATTTCGAAGACAAAGAAGAAATGGTATTACCAGGCTTAGGATTACAAGACTTTGATGACGATGAGGAAGAAGAGGCGATTTTTGAACCTAGGATGGAATCACAATCCCGTCCACAGACAACTAGCATTATGCCAAATAACTATGACCAAAATGCTAATTCATCTTATCATACAAATGTTTATGATGTTAATTCCTATGATACAAATTCTTATGGAAATAAGGTTAATTCACAAGAACAAGAAACTTATGAAGAAATTGATTTATCGAACTTATTAACACCAGATAAGAAAATTGTAACTTTTGTAGGAACTGGTAAAAATGGAACCTCATTTATTGTGAATAATATAGCAGAGTTAATGTCTTCTATTGGTATTAATGTTGCGATATTAGATACAACCCAAAATAGAAATTCCTATTATATTTATACTAAAAATGAAGAACCATTAAGAGAAATTGCTACACACAGCATTGAAGGGCTTGCACAAGGAATTGCAAGAGGAATTGGCGTGAATAAGAATCTTATGGTATATACTTCATTACCAGATGAAAACAATGCGATTAAGCATGTTGATAAAATACTAGAAACATTATTACAAAAGCATTCTTTAATATTAATTGATACTGATTTTGACACACCATTAGGCTATTTCAAACAATCACAAGAGACATATTTAGTACAAAGTATGGATATTTTAACCATACAACCTCTTACCGCATTTTTAAAAGAATTGAAAGTAAAAAATATCTTAGATGAATCAAAATTAAGAGTGGTATTAAATAAAGTAGTAAAAATTAGAGGAATTAAAGATGAAACGATAATTGGAGGAATGGCATTTTATAATGACCCTGCTATGTCTTTTATGACAGAGCTGTTTGATAGAGATAGGATAAAATATGTATCCATTCCATTTGAAGAAGAAACTTATATTAGATATTTAGAGGGAATTATTGAATGTGAAATTTCTTTAAAAGGCTATTCTAAGATGTTTGTACAAACATTAAGAGAACTAGGTAATATGATTTATCCGATTGTAAACTCTGCACCTAGAAATAGTCGAAACTATCAACCACCATCAGCACAGGCAAATAATAGAGGTAATTTTTCTTCTAACATGAATCATACATTAGATAAAATGAGAAAGTTCTAAATTATAACAGACCAAAGACCATTTCAACAAAAGGAGGATAAATTGTGATAATAGTAGTTGTAGTAATCTTAGTCTTAATTGTATTGGGGTTAGTCATATATAATGTAGCCATACATAAAAAGATACAGAAATTTAAAAACATGAATCAAAAGATTACCAATTTATATGTTGTACAGGATTTTATCAATGCGATAGGAGAGACATCAAGTGTTGAACAAAAAATAAAGAAAATCAATGACATATTAATTGAAAGATATGAAATTAAATATTCAACGATTGTAGTGTTTGATGGCGCAGAATATCAAGTAAAGGCTTCTAATGTAGATAAAAAACATTGGAATGCTTTAAAAGCTTTGCAAGATATAGATATGTTTAAAGATAGTGTACAATCAGCAACGCCCAAATATGTGACAGTAAATAATGAAAATGAAAGACTGCCTTATCAAGAAATGGAATTTGGAAGAGCCAAATCAGCTATATTTTTTCCTCTTTATATTGATAATGTATATATTGGTTATTGGATTATGGAAAGTGGAACACCACATGATTTCGATAATGTAGATACTACTGTATTAGAGGTTATTAAAGAAAATATCGTTTCTGTCTTAAAAACAGTAGTACACCAAAAAACACTAGAATCGATAGTAAGAAAAGATTTATTTACTGGCTTGTATTCAGAGGAATATTTATATGGAGAAGGAAAGAGAATTATTGACCAATATACCATTTCAACCATTTGTATGTTTAAAATAACAAATATTCAAGAGATTAATAGAAAATATTGCAGAGAATTAGGAAATAAGGTAATAACACAAATTAGTCAATATATTATGGAGAATTTATCACAAGATTATGTGTTTGTAAGATATATGGGACCTAAATTTGTGATTGCATTCTCTGGAGTGGAAGCAAGTGGCGTGGCAGGTTTTTTGAATGAGATAAAAGAAAAAGTGGAAAATATGCAAATTGAACTAACAGAGGAAGAACGACAAGAACTAAATTTAGAGGTTAGAATGTCAGGAGCAGAACCAAAAGGAGCAGGCTGTAAAGAAATTGCTATGCCTAAATTGAATTTTGTGATATCTTCTTATTATAAAGGGACTGGATTAGAGGAAGTGTTAAAGAAATTAGAGGAGTATTTAGACCATGCAGATGTACAAGAAAGTGATATAACGAATATATAGTCATCCATTTATCGTTTATTATATTTTTTATTCATAACTCTCAACTGCATAACAGACTGTAACACAAATTTTTTGAAAAAATTTGCTAACAGTCTATAATTTGTCGGTCCCCACGAATTGTTATTTCATAAAAATATAATAAACGATAAATAGAAGATAAAGAAGAATAAGAAAGAAGAAGGAGGAAGGAACAATGGAGTTTGACAAGACAATGCATTTTGAGGTAGAAAGAGAAGAAAATCTGAAATGTAGAGAGATTTTAAAAGAAGTATATGAATCTTTAGTGGAAAAAGGATATAATCCAATCAATCAAATTGTTGGCTATATCTTATCAGGAGACCCAACTTATATCACTAGCCATAAAGATGCTAGAAATAAGATAAGAGCCATTGAAAGAGATGAATTGCTAGAAAAAATGGTAAAAGATTATATAGGATTAGATGAGAAATAAAGATGAGAATGTTAGGAATTGATTATGGAGAAGCAAGAGTGGGAATAGCGATAACAGATGCCTTAAATATCACAGCACAAGGATTAGAGACCATACAAAGAAATGGCTCTGATAAGGTTATATTAAGAAGGTTAGATGAAATTTTAGCAACTTATGAAATAGAAACCATTGTAGTTGGTATGCCTCTTCATATGAATGGAACCATATCCGAAAGAGCAAAGGTAACAAAAGAATTTATCCATAAATTAAAGTGTAAATATAATCAATTAAAAATAGAAACAGTAGATGAAAGATTGACAACAGTGGAAGCTCATAAGACAATGAATTTTTTAGAGGTTAACAAGAATAAAAAAAGAGATGTTGTGGATACTATATCTGCTATGTATATACTAGAGACATATTTAAATAAAAATTAATTAAAATCATCATCTTGCACATTTTTGCAATTCATAAGAAAACTCAACGTACAAACGTACAATTTCGTCTTCTTATAAATTACAGAAATGCACAATATAATAATTTTAATCAATTTTATAAAAAATGGGAAAATTCATTGAAAATTAATTTAAAATAGGTTATTATATTAATTGTAAAATATAATGAAACAAAATTTGAAAGGAGAAAAGGAATGGAAGAAAACTTTGAAGGAGAAGATTTAGACAACATAGTAATATTAAATGACGAAGAAGGAAATGAAGTAAAATTTGAATTTTTAGACTTAGTAGAATTAGACGAAGAAGAATATGTGGTATTATTACCTGTTACAGAAGAAGGAGAAGAGGAAGAAGGGGAAGTAGTAATACTTAAAGTAGAAGATACTGATGAAGAGTCTGATGAAGAATCTTATGTAAGTATTGAAGATGAAGAAATATTAAATAAAGTATTTGAAATTTTCAAAGAAAAGTTCAAAGATGATTTTGATTTTGTAGACTAAGAAACTAGAAAAGAAGGCGGATTTTTCTGTCTTCTTTTTAAAAGAGGGATTGGGACATGGGGACGTAGATAATGTCCCTATTATAAGAAATATTATCGAGTTAATAATTTTAAGTATTAAGGGACATTATCTACGTCCCCATGTCCCCAAAATAAAGAAAGAGAGGAAAAACAAATGAAAAATTTTTCGACATGGTTATTAGTTATGTTTATGGCAATGTTTTGGGCATTTAGAATTATCGTTGCTGTTACCTATGAATTAGGAGCAGATTTTGGAGGAATTGAACCTTTGAATCAAACATTGGAAATCATTTTATTATTTGTGGTATTAGCATGTATGCTACTTATTATAAAAAGGAAAATGATAGGTGCTCTTATCTATTTATTAGGTTATGGCATGTATTTTGGAACCAATTTAATGACAGGAATCACAACATTAATAACAGCTAATTCAGATATGAATATGTCTAATGCGGGAATGTATCTGAATACCTTTATAGCATTAATAGGAATTACAATACCTGTAGCAGTGTTGTTTGACCTATTATTAGATAAAAGTAGAAAGGCAAATCCAAAGGACAAAAAGACAGATTGGTTCTATAAAAATGAACAGTTTGATAGAGAAATGGACGATAGAGCAGATAAAAATAATTATAGAACATTGTAAATGATTTATTTTTTAACAGCGAAGAATTTTAAATGAATGGAGAAAATAAAAACTATGACAATAGTAGGAATTATAGGAAAACCAATTAATGACGCGAAATCTTTGTGGACAAAACAAAAGATAACAGATGATTTTAGAAAACTAATGATTAAAAATGATGCTGTTGCTATTGGCGTTTTGCCAACCAACATTAATTATAATGAAGAAATGACTGAAAAAGAAAAGAAAAATTTCCATGATATTTTAAGTTTATGTAATGGATTTATTTTGCAAGGCGGTTGGCAAACGGGAGAACATGAAATTTATGTTGCCAAATATGCAATTGAAAATGATATTCCGTTATTGGGAATTTGTTGTGGAATTAATAATATGCTATTTTCACAAGGTGATTGTGTTCAAAAAGAAAGAGATGAATCGCATAATGTGTATGATAAAGATTATAGGCATGATATTATGATTGAAGAAACATCAAGATTATATAAATTATTGGGTGAGAATAAAAAAGTAGGTGTTAATAGTATTCATAATGTTATGATAAAAGATGGTGATGTGAAACATTTTGATATTGTGGCACATGATTTAGATGGCTTTGTAGAGGCAATAGAGTTAAAAAATAAAAGATTTTGTTTTGGCTTAAAATGGCATCCAGAAATTATGGAAGAAGAGAACATGCAAAATATTTTTAAAGAATTTGTTAAAGCATGTAAACAAATTGAAAAAAGAGGTTAAATAAATGAATAATAGTGAAGAAATGATTTCTAAGATGAACATCAACTGGTATCCAGGACATATGGCAAAAACCAGAAGACAAATACAAGAAGATTTAAAGATAATAGATATTGTAATAGAATTGCTAGATAGTAGAATACCAATTTCTAGTCAAAATCCAGATATAGCAAGTATCACAAAAGGAAAAAAGAAAATAATTGTATTAAATAAATGTGACTTAGCAGATGAAAAGCAAAATCAATTATGGTTGCAATATTTTGAAAAGAAGGGCATACCAGCAGTAGCAATAGAGGCCAATTCAGGAAAAGGAATTGACCAATGCATCCGAAAAATTGAAAATATTATGAACACAGATTTACAAGAACAAGCTGACAAAGGGAGAATTGGAAGAAAAATAAGAGCGATGATATTAGGAATACCAAATGTTGGGAAATCATCTTTTATCAATCGAATTTCCAAAAGAACAACAGCAGGAGTAGGAAACAAACCAGGTGTAACCAAGCAAAAACAATGGATTCGAATCAATGACAAAATAGAATTGCTAGATACACCAGGGGTATTGTGGCCCAAATTTGAAAGTGAAGAAGTTGCTTTGAACTTAGCTTTCACAGGAACCATCAAAGAAAATATATTAGAAAGAGTAGAGATAGCTTATTATCTAACAAAATTTTTAATAGAAAATGACAGAACCAAGCTATGTGAAAGATATAAAATATCAGAACAGTTTATCGAAGAAACGCTTGCACAAGAACAACCAGAAAACGAAAATATCTATGAAATTATGCTTGCCATAGGAAGAAAAAGAGGTTGTATCATTTCTGGAGGCAACATAGATGAAGAAAAAACAGCAAGAATTCTATTAGACGAATTCAAGAATGGAATGATCGGAAAAATCACAATAGAAAATCCAAGCTAAATTATGGATGCGAAACAAATAAAATAAAAAGGAAATAAAAAATGGAAGAATGGATTCATTTAGATAGACCAGAAGAAGAAATTAATCTTCTATCACCATTAACGTGGGCATATGTAGGAGATTGTGTTTATGAATTATATATAAGAAGTAATCTGGTTAATAAGACAAATTTAAAACCACACAAATTACACATCGAAACAATCAAATATGTAAAAGCCAAAAGCCAAGCAAGACTTTTGGAGGAAATTCATGATAAATTGACCGAAGAAGAAAAAAATATCGTAAGACGCGGTAGAAATGCAGAAAGTCATCATTTACCTAAAAATGCTAATGTACAAGAATATAAATATGCGACTGCTTTTGAAAGCTTAATTGGTTATTTATATTTGACAAAACAGTTTAAAAGGTTGAAAGAGATTTTGGATTTAGCTGTTTAAAAATTTCTTTTTAGTAGTTGACGAAACTGAAAAAAAATGATATAACTAATAAGTATTGACAAGGCCCCTTGGTCAAGCGGTTAAGACGCCACCCTCTCAAGGTGGAATCATGGGTTCGATTCCCGTAGGGGTCACCAAAACTTCCAAAAGAAGTTGAAAGTCAGGTGAAAAAATGCAAGACAAATATCAATTAACGCAGCAAGAAAATATATTTTTAGCTAAAAAAATGTTAGTAAATAACATATACAGCAATGCTAGAATAGAAGGATGTGATGTCACATTTCCTGAAACAGAAACCATTTTAAATGGAGTCAATGTACCAAACTTAAAATTAGATGATATACAATGTATTTTGAATTTAAGAGATGCTTGGAAATACGTGATAGCAACCATAGAAGAAGAATTTAGTTTAGAATATATATGCCAAATAAATGAATTCGTAGCAAGAAATGAATCTTTGCAATGGGGAAGCTTACGAACAGGAAAAGTATTAATATCAGGAACAGAATATGTACCAGATATACCAAAAGAAGACGAGGTAAAAACAAAACTAAATGAGATTCTAGCAATAGAAAATGTTACAACCAGAGCTATTAAATATATGCTTTATGGTATGAGAAATCAATTGTTTTGGGATGGAAATAAACGAACGAGTTTGATAAGTGCTAATAAAATTTTAATTCAAAATGGAAAAGGTATTTTAATGGTACAAGATAAACATTTAAAAGAATTTAGTCAATTATTAACTCAATATTATGATACTAACCAAAGTGAACAAATAGAAAGGTTTTTATACAATCATTGTATTTTTGGAATTGATGAATAGAAGATTTAAAAGGGAGTAGCTTTATATTACTAATCAACAGTCGCGATATAGTAGATATATCTGGTTAGTAAGCTATTGAATATAGTAAGCGAGACTTTTAAAAGGAATACGAAAAGCTTTCCTTTTAAAAGTCTTTTGTTATGAATGCTGATAGAATAAACTGAAAAATAAATTAAAATTAAAACATAAATGTTATAAAAATGTAAAAACTATTAAAAAACGGAGTTAAGATTTTCTAAGCGATGTAATCGCAAGAAAATCTAACCTTCGCATAATTATATTGTAAGAAAAATCTTCCTTTCAGTCGATTTTTCTTACAATATAAAAAAAGGAGATGGTTCAAGTTGGAAAAGAACAAATGGTTCAACCAAGAAATCAAAGAAGTAGAAGCAGAACTACAAACCAATCAAGAAAAAGGATTAAGCAAAGAAGAAGTCGAAAAAAGGCAAGAAAAATATGGACTGAATCAATTAAAAGCAGCCAAAAAGAAAACTTTATTACAAAG
Organism: uncultured Clostridium sp.; assembly: GCA_948470605.1. Classification (GTDB taxonomy): domain Bacteria; phylum Bacillota; class Clostridia; order TANB77; family CAG-508; genus CAG-269. The sequence continues at coordinate 35,537 of CAOKPI010000011.1, read as the reverse complement.
ATTTGCTGACCAATTTAAAGATTTTTCTATTATTGTCTTAATCATAGCAGCCATTGTATCAGGTGCTGTTGGTATTGCAGAAGGAGAAGGAATTACAGATACTATCATCATTTTAATTGTAGTGGTAGTAAATGCTATCATTGGAGTCAGCCAAGAATCCAAAGCTGAAAAATCATTAGAGGCATTACAAAAACTAACTGACCATGCATCTAAAGTAATCAGAAATGGAGAAATTATCGTAATTCCTGCCAAAGAACTCGTACCAGGAGATATTGTTGTACTAGATACAGGAGATTATATCCCAGCTGACTTAAGAATTATCGAAGCAGTCAATCTAAAATCACAAGAAGCTTCTTTAACAGGAGAATCTGTGCCAGTCGAAAAAAGCACTGAAAAAATTGATGGAGAAGAAATCGGAATTGGTGATAGAGTGAATATGCTATTTTCTTCTAGTTTAGTGACTTATGGTAGAGGAAAAGGAATCGTAGTAGAAACTGGTATGACAACTGAAGTAGGAAAAATTGCAGGAATGATAAACAATACCGAAAAACAAGAAACACCATTACAACAAAAACTAAATAAGTTAGGAAAAACCTTAGGAATTGCGGCATTAGCCATTTGTGTATTTATCTTTTTCATAGGATTAATCCAAGGAAAAGAACCAATTCATATGTTTATGACAGCAGTTAGCCTTGCAGTTGCAGCTATTCCAGAAGGACTAGTTGCCGTATCTACCATTGTTTTGGCAATTGGTGTGCAAAAGATGGTCAAGAAAAATGCCATTGTAAAAAGATTGCCAGCGGTTGAAACACTAGGAAGTGCTACTGTAATTTGTTCCGATAAAACAGGAACGCTAACCCAAAACAAAATGACAGTAGAAAAAATATTTATCAATAATCAAACAAACGACTTGGAAGAAATAAAAGACATCAATGAAGATATCAAAAAATTAGTGTATGCCAATATGTTATGTAATGATACCAAAATAGCAAAAGATGGTACCTTAACAGGAGACCCAACAGAAACGGCATTAGTAGACATGGCATTCAAATTAGATTTTGACCCTAGTATTTATGACAGAACCCCTCGTTTAAACGAAATTCCATTTGATTCAGATAGAAAATTAATGACAACAGTTAATGAACAAAATGGAAAATATATCGTTTATACCAAAGGTGGAGTGGACGAATTATTAAAAAGATGTCATTCTTATTTGCTAAATGGGGAAGAGAAACAAGACTTAGAAAATTATGCTGTTACCATTCGAGAACATAACGAAGGAATGGCAAAGGAAGCTTTAAGAGTGTTAGCTTGTGCCTATAAAGAAATTGACCATAAGCCAACGGATGAAGAAATGGAGAACATGGAAAAGGATTTAATCTTCGTTGGTATGGTAGGAATGATTGACCCACCAAGAGAAGAAGCCAAAGTAGCAGTAGAAAAATGTAAAACAGCAGGCATTAAAACCGTAATGATTACAGGAGACCACAAAATTACAGCAACAGCGATTGCGAAAAAATTGGGCATTTTAGAAAAAGAGGAAGAAGCTATTACAGGGCTAGAACTTGAAAAAATGTCAGATGAAGAATTAGAAAAGAAAGTAAGACAATTTTCTGTTTATGCTAGAGTATCACCAGAACATAAAGTAAGAATTGTAAAAGCTTGGCAAAAAAACGGAGAAATCGTTGCTATGACTGGTGACGGAGTTAATGATAGCCCAGCATTGAAAACATCAGATATTGGCTGTGCGATGGGAAGGGTAGGAACCGATGTAGCAAAAGAAGCAGCAGATGTCATTTTAACAGATGACAATTTCGCAACCATTGTTTCAGCAGTAGAAGAAGGAAGAAGAATTTACGATAATATTCTAAAAGTAATCCAATTCTTATTATCTAGCAATGTTGGAGAAATCGTGGTACTATTTTTAGCAACCTTGTGTACACCACTATTTGCTAATTGGTTTGGCATTACCGAAATTTCTCGTTTAGAAATTTTATTACCAATTCACATTTTATGGATTAACCTAGTAACCGATTCGCTTCCAGCTTTAGCGTTAGCCTTTGACCCAGCCAATTCAGATATTATGAAACGAAAACCAGCCAAACCAGGAAAAGGCGTATTTACCAAAGGAATGACTTGGCGCGTGGTTTATCAAGGAGCAATGATTGGAATTTTAACATTGGTAGCCTTTATGATTGGCTTAGCTACAACGACAACGCCAATTGATGGATTGACTTTGGACGAGTCTAAAATAGAAGTGGGTCAAACGATGGCATTTGTGACTCTTGCTTTATCAGAATTAGCTCACGTATTTAATGTAAGAGATAATAAAAATTCTGTGTTTAAAACAAAAGTGTTGAATAATACGAAATTGATTGGGGCAATCATTGCGTCAGCAGCTTTGATGCTTGTGATTCTTGCAATACCTGCTTTGAGAACTATTTTTAGTATACCAGTGCTTCCAACGCAGAATATCATAGAATTGGTAGTCTTGATTTTGGCTCCTATTGTTATTGTGGAATTGTTTAAATTGTTTCACATCAATACGGCAAAAGATGAATAAAATGCTCCATTGATTTTTATAAAAAAGTTTATAGTATTTTTTATTCGTAACTCCCAGCGGACTGCCAGTCTGTAATTACATAACAGACTGTAATCTTGCTGGTCCCCCCGATTTGTTACTCATAAAAAATATATAAACTTTTAATATGAATAATTAAAAATAAGTAGCAACTATTTTGTTGCTATTTTCGCATTCTTGTGGTAATATAATTCTATAAAAAGGAAAAACTAACAAGAAATAGAAAATCAGGGAGGACAAACAAGTGAAAAATAAATTTTATGTAACAACACCCATTTATTACCCAAGTGGAAGATTTCATATAGGAACAGCCTATACCACGGTATTAGCAGACAGTATCAAGCAATACCACAAACTAAAAGGGGAAAACGTCTATATGCTAACAGGAACCGATGAACATGGACAAAAAATTGAGCAAAAAGCCAAAGAAGCCAATCAGACACCAAAAGAGTACGTAGATGGAATGGCAAAAATGGCAAAAGAATTGTGGGCAAAAATGGGAATTGAATACGATGATTATATCCAAACTACAGAGGAAAGACACGAAAAAATCGTACAAAAAATATTTGACCGATTTATGGAACAAGGAGACATCTACAAAGGAGAATATGAAGGTTGGTATTGTGTCCCTTGTGAAACCTTTTTTACCGAAACTCAACTAGTAGATGGAAAATGCCCAGACTGTGGTAGAGAAGTACAATTAATGAAAGAAGAATCTTATTTTTTTAACATGAAAAAATATGTGGACAGATTATTAAAATATTATGAAAAGCATCCAGATTTTATCAAACCAGAATACAGAAAAAATGAAGTCATCAATAATTTTATCAAACCAGGATTAGAAGATTTATGTGTTACCAGAACATCATTTGATTGGGGAATTAAAGTACCAAAAGACCCAAAACATGTTATTTATGTATGGTTAGATGCCTTAACAAACTATATTACAGCATTGGGATATTTATCAGAAGATGATACCTTATTCCAAAAATATTGGCCAGCTGATTTACAAATTGTAGGAAAAGACATTGCGAGATTCCATTTAATTTATTGGCCAATCTTTCTAATGGCATTAGACTTGCCATTACCGAAAACGATTTTAGTTCATAACTGGATTATGATGAAAGACGGAAAAATGTCAAAATCCAAAGGAAATGTTATCTATCCAGAAACCTTAGTTGAACGATATGGATTAGATAGTGTTCGATATTTCCTATTAAGAGAAATGCCAGTTTCACAAGATGGAATTTTCTCACCAGAAGCCTTTGTCGAAAGATACAACTTTGACTTATGCAATGATTTAAGTAATCTCTTAAACAGAACAGTATCTATGGTTAACAAATATTTTGAAGGAAAGATTCCTTCTTATAATGGAACACCAAATGAGGTTGACAAAGAACTAGAAGAATATACATTAGAACAAATTGAGAAATTTGAGAAGAAATGGAACCAATACGAAATTGCTAATAGTATTCAAGAAATTTGGAATCTAGTCGCTAGAACCAACAAATACATTGATGAAACCATGCCATGGGCTTTAGCCAAAGAAGAACAAACAGAAAAATTAGCCTCTTGCATGTATCATTTGATTGAAAATTTGAGAAAGATTGCTATTTTAATCCAGCCATTTATGAAAGAAACTGCTAATAACATTTTTCGACAAATTGGCATCCAAGAAGATACTATGAAAAATTGGGAAAATTTAAAGGAATATAACAAAATTCAAAATACCAAAGTAATTGAAAAGGGAGAACCTATTTTCATGAGACTAAAGGCAGAAGAAGAAATTGAATTTTTAAAAAATATGATGAAAAAGTGAAAATTCCCACTGGTTATCCCCACTGGTTCCGGGAGTAAATGGGTATGTCCCCATTTACTCCCGGAACCAGTGGGGAATTTTTCATTTTTTTTGCAAAAATGCTACTAAAAAATCGAAATATGGTGTATAATATAGGAAAATGAAATAAAAAGAAATGGAGCAGAAATGGTAATAGATGAAATTGATAATAATAACATTTACATGCAAACCACAGATACACAAATAAGTACAAAAGAAATAGTAACAACAATCATAGTAATTTTATTAATTTTTATCTTAATAGGTTTAATCATGATAGCAAAAAACTCTATGATGATTATCCAGCAATCTAAAGTTTTCGAGCAATATAAAACACAATTAATGGTTTTACAAAAACAGGAAGAAGAAAGAAAAGCAGAAATAGAACGAAGAAAACAAGAAAAAATGCCAAAACTAACACAAGCACGGAAAAGATAATATGGAAAATATCTATCATTCAGAAACCAAAAGAGTTTTCTTAACGTTTGATGATGGACCATCTCCAGTAACACCAGCTATTTTAGATACTTTAAAACAAGAAAAAGTTAAAGCCACATTTTTTGTATTAGGTACTAGAGTAAATGCCATGCCAGAAATGGTAAAAAGAGCATATCAAGAAGGACATTATATAGCAAATCATGGTTATTCTCATACCTATTCAGCTATTTATTCTTCTCCTCAAATGGTATTAGAGGAATACAACCAATGTAATGAGGCAGTAAAAAATGCAATTGGTGTGCCAGAATACAATTCTCATTTATTTCGATTTCCAGGTGGATTGCCAGGAGGAAAGTATGTAGATATTAAAAAACAAGCAAAGGAATTATTAGCACAAAACAGCATATTACATATTGACTGGAATGCTCTTACAGGAGATGCGGAAACAACTGTGCCAACTGTAGAATTTGAAATGGCGAGAATGCAAGAAACGGTAGAAAATAAAAATAGCGTGGTACTTTTAATGCATGATGCGGAAACAAAAAAGGTAACAGCAGAGGCATTATCGCAAATTATTAATTGGTTTAGAGAAAACGGTTATGAATTTAAGAATTTTTATGAAATCATACAATGAAGGGAGAGAGAAGCTTGCCTAAGAAAATAGAAAAAACAGAAAGCATAGAAGAAAAATTAGAATATTTAGGATTAAATTTAGAAAAGATACCAGCTGCTATCAAAAAATTTGAACCCTTAGAATTTAGAATTCCTAAATTTTATGATGAAAAGCAATATAGACAATATCGCTATATTCCGATTAAAGATATTCAAATATTATTGTCGCCCACGAACCGTTTAGATGAAATAGAAGAAAAATATAAGAAAGCCAGCCCATTGGCAGATTATTTAGATAGTAAAAAAGAAGAAAATATCATCAAACACACCACTTTTCTCAATATGTTAAAGCAAATACAAATAGAGGACATTGAAAAAGTAGAAAAAGAGCAGGAAAACTTGAATAAAAAAATTCCTTTCAAAGTAAAATTTGAAGGAAACTATCTATGGCAAATTTATTATTCAGAAAATACAGATAAATATTTTATGCTAGTACCAACAGAAGATTCTGATTATTCCACTTTTTTTTATTTATTAAAAAAGCAATTAGAAAGAAGAAGAACCGGAAAAATTTTTGTCCCTATTAGAAATGTTGGATATGGGAAAGAATACTTAAAAAAGTCAGAATTTGAAGACATTGAGAATTATTTGTGGCTTTTTACAAAAGACTGGCCTTTAATCTATGAAGTATATGACAAAAGCGATAATCTAAGTATACAGATTGTAGGAGAAACAGAGGTATATGAAAGAATAAAAAGTCCTTACAAAATTAAATTAGAGAGTAAAGAAGAAGCAAATCAATTTTATAAACTAATTAAGGCAATGTTTATTTTGCAAACAGAATTGCCACACTATTTTACCTTTAAAACCGATATTGGCAAATCAGGAGAAATCAAATTTTTGATTGAAAAAAGAAAAATAGACTATGAAAATATTGTCGAATGGATTAATAAGGAATATCAATTAGGAGAAAGCAGATGTCAGAAAGCGAATCGATTAATCCGAACCAATGAAAGAAAGTTAGAAAATTTAAAAGCAGAAATAGCAGCACAAGAAATAGAATATCTTGCCAAAGAAAAACAGATTTCTACTTTTTTGGAATGTAAAAAGTCTTTTTTTGGGAAATTCAAATATTACTTTAAATATAGTAAAAAGAAAAATAAGGGAGAAATAAAAGAGAAAATACAGGAAGAAGAAAAAACTACCAAGAGAAAGAGAAAAAACCAGCAACCAATCGAAATCAATGATAAGGAAGAGATTACGAATAAAGAAAATTATACCATTGAAGAATTAGTGGATTTATATCGAGAATTTGAAAAACTAGAAAATAAGTTAAAAAACATTATGATGGACATCAATAGCCTCAAACTAAAAAGAAAAAATATGGCGAAGAAAATTAAAAATGCAACTTTATTTATTGAAGAGATAGATAGTCATAAAAAAAGTATATTTGAATTTTGGAAATATAGTAATAAAGATGAAATGGCAACCTTACCAGAAGGAGAAGAAGAGGAAGTTAATATTATCAAAAGAATTACTAGATTTTTTGATTACGATGAAGATATTGAAAAATTTGGAAAAACAATGGATAAAATACAAAGAAAGGTTTTATCAAAACAAGAAACAGATAGTATCTATATAACCTCTACGGAACTGATAGAAATTATGAATAAAGTGAAAAAGAATGAGGTATTGCCAAAAGAAATAACAGCTAGTTTAAATAGTTTGAAAAAACAAGCGATACAGGAAAAAACTTTAATGGAAAATGATGAATTTGATATTTTTGGAGGAATGATACAAGATTCATCTAAGGTATCTAAAATAAATAATCAAAAGCATAGAGAACTGGCAAAAGATAAATTTGCGATTTTAGATATTAATAAAAATACAGAACAAATAGGCTATAAACTGACCTTAAAAAAACAGATAGAAAATATAAAAACAGCATTAGAAAAGGTAGTTATTTCGGAAGCTTTACCAGTATATAAAGCAATACAAGATAATTTATTAGATGACAAACAGATTAATGTATTTGATATCAATCCAGAGGCAGAAATGAAAGAGACAATCCAACAAAAAGAAGCTAAAATTAATTTTTACAAAATTAATTTAAAACAGGGTACAAATGCTGTAAGTTTTACCAATTGTATTTTTTATGATAACCAAAATAGAACTTTGCCAATTGGGCAAGATTTGTCTACTAAAATTTTAGTAGATGTGTCTAAATTAAATATGGAATTAAAGGAGAAGAATTCTTTTAAAATGGTTGATTTTGAGGGCCAAGATGAAGATTTTTCAAATATTAAAATAAAAACTATTACCGTTTTTGAGTATGAGGGATAAAGACTAAATTAATCTACTTGTAAATCTTTCTATATTGAAATCTCGTTCTTTACTGGTCGGACTAATCATATGAATGAATATGTTTATCTTTCATAATAATATGAGTTAATCTATCTGACTTGTACTGATTAGTGTCCTTCCAAACTGCGCATCACTCATTTTAATATAGAAAGATTTACGAAAAAGATTTTATAATAATTTAAAAATTAGGGTAATAATGAGAAAAGAACGAAAAAGCCTCTTTTGCATATAATGAATTAATGATAGCAAGGGAGGTTTTTTATGGTGAAAAAAGGAAAGCCAATATTGGTATGTTTTATCATTTTAGCATTTGTATTTTTTGCCAATATTAATATGACATATGCCATCACACCAAGCTCCAATCCACAATATCAAGGCGTGGATGTAAGTGATTGGCAAGGATACATAGATTACGGGCAAGTACGTGCTAGCGGAATTGAAGTGGTATATATCAAAGCAAGTCAAGGGAGTAGTATTAAAGACCCCTATTTTGATATTAATTACGAAAATGCTAAAGCAAATGGCTTGAAAGTAGGATTTTATCATTTTTTAACAGCAACCAATATACGGAGAAGCTGAACAACAAGCCCGATTTTTTGCTTCTGTGATAGCTGGCAAACAGCCAGACTGTAAGTTGGTTATGGATTATGAGGTTTTTGGTGGAGTGGGTATAGAGGAGTCAAATAACATAGCCCAAGTTTTTCTAGAAAGTGTTAAACGATTAACCAATAAAGAAGTAATTGTATATAGTGATTTATCCAACGCTAGAGACCGATTCAATAGAAGCATTGCTGATAATTATGAATTGTGGCTTGCTTATTATGGAGATTACAATAATTTAGCAGAGGTGGAAACAAGTTGGGAAAGATGGATAGGAGTTCAATATACAGATAGAGGAAAGGTACCAGGAATTAGTGGAAATGTGGATAGAGATTTATATACCGAAAATATATTTTTATCTGATACAAGTGAGATTCCTAATACAGCTAATCCAAATGATAGCATTAACACAGAAACTAACTCTTATATCGTACAGCCAGGTGATACCTTATCTGAAATTGCTAGCCGATATGGAACAACGGTACAGGAATTAGTAGCGATTAATCATTTAGCTAATCCAAATTTGATTTTTCCTGGAGAAACTTTAAGAGTAACAACCAACTCAACAGTACATGGTTCTGAAACAAGGGGAACAGGAAGCATTACTTATACGGTACAAAGAGGAAATACTTTGTCACAAATTGCAAATGCTTACGGGGTTACCGTTAGCCATATAGTAGAAATGAACAATTTACAAAATCCAAATCTAATTTATCCAGGTGAAAAATTAAGAATAACGGAAAGTACAAATACTACGATAAATTCAGTAATACAAGATAATTATTATACGGTGCAAAGAGGAGATACTTTGTCGGGCATTGCTAGAAGATATGGCGTAACGGTTCAGTATTTGGTCAACTTGAATGGGATTGCCAATCAAAATTTGATTTATCCTGGCCAATTGATAAAAGTTTCTTAAATATGGGGAAATTTACAATAAGAATTTCGGAAAAAATCTAGACAATCAAAAAAATATGTGCTAATATATATTAGTACATATTTTTAGTTTAAATTTGTATGTGCCGATGTTAAGTTAGCTGTTCGAGCAAAGCGAGTTACAGATAACTTATCAGTAAAATCAAAAATTTTAAATTTGTATGTGCCGATGTTAAGTTAGCTGTTCGAGTAAAGCGAGTTACAGATAACTTATCAGTGAAATCAAAAATTTTAAATTTGTATGTGCCGATGTGGCGGAATTGGTAGACGCACTGGATTCAAAATCCAGCGGGAAACCATGTGGGTTCGAGTCCCACCATCGGTACCAGTATGGATGTTTTTATGGGATTTAGCGTTCCATGAGAACATTTTTTATATTATAGGAAAGTTCTCCGAACTTCCTATAATATAAAGCGTTTCACAGAAAATTGCTCTGCAATTTTCGCGAGCGAACAACGGGCGTGGCATGAAAACTAATCTAAAAGGTCAAAAAATTTTAATCATGCCACTGTTGTTCTAGAAAGTTACTCCCGTATTACATATCGGGAGTGTACTTGTCGCTATCGATTTGTCACATCCTAATTTATTGACTCATATTTCTTAATTTTTATACTACTATCTTTTCATTTTTTGCCCAATAAAGCGTAATTCAAACTATTGTATAACTTTGAAAAATCTAGTATAATTATCAATATAAATAGTAAGTTGCTGCTGAGATTAATTCAGAATCAAAAAAATAGTGGAAGAACATTTAATTAAATGTAATGAGTGCCGAGAAAAGTTAAGTTATATTAGAAATTATATGGAAGAAAATGATGAAAGAGAACAAATAGAATTAGATTATTTAAAGAAAATTAGAATAAAAACAAGAATAAAATCTGTATTAATAGCAATAGGAATAATAGGTATTTTAAAAAGAAGAAGCAAATTTGCTGCTCCCTCTTTTGGTTTGCTAGTTTGATTTGGATAAGTAAACAAAAGCTTCGCATATTTCGATAAAATCCTTCGGTGGAAGAGCTCCATATTGTGCTTGCATTAAAACATTAAATACTCCCTTTTCCGCAATGAGTTTATCAAAATCACTGCACTGTTTTTTTAACAGTAATGATTCTTGCCGAATCTCTTTGTTCGCCATATCACTAACCTCCTTGTATAATAGTTTTTTACATTATATCATATGTTTTCCAAATATTTTGTCAAAATTTGTTAGATATGTATATTTGTCAATAAAAATAATTAGTAAAATTATGGAATGAGGTATTTTTTAATTTTCTATGTTATGAATTTGGAAATATAGATGATAGTATATTTTAGGACAAGATTTTAATGAATATGAAATTCAAGAAAATTAAATATTTTAATTACTTCATACAAAAAAGCATGGAGTAATTTTTATGTTATAATCATTTCGATAAATTACAATTTTTTGATAAATATGCTTTATATGTGCCATGTAATTATTAAATTTTTGAGCATTTTCCAAAATATTGCCATGCAGAGTTTCAAGTTTTGACAGCAAATCAAAAAATCAATAGAATCATTCTAAATGATATTCCAATAAGTTATACTATTTGTACATATATCTATTTCTCAAAATCGTTTCAACATGTTACTATAATATATATAACTATTGTTTAAACAGACACTAATATTATACTAGGAGGTAATATTAAATGGAAGGACGGAAAAATACGTATTTAGCAATTGCTATAACAACTGATTGCAATTATCAATGCTTTTATTGCAAAGAAGGAGGAGAAAGTATTTCATATAGGAAAGAAACCATTCCTTATGCAAAAATAAAAGAAATTATTGGTATTGCATATAAGATAGGAATTAGGAATTTTAGGCTTACTGGAGGTGAGCCGACATCTGTATCGTATTTTAGTGAACTAATAGAGTTTATTATGAGTTTTAGTGATACTAAAATAAGGATAAACACGAACGGATACAGAATTTTGAAGCATATTGCTGTCCTTGCAAAATACAAAGAAAGATTAGATGTAGTTTTCAGTGTTGACAGTATATCGGAAAGTTTGAATCGAGTTCATTTTCCAAAATTTCTTTCAACCAATGTGATAAACATAACGCATACACTGAAAGAAAGAGGAATTTCAGTAAGATACAATATTGTTGTAACATCTCTGAATGAATGTGAGGTAAAAAAATTAGTTTTAAAAGCTACAGATGAATTGCAAGTAAATGTAAAACTGTTAGACCTCAATAAATTCTCAGAGTATTTAGGATATAGCGGAAAAGTACAGGGAGAGGAAGCTTCTGCTTTATGGAAGAGACTTTTTGTTCCGATGGAAAAGTTTTATGATTTTCTTGAGGAAATATCAAGTGATTCAAAGTCGAAATGGACAAGTGGATTTATTGGTAAAGGTCATGGAATTCCAATGAGTTCGTATTTCAGAGGTGAGAATTGGATACAGGTAAAGGATTCAACCAAAGGAGCAAAATATTCTGAAATTTGCATGAGTAAATGCAATTGGTTTCAAGAGAAAGCGTGTCGAGAAGGAGTATTTAGCCTACTCTTGTCATCCAATTTGGTATTGCACTTGTCTGGGTGCAAAAATGAAAAGATTCATTTTAATTTAAATGAATGTGACAAAATTCAAATCCAAAAGGCTTTTCATGAATTATTAAGCTTTATGGATTAAATTAGTGTATAACTATCATGAAAGCATGGGATATGTTGATTATTTCATGCTTTTATGATATAAGAAATAGGGGAGGGGTATAAGTGATAGATTTTGAATTATATAGAATTTTTGTTGCAGTAGCAACAGAAGGGAACATAACAAAAGCAAGTGATAAATTTAATATTTCTCAACCAGCAATTACCAAACACATTAAAAATTTAGAAAATCAGTTATCTATGATTTTGTTTGAGAGAAAAAGTAAAGGTGTTGTTTTGACAGAACAAGGGAAAAAGTTATACGAAAAATTAAAAAGTCCCATAGAAAAACTCAATCAAATAGATGCACAGGTTGGAAAAAACAGAGCCATTAATATTGGAACACATAATCATATGGGTGGCTTGATTTTTGGGCAAGCCATCAATCAATATACTTTAAAATATCCAGATGTTAATTTGAATTTAATCTGTGAAGAGATGGATGAATTATTAAAAAAGCTAAAAAGTAAAGAAATAGATATTGTATTTGCCAAAAAATATAATACAGAAATACCGAAGGGGCTTAAATTTATTAAATTAGGACATATGCATGAAACTTTTATTGTAAATAAGCAATCAGAGATGATAAATAAAACATTAACAGGAGATAATCTAAAAGGAAAATTGATTTATATTCCAAGAGAATATGAACAAACAACCAAAAGAATTAAAGAGTTAACACAAAATTTGGATTTAGATTTAAAACTTAGTAATTATAGGTCAATCGTTCGTTTAGTCAAGGAAGGAATGGTTATTGGTGTAGTGACAGCAGAGTATTTATATGATTGGGAATGGGAAAATTTTAATTTAACGGAAGTTAAGAATGAAATGGGATTAGGAAAAGTAGAATTCGGAATTTATTTGAATGCTAATAGATTTAAAGAATTAAATTTACTAGTTGAAATGATAAAAGAAAATTTTAATTTGTGATAGTGCTATTGGTTATTTATTGGAAAAATACTATCCTAAAAAATAAACTTGACATTTACCAATTAATTTTATAAAATAAGCAAGAAAACATTAGCAGACAAAAGCTATCAGTTTAAAAATAATAATGAGGAGGAAATGAAAATGGAATTAAAAGGAAGTAAAACAGAACAAAATTTAATGGAGGCATTTGCAGGAGAATCACAAGCAAGAAACAAATACACATACTTTGCAAGCAAAGCCAAAAAAGAAGGATATGAGCAAATAGCAGCAATATTCCAAGAAACAGCAGACAATGAAATGGCACATGCAAAAATTTGGTTTAAATTGTTACAAGGTGGAGATATAAAAGCAACATCAGAGAACTTAAAAGCAGCAGCAGAAGGAGAAAACTACGAATGGACAGACATGTATGATAGAATGGCAAAAGAAGCAAAAGAAGAAGGATTTGACCAAATTGCTTATCTTTTTGCAGAAGTTGCAAAAATAGAAAAAGAACATGAAGAAAGATATAAGAAATTATTAGAAAATGTAGAAGACGGACTAGTATTTAGCCGTGATGGAGATAAAATTTGGAAATGTAGAAACTGTGGACATATTGTAATTGGAAAACAAGCACCAGAAATTTGTCCAGTATGTGCACATCCAAAAGCATATTTTGAAATAAAAGCAGAAAATTATTAATATAGATAAAAGAGACTTTATTCAGGTGAATAGAGTCTTTTTTAATCAATTTGCAGCTATGAGGAATAGAATAAAAATGTTACTTGATAATATTAGGAGATGCCTTGTATGCATGTGAACCAGTAACAAAAATTTAATCTTTATTTCTGTGAAAGCAGCAAATAACAATTGACAAACCTTCTAAATTATGATAAAATCTAACATGCGCTGTAAAGCGAGGCAGAAGCCAACACGACATTTGTGTTGTTTTTTTGTTAAATAGAAGATTTAACAAAAAGACATATTGCACAGAAAAATTGCAAGCAATTTTTCGTGTCAACAAATCTTTACGCTTTTTAAGACCTTTCACAAAATAGAGGAAAATGAAAAAATAGACAAAAGGTCTCGCAAAGCGAGATTTGTTAGATTTCAGTTTTTAAGCAATTGTTATTCGTCTAACCCAACCAATAACAATATAGTAAGCAAAATTCACAAAAAGAAAAAGGAGGAAGAAAGAATATGGAAAAAGAAGAAAATATACTAGGAACAGAAAAAATAGGAAAACTAATCAAAAAATTCTCAATTCCTTGTATCATATCCTTATTAGTAAACTCACTATATAACATAGTAGACCAAATTTTTATCGGACAAGGAGTAGGTTATTTAGGAAATGGAGCAACCAATGTGGTTTTCCCATTAGCCATGATTTGTTTAGCTTTTTCCTTAATGTTAGGAGATGGGGCATCTAGTTATTTAAGTTTAAAATTAGGAGAAAACAAAAAAGAAGAAGCAGCCAAAGGAGTTGGAAATGGAATTCTATTATCAGCAGTGGTAGCAATTCTTTTATGTGTTGTCAGTTTAACTTTTTTACCGCAACTATTAAATCTATTTGGGTGTACTGATAATTTAAGAGAATATGCCACACAATATGGAAAAATAATTAGTATGGGATTACCTTTTATGATGATAGGAATGGCTCTAAATTCTATTATTAGAGCAGATGGTAGCCCAAGATATGCGATGACAACCATGGTATTAGGAGCTATTTTAAACACCATTTTAGACCCAATTTTTATCTTTATTTTTAAAATGGGAGTAGAAGGAGCAGCCATTGCAACTATTTTTAGTCAATTTCTCACCTTTGCCTTAAATGTTGGGTATATTAGAAAATTCAAATCCATCACCTTAAACAAAGAAACTTTCAAGTTTGAATTTAAAGTAGCCAAAAAAGTATCAGCATTAGGAATTAGTAGTTTCATTACCCAAATGAGTTTTGTGGTAGTGATGGCATTTGAAAACAATTTACTAGGTAAATATGGAGCCCAATCTAAATTTGGTTCTGACATTCCCATTACGGTATTGGGAATTGTTATGAAAATTAGCCAAATTTTAAATAGCATTATCATTGGTATTGCAGCAGGAACGCAACCAATATTTGGCTATAATTATGGAGCAAGAAGATTTGATAGAGTAAAAACAGCCTTAAAGACGGTACTAGGATTAAGTGTTGTGATTAGTACGATTGCTTTCCTATTATTCCAGACCATACCAGACAAATTAATCTCTATTTTTGGTAGTGGAGATGAAAATTATATGGAATTTGCTTGTTTAGCTTTTAGAACATATTTATTACTATGCATTTGTAATGGAATTCAAATTCCCTCTGGAATTTTCTTCCAAGCGATTGGAAAAAGTATTAAAAGTGCTATTTTGTCTTTATCGAGACAAATCTTATTCTTAATACCAGCATTAGTTATTTTAGGCAGTTCATTTGGTATTATGGGAGTTTTATCATCAGGACCAGTGGCAGATGGCTTAGCTTTTGTGGTAGCAACTATTTTATTATGGTTCGAATTAAAGCATTTAAAACAAGGAAATAGCAAGAGTCAAGCTTTGAAAGATGAACCACATACAGGCAATCCATTAGAAAAACAAGTTATCATTACCGTTTCCAGAGAATATGGTTCAGGGGGAAGATATATTGGTAAGTTAATTGCTGATATGTTAGGAATAAAATTTTATGATAAAGAATTTATTGAACAAATAGCAAAAGAAACTGGCTTGTCAGAAGAGTATATTGAAAATCATGAACAAAAAAGAAACAGTTTGGCTGGACTAAATAATGGCTATTATTCTGGATTAAACAATGCAGATGAGTTATTTATTAAAGAATCGGAATTAATTAAAAAGGTAGCAGATAAAGAATCTTGTGTGATTATTGGTAGATGTGCTGATTTTATTTTACAAGATAGAAAAAATGTTGTCAAAGTTTTTGTATACAGTAATATGGAAGATAAAGTAAAAAGAGCGACCGAGATTTATGGATTAAATCAGACAAAAGCTGAAAAGGAAATTAAGAGAATTGACAAATTGAGAAGCAATCACTACAAATATTATACAGAAAAGGACTGGCACAATCTTAGTAATTATGATATTTGTATTAATAGTGATACCTTAGGAGTCGACAAATCAGCTGGGTTAATTTGCCAAATGATTAACGATAAAATTGCAACACAATTGTAATATAAATGAAATAAAAACAGTTTTCCTTGAAGGAGTAAGGCTAGAAAAATCTTACTCCTTTTTTGTTGCAATTGCAACAAAAACTTTCTTTTTTTTGTGGTATAATTTTTTTATCAAATTTACAAATTGTCTTAAATATATTTCATAAAGTTAATTATATTTCTTATTTGTAACTCTTAGGCTGCATAATAGACTGTAAACAAAACTATTAAGTTATAAATAACTTAATAGTAGTATTGCACAGAAAATTTACTTTGTAAATTTTCGCGTCGACAAATCTTTACGCTTTTACAAAGCGAGATTTGTCTGAAAATTTTGTAACAGTCTATAATTTGTTGGTTCCCCCGATTTGTTACTTCATAAAAAATATAATAAACTTTGTATGATACACTTATGACAGACTAGTAATTTTATTAACGAAAGGGGAAATAGCAAATGAAAATTATAAAAAGAGATGGAACAATTGTTAGTTATGATCCAGAGAAAATAAGAGTTGCTATACAAAAAGCAAATAATGAAGTAGTAAGAAAAGATAAAATTTCGAAAGAGCAAATAAAAGAGATAGTACAATATATTGAAGAATTAGATAAGCCAAGAATGTTAGTAGAAGACATACAAGACATCATAGAAGAAAAGTTAATGGAATTTGACAAATATTCATTAGCCAAAAAATATATCACCTATCGTTATACAAGAGAATTAGTCAGAAAAGCCAATACAACCGACCAATCTATCAAAGAGTTGATTGAAGGGGAAAGCGAATATTGGAACAATGAAAATTCCAATAAAAATGCAAAAGTTGTTACCACACAAAGAGATTATTTAGCAGGAATTACCAGTACCGATATTACCAGAAGATTTTTATTATCCGAAGATATTGTAAAAGCACATGATGAGGGAATTATCCATTTCCATGATGCCGACTATTTTGCACAAAATGCTTTACACAACTGTGAATTAATCAATTTAGACGACATGTTACAAAATGGAACCATTATCAATGGTGTTATGATAGAAAAGCCACATCGATTTGCTACAGCGGCAACAATTGCAACACAAATTATATTAGCTGTAACCAGTTCAAGTTATGGGGGAGCAACCGTAACATTAAGTCATTTAGCTCCTTTTGTAAGAGATAGTTTTAATAAATACAAGAAAAGATATGAAGAAAGAGGATTAGACAAAAAGACTTGTGAAAAATATGCGAAACAAGATATTAAAAGAGAAATCGCAGATGGGGTACAAACTTTTAATTATCAAGTGAATTCTATGACCAATACCAATGGACAAGCACCATTCTTATCTGTTTGTATGTATTTAGGAGAAACCGAAGAATACAAAGAAGAATTGGCTATGATAATCGAGGAATTTTTAAATCAAAGAATTTTAGGCTTCAAAAACGAAAAAGGTGTTTATGTAACACCAGCTTTCCCAAAACTTCTTTATGTATTGGAAGAAGATAATATAAAAGAGGGTAGCAAATATTGGTATTTAACCGAATTAGCAGCAAAATGTACAGCCAAAAGAATGGTACCAGATTATATCTCTGAAAAGAAAATGAAGGAACTAAAAATTGATAAAGACGGTAAGGGAAATTGTTATCCTTGTATGGGATGTCGTTCTTTTTTGACACCTTGGACAACAGATGGTAATCCTTCGAAAGCGAAAAACTATAAAGAGGGAGAATCCAAATATTATGGAAGATTTAATCAAGGCGTTGTCACCATTAATTTAGTAGATGTTGCCTTATCTTCTGACCGAGATTTAGATACCTTCTGGAAAATCTATGAGGAAAGATTAGAATTATGTCACAAAGCATTACAAGCAAGGCATCAAAGACTAGCAAAAGCAACCAGTGATATTGCCCCAATCTTATGGCAACACGGAGCTTTAGCAAGGTTAGAAAAAGGCGAAAGCATTCATAAATTATTACATGATGGCTATTCAACCATTTCTCTAGGATATGCTGGTTTGTATGAGTGTGTCAAATATATGACAGGTCGCAGTCATACCGATAATGGCAAAGGAAAAGAGTTTGGTCTACAAGTAATGCAAAAAATGAATGACAAATGTAAAGAGTGGAAAGAAAAAGAAAATATGGATTATAGTGTTTATGGAACACCAATTGAGTCTACTACTTATAAATTTGCTAAATGCTTGAAGGAGAGATTTGGTGTTATAAAAGACATTACGGATAAAGATTATATTACCAATTCTTACCATGTACCAGTGTTTGAAGAAATTGATGCCTTCTCTAAATTGAAGCTAGAGAGCGAATTCCAACAATTGAGCCCAGGTGGTGCGATTTCCTATATTGAAACACCAAATCTACAAAATAATATAGAATCTGTTTTACAGGTAATTCGTTTTATTTACGATAATATCATGTATGCAGAGTTGAATACAAAGTCTGATTATTGCCAAGAGTGTGGTTTTAATGGTGAGATTTTGATTGATGATGATTTGGAATGGTATTGTCCAAATTGCGGTAATCGAAATCATGATACTTTGAATGTGGCAAGGAGAACTTGTGGTTATATCGGAAGTAATTTTTGGAATAAGGGTAGAACGCAAGAGATTAAGGAGAGAGTGCTTCATATTGATAATAAGGATGATGAATAGTGTGTAAAACTAAAAATAATAAATTTGAAAATGCTCGTTCAAGCTAATTTCCATTCGCTTTTTTCAAATTTATTATTTTTAGTTTAACAATGTATGGAAGGGAAAGAATGAAATGAGATATAATAAGATTAGAAAGATGGATATTTCCAATGGACCAGGTGTAAGGGTGTCAATTTTTATGCAAGGTTGTGCGTTTCATTGCGAAAAGTGTTTTAATCCAGAGACCCATAATTTTAATGGTGGTAAGGAATTTACAGAGGATACCATTAAAAGAGTGTTAGAATTATGCGACAATGAAAATATAGAAGGGTTATCTATTTTGGGGGGAGAACCAATGCATCCTAAAAATATAGAGGCAACTACCAAGCTTGCGAAGGCTTTTAAAGAGAAATTTCCGAATAAGACAATTTGGTCATGGTCAGGTTTTTTGTTTGATAAGGATTTAAAAGATAAAGAGATTTTTAAATATATAGATGTTTTAGTGGATGGGCAATATGTAGATAAGCTAAGAGACCCTAAGCTTAGGTATTGTGGCTCTTCGAATCAAAGAGTGATTGATGTTCAAAAGAGTTTGCAAGAGAATAAGGTAGTTTTGGTGGATTAAAATTTAAACAAGTAGTCAATTGTGAATGGCTACTTGTTTTTAAATCAGCTATGAGGAATAAAAATTTTTCGTAATAAGAAATTAATCTGTATTTCTGAAAAATTGATAGAAAGGTTGATTTTTAAAGACTTTGTATGATAATATGTAAAAGTAATTCAAATACAAGCCTTATATTAACGACAATTTGGAGATCGATTTTATAAAGAAGAACCTATGCACAGAATGTATATAGGAGAAGTGATAGATATAATAGATAAAAGGAGAAATCAATGAGTAAAGTAAAATGGACACCAGAACAGCAAGACGCCATTCAAGAAAAAGGAAGCAACCTATTAGTAGCAGCAGCTGCTGGGAGTGGAAAAACCGCTGTATTAGTAGAAAGAATCATCAACAAAATCATACAAGACAAAATAGACATTGACAAGCTATTAGTGGTAACCTTTACCAACAGTGCAGCAGCAGAAATGCGAGAAAGAGTGCTAAATGCCATCTATCAAAAGTTAGAAGAAACGCCAGAAGATGAAAATTTACAAAGACAAATAACGTTGTTAAATAAAGCCAGTATTTGCACGATTGACTCATTCTGTTTAGAGGTAGTACGAAACAACTTTTACGAACTAGAAAATATATCGCCTAACTTTAGAATTGCAGACACAACCGAAATTGAACTATTAAAACAAGAAACAATCGAAGACATTTTTGAAGAAAAATACGAAACAGAAGACAGCGATTTCACAAAATTAATCAATGTTTACACCAGTTATCGAGATGACACACCACTCAAGGATTTAGTCCTAAAAATAGATTGCTACATACAGAGCCATCCATTTCCACAAAAATGGCTACAAGAAAAAATAGAAATGTTCAACTTGGAAGGAAAACTAAAAGAAGATTTTAGTCAAACACCATGGGGAGAAATTTTATTACAAGAAGTCAAAGAAGAATTAATAGACGACATTAGCATGCTAGAAAAAGTAGAACAAGATTTATCCTATGAACCGGAACTAGAAAAATTCTATCAAACAATTAGAAATGACATCCAGCAATT
The DNA here is from genome assembly GCA_948470605.1 of uncultured Clostridium sp. GTDB lineage: Bacteria > Bacillota > Clostridia > TANB77 > CAG-508 > CAG-269. The sequence goes on along the minus strand of CAOKPI010000011.1, from coordinate 15,102 downwards.
AGAAAACCTAAAGAATCATTTGCACAATTGGGATAAAGCTTATGAAATAGCACGGTGCCTTGAAATTTGTAACTTGGCCAAGACAAAAAGTAGAATCGGAAAATAAGGACAAGGCAAAAGAAGTCAGAGATGAGGTAAAAAAGAAACTAGCAAAAGTATTAGACAAGATACTCATTTGTGATTCACAAGAAGCCAATCAAGATATTTATGATATGTATGGCATTTTGTTAAAATTGCAAGATTTAATTTTTACTTTTGAAACAGAATTTGCCAAACGAAAAAGGGAAAAAAATATCGTAGATTTTAGTGATGTAGAGCATTTTGCCCTAGACATTTTGTTAAATGCAGAGGAAGTCGTGAAAAAATATCAAAATAAATTTGAAGAAATCGCCATTGATGAGTACCAAGATAGTAATTTGGTACAAGAATATATATTAACTGCCATATCCAGAAATAACAATATTTTTATGGTAGGAGATGTCAAACAAAGTATTTATAAATTTAGACAAGCTATGCCAGAACTATTTTTGGATAAATATGAAACCTATGCAAAAAAAGAAGCAAGAAAGCCAGAAGAAGACTTGAAAATCCAGTTATTCAAAAACTTTAGAAGTAAACAAAATATTTTACAATTTACCAATCTAATTTTTGCAGATATTATGAGCAAAACATTGGGAGATATTCATTACAACGAAGAGGAATTTTTGAATTTAGGAGCCAATTACTCAGCCATCCATCAAAATGAAAAAATCGAAATTCATGTCATTGATTCTGTAACAGTAGAGGAAAACGAAGAAATAGAAGAAGGGGAAAAGACAGAACAAACAGAAGAGAACCAAGAGGAAGAAAATATAGCAGATGTAGAGTTAGAAGCGAAATTTGTGGCTCACCAAATACAAAAATTAATACAAGATAACTTTCAAGTATGGGACAAAAAACAAGAAAAATATCGAAATATTCAATATAAAGACATTGTGATTTTATTAAGAAGTACAAGCAATGTAGCACCGATTTATGAACAAGAAATATTAAATCTACAAATGCCAGTATTTTCCGATAGTTCGCAAGAATACTTAGATTCAATTGAAATTCAAACTATGGTGAGTTTACTAAAAATCATTGATAATCCAATGCAAGACATTCCGTTAGTAACGGTTATGAGGTCAAATATTGGCAAATTCACAGATGATGAATTAATCCAAATTCGTCTAGCAGACAAACAAGACAACTTTTACACTTGCTTACAAAAAGCAAAACTTTCCGTAGAAAATGAGTTGAAAAGCAAGATAGAAACTTTTTTACAAAGTTTGCAACAATGGCGAAAAGAACAAGAATATTTAGCTTTAGATGAATTGATAGGAAAAATCTATTCCGATACAGGTTATTACAACTATACTGGTCTCATGCCAAATGGACTTTTACGACAAGCTAATTTAAGAATGTTGTTTGAAAGGGCAAAACAGTATGAAACAGCTAGTTTTAAAGGATTATATAATTTTATTCATTTTATTGAGAAGCTAACACTAAGCAGTGGTGATATGGGAGCTGCTAAAATCATAGGAGAGAATGACAATGTCATTCGCATTATGAGTATTCATAAAAGCAAAGGCTTGGAATTTCCAGTTGTGTTTTTAGCAAGCACGGGAAAACAGTTCAACTTAATGGACTTAAATCAAACTATATTGTTACATCAAGAATTGGGCATTCGGAGTGAAATATATTGATTATGAAAAACAAGTACAATACGATACTTTAAGCAAAGCAGCCATTTGCAACAAGGCTTTAACAGAAACTTTGTCAGAAGAAATGAGGATTTTATATGTTGCTTTAACAAGGGCAAAAGAAAAACTAATCATATCAGGCATTCAAAAGGATTTTAAGAAACAAAAGGAAAAATTATTGCAACAAATTGAGAGATACCAAAAACAAGAACAAAAAATCAATCCTATTTTAGTGAAAAAATATAAAAAATATATCGATTGGATTTTGTTAGTCTATTTTTACCAACCAAAGCAAATGGAAACAATTGCAGAATTAAAAACTTATACCAAAAAAGAGGTATTGGATGGTTGCGAAAAAAAAGAAGAACAAGATGTTAATTTGTTGGAAATATTAGAGGAACACAAAATAGAGGAACAACAAATAGCAGAAATAGAAAGTATGTTACAAGATACCTATGCCTATGAATTATCAACTAAAATTCCAACCAAATCATCGGTTACCAAATTGAAACAACAAGAACAAGAAACAATAGAAATTAGTTTTCCTTCTCCTAAATTTACCAAGCAAGATGAAGAACTGAAACTGACAGGAGCACAAAAGGGGACACTATTACATTTATGTATGCAAAAATTAGATGAGAAAACAGATTATACGTTAGAAACGGTAAAAGAATTGATAAATCACATGGTAGACAAAGCAATGATTACCTCAAAAGAGGCAGATAACATAAATGCTAATGCTGTTTTAAAATTTACGCAGTCAAACATTTGGCAAGAGATGAAACAAGCCAAAGAAATCCAGAGAGAAAAACCATTTTATATTACCCTACCAGCAAAAGAAATATATGAGGAGGAGGTGCCAGAAAATATATTGGTACAGGGAATCATTGATTTATACTATGTGAATGCACAAGATGAATTGATTTTGGTGGATTATAAAACGGATTTTGTTCAAACAGAACAAGAGTTGGTAAATAAGTATAGAACACAGTTAGCATTATATCGAAGGGCTTTAGAGGAGGCTTTACAGAAAAAGGTGAGTCATGTGTTTATTTATTCTACCTTTCTAGCAAAAGAAATAGAAATATAGGACATGGGACATGGGGACGTAGATTATGTCCCTGAATACTTAAAAACTGCTAATTTAATGTGTTATTTATTATTTTTGCAACACCGCGTAAGCGACTAAACGAGCGGTAGCGAGTGCGATTGGAGCAACCTACCATCTTAAAAATCTAAAGGTTGCGACACACAAGGTGTAAAAAAATAATAAATAACACATTAAGTTGAGACATTGTTTATGGTAGGGACATAATCTACGTCCCCATGTCCCAAGAGGAGTAAAATATGAGTAAGATATGGAGTAAAACAGAAAATAAGATATTAATCATACTATTATTATTTAGTATATCAATTGGATTATGGAACAATTTTAGGCAATTATGGATGCAAGATAATGGACTTAATCCTACTGAAATAAGTCAAATTATAAGTTTTGGAACGTTATTTTGTGTGATTGGAATATTAATTTTTTCAAAATACATAAAACTAGACAAAATAAAAAGTTTTGTAACGATTGCTTTATTTCTTAAAGTAATCAATTTAGTGATACTATTTTTTATCAATCATACGAGTTTGAGTTCATTTATCAATCTGTCCATCATTTCGGATATTATCATAGAAAGATTGATAATTATTAGTATTTATCCATTAATTGTTACGATAAAAAAGAGTAATACTTTATATAGTAAAAGAAAATTAGTAGAATATACTGGTCGAGATTTAGGTGTTTTAGTGGGTGGATTTATCATAGGAAAAACAATCTTGGGAATTGCGTTTAATTATAATGTGTGTTTGTTTATTTCCATTGTATTTTCTATCATTTCGTTACTTATTTTAGTGAAGGTTAAGGTAGAAAATGTTGAAACGAAACCATCAAAAGACAATATATTTAAGTATATTTTTACGAATCGATTTAGGACAACTTATATTATTTATTATTTAATAGGACAAATAGCTTATTCTACGGCATTAGGATTGAAAATGCTTACTTTAACCAATTATCTAAATTTTTCAGATAGTGCAGCAACCCAATATTTTTTGGTGATAGGATTGTTGGCCGATTTGATTGGTATCCTAGCTCTTAAATTTCTTACTCCTAAAAATGATTCCATAACCATAACGATAAAGTTTGGAATTCGATTTATTGGATATTTATTCGCTTTCTTGTCCAATAATATAATTGTGATAATACTTGCGATGTCGTGGTCATTGTTGATTTCTACAGCATATGAGAATGTTACAGATGCTCCCTATATTAATAGTATAGAGTTGGATAAACAATTGGCTTTTACAAATTTAAGATATATGGTTGGCTCTTTAGGTGAAGCGATAGGTACTTTTTTGTGTGGTATTATGTATGCCTTGGGATTACGCTATATGTTTGGATTGTCAGCTTTTTTTATGTTGGCACAATTGACACTTGCTTATGTATTAATTCATCAAAGAAGAAGATTGAAGATTGGGACATAGGGACATTATCTACGTCCCTGTGTCCCATGTTCCACTTGCTAGGGGTATTGAAAAAATAGAAAAAGTTTAGTATACTAGAAACAATTAAAACCAATAAGAGAAATGGAGAAATAATAAGATGAGTATAGGAAGAAAAATTATGGCATGGATAGCGATTTTAGTAGGATTGTTTGTATTTTCAGATTTTTTAATATATGTAGGATTAAATTCTACTTATAAAGATATTCAAAGGCAAGACGAAAATTCACAAATTGCTGTTTATCAAGCAGATGCCACATATGTAAATGGAAGAATTAGAGGAGTCATAAAAGATATTAGAGAGGTACAAGGCAAATATTTAAAAATTGAATTATATACAAAAAGACATGTTTTAGTGGGAAAAAGCTATGTAGAAATAAAAGACGTAGAAAATTCTGAAACACAACCTTTTGAGGTGCTTTTTAAAGCCAATGATGTTGCCTATTATAAAATAGATACCGTTAAGGAAAAAGAACCAGGTGGTGAATTGGAGATTTTACCAAAAGAATTGACAAGGGGAGAGGTTCTGTTAGCAACAGCATTCACATTTCTAATTTTATGGTAGAAAAATGTCTCCACTGGTTTTGAGATTAAGTGGAGATATGAAACAAAGAGGACAGGTCTTATTTATTTCATATTGTGAATAAAATCCAGTATTTGACATAGAATAAAATATGTGCTAATATATAGTTAGCAATTGCAAAAGTAAGTTTTTCATGAAGTAAAAAAGACTAGGAGTCATCTAAATCTTTCCTAGTCTTTTTCCTTTTGCTACTCACTCAAATGTTTTACGATTAAGTAAATCAAATAAAGCTTTAGTAGCTTTTGTAAGTTTTTCATAAAAAACCTCCTTTCTACCTTTGCAGAAAGGCAAGTATAATATACAATATTTTACTTTTTTGTCAATGAGGTTAAAATTAATGAAATAGAAATAAAAGGAGAAATAAACGAAGCGATGAACATAAAAATTGATAATTACAAAGTATTGTTTAATTTAAGAATACTGAAAAGTATTTTAACAAGTTTTGTTGATAGTTTTTTAGTATTATATTTTTTAGAGGTATCAGACCATAATATTTTACCATTAGGAATTTACAAATTAATTGCTGTAATTACTATTTATGTAGTAATATTTGCTACTAGAAATCTAGCTAAATCAACCCATAGAGTTAATCTGATGAGGATAGGAATCTTATTAGATTTTGTATATTTTCTAACGATTATCTTATTAAAAGATAAAGTAATTGATGTTATCTATTTAGTGGCATTATTATATGGGTTAGAAGAAGGTTTTTATTACTCAGTCTATAATATGCTTCAATCAGATGGCGTTAAAAATGAAGAAAGAGCAAAATTTATTGGTACTTGTACAGCAATAGAATCCATTTTATCTATTTTATTTCCCTTATTATTTGGAAGCTTAATTTATGCTACTGGATTTTTAAAAAGTTTAATGGTCGTTTTAATTATAGTGGCATTAAGAATTATATTATCTTTTATGTTTCAAGATAAAAACATTCCAGAAGGGAATAAAGTCAATTTTAAAGAATTTTTCAAACTGATAAAAAACGATGAAAGATTTAAGCGATTAGGAATGGTTGAAATTTTTAATGGTATAACCTACTCAGATGGTGCTTTTTCCTATATTGTTACGATTTATATCATAAAAGTATTTTCCAATAGTTTTAGCTTAGGAGTGTTTACATCGATATTCAGTATGATGACTTGTATCATGGGTATTTTATTTGCTAAGTTTATCAAAAAAGAGCATTATATACCAGCTATTAGGATTTCTACGATACTAACTGTAATATTTTTATGCCTTATGATTTTTAAATGTAATACCATAACCATTATTTTATTCAATTTATTTCAGACCATATCAAAGACAATAGTAGCATTAGTAAATGAACGTAATCAAACAAATTTGTGTAATGTAGAGAAAATTAGAAAAGAATATAAAGTGGAATATTGGTTGACGTTTGAAAGTTATCTTGTTGTTGGTAGAATAATAGGTCAGAGTATATTTATTTTAATGGCTTATACGAATTCCAACATAATTATTATGCTGTTTGTCGTGTTCTTGATTTTATTTGCCAATAGCTCAATAAAATTACAAAAGAGTATGATGAGACAAAGGGGACAAGTTTAAACTGTCTCATATTTTTTGTCGTTTTTTAGTTGATTTATTTTTTTGCATTTTTCGACTTGATTTATGAGACAAATGAGACCTGTCCTCTTGTTTCATTTTTTAGGATTCACATATAAAGTTTTATGGTTAGTATAAATCACCATACCAGGTTTAGCACCATTTGGCTTTTTCACATACTTAGTCTCACAGATATCGACTGGTACATTGGAAGAATTTCTAGCTTTGCTATGATAGGCAACAATTTCTGCACATTGGATAAGAATGGAATCATCTGGCAAGTGGTTTGGATTGAGTTGCAAGATAGCATGGCTACCATGAATATCTTTGGTATGAAACCACAAGTCTGTTTTTTTGGCATATTTTAGGGTTAAGTAGTCATTTTCTTTGTTATTTCTTCCGACTAAGAGGGTATAGCCATCAATCGTATATTTGAAAGGATTAAAAGAAACCTTTTTATTTTTGGTAAGAGAAGATTTTTTTACTTTTGCTTTTTTCTTATTTTTCAAATGTTCGGTTTTTTCTTTAAAAATAACATTTTCAGAGATTTCCTCAAAAATTTCAGAGATTTCTTCTAAGGTAGAAGAATTTTCTAACTCATACACAATACTTTCTATATATGTCAATTCTTTCATCGTCTCTTCTTTTTGAGATGTTACAATTTCTAGAGCATTTTTTAATTTATGATATTTTTTAAAGAAGCGTTTCGCATTAACAGAAGGGGAATATCTATCATCTAAAGGAATGGTAATTTTTTGGTTATCATAATAATTATCAAGCGTGATTTCTTTTACATTTTGATTTGGAATTTGATATAAATTTGCGGTTATGAGTTCACCGTATATTTGGTATTTTTCCATATCCTTGCAAGCGTTTAATTTCTCATCAATATTCAAAAGTCGCTTTTTATATTTCTTCAAAAGGTCTAAAATCATTTTTAAAATGCTATCACGATAGGTTTTAAATTCTTCGGAAGTTTCCTTCTCATGATAAAAATCATCAAGAAAAAAGTTTAAATGAAAAGGAGAAGATTCGGTTTCTGCTTCTATCAGAAAATAGTCTCGTTTCTTAGCATCTATCAATTGAAAGTCTAATAAATTGCTATCTGTTCGATGGATGATTTCTTGTAAATAGTGATATAGTTTTTCTAAATTGTTTTGCTGAAATGTTTTTATTCCAAGATGAGACATAGAAGCCTCTATAAAAGATTTACTGATACCGTTAAAAATATCATAAATCGCATTTTTTGATGAGGATGAAATTTTTTCATAAAAATCTTGAAAACTTGAACAATCTAAAAAGTTATACTTGGTTGTGGTAGGATAGGCATATTTAACATGAGGGACAATTGCTCTTGTACTGTCTTCATTGTGAATATGCCTTAAACTATCAATGATAATATTTTGTTCATCTAATAAAATGATATTGCAGTGTTTTCCCATTAACTCAACAATTAACCTTTTGGAAATGATATCATCAACTTCGTCAAATCCTTCTAAATCAATGACTACTAATCTTTCTAAGTTGTTAGTGGTGATACTTTTGATATGTAGTCCTAATAGATGTTTGCGAAATACCATACAAAAGTTAGGGGCTACTTTGGGATTACTTTTAGGATGGGTTGTTAGATGAATACGATAGTTTTGAGCATGGGTACATATATTTAATAAATAATTTGAACCATCTAAATAAAAACCTAATAAAATAGTGTTTTTGTTAGGTTGAAAGATTTTATCGATTCTTGCTCCTGCTAGTTGTTGTAATTCAGAAGCAATTGCTTTGGTTACAATTCCATCAAATGCCATAATTTTCCTCCTTGTATCGGTATGATAAAGATTATAGCATATTTTTCTGAAAAAAGCTATTGCCTAAAAAAAAGGAAAAGTATATAATGTAGAGGAAAACAAAAAAGGAGAGAAAAAAGTGAAGAAACTAAAAAAAATCATAACTTATTTTGTAATAGGAATAGTTAGTATTTTATTAGCCACCCAACCAGTACAAGCTTCATCCAGTGACTTATTTTTAAACGAACTAGACTTTCAAGCAGATATCCATCAAGATGGAAGTATGGACATTACGGAAAAGTGGAATATTAAAATCAATGACACAAACACTTTATATAAAACATTCAAAAGCGACAAAACAAAATATTCGAATATAACCAATGTAAAAGTAACAGAGACAACCAAAGGAAATCGTGACCTATTAACACAGCAAAATCAATGGAGTTATCATTTACCAAAAGGAAATTATTTTGGTGGATTAAACAAAGACAATGAATTTGAGATTGCTTGGGGAGTTGGGTTAGAAGATAGTTCAGCAACAAGAATGTATGAAATTTCTTACCAAGTAGAAGATGCCATAGCAAAATACAAGGATTATGCAGAATTATATTGGCAATTTGTAGGCAAAGAATTTGAAATAAATGCAAAAAGAATAACAGGAAATATTTTGCTACCAACACATGCCAATGATAAAGAAAATATTAAAGTTTGGGGTCATACCGAAGACTTAAATGGCGAAATCTATGCGACAGATACCAATAAAATTGAATTTGTAATCGATTCGTTCCGTTCAGGAAGATATGTAGAAATAAGAACATTATTTCCAACCGAAATGATAACCTATTCTGGAAGAGGAGAAAATACAGAAAGATGGGAACAAGTTGTTCAAGAAGAAACCAAATGGGCGAATCAAGCCAATGAAAGAAGAAAAAGAAAAGAGAATAGCAAGCTAATAGCAACCATAGCAATTAATTTAGTTGCTCTTATCTTAACGATTTTTGGTATCAAATCGATTATTAAAAATGTAAAAAAAATAAAAACAAGGAAGAAACTAGTACCAACGCAAGAGATAGAATATTTTAGAGAAATGCCAAGAGAAGACGTTACACCAGCAGAAGCATTAGCCATTTTTACGAAACAAATAGGAAGCTTTAATAGTAGTACACGGAATAGGAAGGATATTTTCGGCTACTTTGTTAGATTTAAGTTTAAAGAAAATTGTAGATTTTCAAGTAAATGATAAAGTTATCACAATCAAGATATTAGAAAATAGTCCAAAAGAATTAGAAACAGCACAAGATGAAAAGGTGATTTTTGAATTTTTGAAAAAAGCATGTAAACACAATGGTAACCCTAGCGAAATTACGAACAAAGAACTGGAAAAATATATTAAGAAATCAGGAACTAAAGTAATAACATTAAAAGACCAAATCGATAAAAACACAGAAGAGGCATTATATCAAAAGGAATTAGCCGATAAGAAAGGAAAACAGGAAAAGACTAATATAACAGCATTTGCCATATTATCCCTTATGTTTCTAATTTTTTCAATTATTCTTTTTGGGATTCTAATAGCCATAAAAGATATGAATCCAATGGGAATGATACCATTTATACTAACGATAGGAATCCAATTTATGGTTTTTGTCAGGTTAGCAACAAAGACCAATGTATTAACACAAAAAGGAACAGATGAAAACGCAAAATGGAAAGGACTAAAAAAATATATGGAAGATTTTTCGATGTTAGATAAAAGAGAAATTCCAGAAATTGTGATATGGGAAAAGTTTTTGGTTTATGCAACCGTATTTGGTATTGCAGATAAAGTATTAAAACAATTAAAAATTGTCTATCCTAATATAACAGAGCAAATGAATGTTAATACTTATGGCTATATGTATCTTATGATGAATACCAATTTTTCAAATAGTTTTTCACATGCGATTACAAATTCCATGTCTAGTGCTTATTCTTCTGCCACAGGAGGTGGAGGAGGCTTCTCTGGTGGTGGCCGGTGGCCGGACGGTGGACGGCGGAGGCGGTGGCGGAAGATAGACTAACCGTTACGCGGTGTTGAAAAAATAATACAAGATGAATTAAGTAGAATAGATTAAACGTAAATCTGCTGAAAACAAAAGATAGAAAGGAAGGAAACAGTAAATGAATGAAGAGAAAATCGATAAATTATATCAATTGATTAACAATATACCGATAACGGATGACAATGTTCAACTGATTGAAGAAATTAAAGGTGATTTATCAAGAGGAGATTATATATCTTCTTTAAAGAAAATAGAAATGTTAGGACAAAAGAAGCAAAACTCACTAGCCAATGAAAAAAGGAAAACAATGAATCCACTTTCAGAGGACGAAGAGGGAGCAGATATGACAGGACTGTTTCCTAGAGAGTTAAGTGATGACGATTTAGAAAGACAATATATAGGGCTGTTATTAGCAGACCCAAGATTGATTAAAAAATATTTTTATGTGTATGAAGATTGTTATTTTGAAGACCCAGAATTATTAAATATTTATAAGAGTATCATCTTTACAGAGGGAGGAGCCTATACAACAGAACAAGCCAAAAAAGGTTTTAGTTTTGCCAAAGATAATGAAAAAGTATATGCACTAAAAAGTAAGTTAAAAAAAGAAGTACGAGACCAAGATTATGATATGGAACAAATTTATATTGATTTAAAGAAATTATTTGTCCTAAGAAAAAATTATCTAGCTATACCGATTCAAAATATTCAAGAAAAAGTAATGGAAATCAAAGAATATGAATTATATGATAAGATGTCAGTAGAAGAGGTCGAAAGTGCTGTTGTACAAGTCAACGATACCGAAAAATTCAAAAGAGCAGTTTTAAATGAAGGTTTAACAAGTTTTTTACAATTAGGAGATAACAATTTAACCAATGGTTTACCATTACCTTTTCCAGTCTTAACTCAAGTCTTTAAAGGAATCCGAAAGGGAGAGACGATGGCATTTGCCATGCCTTCTAACGCCGGAAAGAGTAGATTTACCATTGATATTGCAGCACATACTGCTTTTGTTCATCATAAGAAAGTATTGGTAATCTCTAATGAAATGTCAGAAGAAAAAATGAGGTTGTGTTTGATTACCACGATTTTAAATAATAAGGAAATTCAAAAACAACATGGTATTGAAATTTCTAAGACAGAAGGAGAATTGTTAGAATTCAAGTTTAGACCAGATGACCCTAAAAAAGTAAAGACGGATGAAGAAGGCTTTGTGGTAAGAGAAGAAAAAGAAAAACAAAAAGATTTTGCCAAAAGATTATTAGAAATTTCACAAGAATTCAAAGATGTTATTACCGTTACTAATTGGGTCAATAAACAAATCAACAATTCGATTCATTTTATCAATATAACAGACCATACGAACGATGAATTGAAAAAAGTTATTATGAATTATTATTATAAAGAAAAAATAGAATATGTATTTTATGATACCTTAAAAACAGATACAGCCAATATTGGAATTGGAGAGGAATTGAAGAAAACAGCAACGATTCTTTCTAACATAGCACAAAATTTTGGCATTTATATTTGTGCGACTTTACAATTAGCAGAAACCGATACATTACCAGTTAATTTGACAGTCAATGATTTGGCGGTTAGTAGAACCGTTAAAGAAGTGTTAGACACCTTAGCTTTAATCAAACAAATTCATAGAGATTCCCTACAAAATTATGAGTATTCTTTGAATGAAGTGGATACGAAATTTTTTGATTTAAAGAAATTGGATGACCCAGATGTTAGGTATTATGCTTGCGTTGTAGATAAGAACAGAGCTGGTGCAAAGCCTACTTTGGTGTTTCGCCTAAATCTAGCTTATAATGTTTGGGAGGAATTGGGGTATTTGAGATTGAAGCAATCATGATTTTGGAAAAAATGGAATAAGAAACGGAGTAAAAAATGATATTTAGTATTTTAGTTTTTGTAACATTGGTTTTAAGCATATGTATTAAGGACAGAAAAAAGTCATTAGGAGTACAGGCGTTAAGTTGTTTTTTTGAAGCAGTTTATGATTTTATCATTGGTGCTTTTACAGGTGCATTTTTAAGTATTATGAATTTTATCAGAACTTTCATTTTTATGCAAAGTGAAAAGATTGGTAAAAAAATAGGTAGCATTATTAGAACCTATTGTTTATGGCAAACGAATATGAAACTAGTAAGGATATCTGGGATTACGACAGGTGTTTTCTATGGCTTATATTATTCGTATTATCATAGTTGGTTCCTTGTGATGGGAGATATTATTTTATTGCTGACAAGTATGATGAGTATTTATAAAAATGATGTGCAAATAAGAATAAATGGAGAACGAAGGCTTTAATATGCAAAAGAACGGAACATTTCGTAATCAAATGTATTTTCATATAGTTTAGTAGTTTTCTTTTTTGAATATGTTGATAAATATAATTTGAATATATTTATATCATTATTTTTGTAGTCATTAAGTTTCAGATATTTAGTAATTCTTTTAGTAGAAAATCCCTTAGGTCTAGAAGAAAACCATGAAGCAATTAAGTGTGATATATGACTTTCCATTGATGATCCAATATTTAAATTTAGCATTGATTTTATATTAGTATAATTATTAACAATATAATTGAGCTTTTTTCTAATAGTATCTTTACGACTTTGGTTATTATATATAATTGTATTAACAGCATCAATAAAATAAGATTTAGGCTTATTTTTAAAAATATGTAGTAAATAATATCGTTCATCAGCATCAGTAGTAATATGGTGAATTGCTTGCTTAAAATGAAATTCGCAAAGGAAAAACTTAACTGAATTATTTTGAGAAAGTCTAAGTTCATCAGTTCCAGATTTTATCCAAGAAGCACCATCACCAAACAAGCAAATATTCTTAATTTTATCAAAATCATATTTCATAGAAATAAAATCCATAAAAGCAATCCAAGGTTTGTCACCATAATGAGAAAAAACAGTTTTATTAACAAGCTTTCGACGATTTTTAGAAAGATTAATAACATCTTCAAAAGCAACAAAAGATTTAATCATAATATCTTTATCAATATCTTGAGCTCCAATATATTTTTCATCAGCCATAACATATAAAGTTTCAGGAGTATTAACAGATTTAGGAACAATATTAGGAACATACCAATTTCTAATCCAATTGTATACAGATTGTCTGGGGATATCTTTAATAATTGAATTAGATTCAAAATAAGATAAATCGTTAATTAAAGATGATGTATCGCGTACGGATTGAGCTTGTGATGTAGAAATAGCTTTAGAAATAGTAATAGCTTTAACAATAGGGTCATAATGATCATTTTTAGGTAAATCAAAAATTTTATCTATATAAAAGAATCTTTTATTGGAATACTTAGACACATAGTAAGTTCTTTTAAAAGTGATTTCTCCCACAATAGTGACTAATGTTCTAGAGACATTAGATTTATTAACAAAATATCGAGATTTCCTATAGACAGATTCTTTAAATTCATTATCTAGCTCTTCAAATGTTGAGGTAACAATAGATTTAACAATGTCTCTAGCAGAGGTTTGAATTTTATAAATAAGGTTAAAATAGTGATTTGAGCCATCAGTAACAAATAAATTATTCAACAAGAATTCCACATCATTAAATAAATTTAAAGAAATTATAGGAATTATTTTATTTTTTAACACATTTAATAAATTTTGTGATATAATAGGTTTCATAAGAAAGTCCTTTCTTTGATATTGTTTTTTTGTTTAACTAATTATATCAAAGGACTTTCTTTTTTTCCATTCCGAAACCATTTTACACTATCTATATTGAATATGAGTTAAATAATCTGGGGAAAAAATAGAAAAGATTTTAATAAAATATAGAAAAACAAAAGCACTAAGTATATAATTTGTTTTGAGAAATAACAAAAATAAATATACGAGGTGCTTTTGTTTATGAATATGTTATCAAATGAAAAGATTAATTTCAAGAGTCTAGAGGAAAATACTTTTAAAGAAATGATGAAATTAGGAAGAGAAATAATACAAGAAGAATTAAGAATGATAGATAAATTAATATTAGACTACAGAGATAAAGATGTATTTAAGCCGAAAGATTTTCAACCAACAACCATAAAAACAAGATTAGGAGAAATACCAATAGTAAGAAGAAGATATAAAATGGTAATAAATGGTAAAGTAAAATGTATATATCTATTAGATGAAATGTTAGAAATAAATGATTTTGGCTTGTATTCTCAAGGAATAGTAGAAATGGTAACAAGAGAAATAACAAAGAAATCATATAGAGAAACAGCAAAAACAATATCAGAAGATACAGACAACACAATATCGCATACAGCAGTAAGAAATATAGTATTAATGTTAGGAGAAAAAATAAAAAAATTAGAGGAAGAAAAAATAAAACTGTATGAAGAAGGAAAAATTGAAGGAGAAAAAGAAACACAATATATATTCTGTGAACACGATGGAATATATATAAAAAAGCAGAAATCAAAAAAACATAAGGGCAAAAAAATTTAAAGTAAAGCATTTCAAAAAGAAAAAAGGTAAAAAGAAGAAAAACGGAATTGAATTAAAAATAGCAGTAATACACGAAGGAAAAGAGCCAAGATATACAAACGATTACAAATTAAAAAACAAAATAATAGTAGGAACAGCAAGAAAAGCAAAAGATTTAAAAAAAATAGAAGATACAACAATAGGGACAACATATAAAGAACATACAATAAAAAATGTAATAATAAATGGAGACGGAGCAGACTGGACAGGAAATATAGTAGAAGGAGCAAAAGAAATATTCCAATTAGATATGGCACATATACAAAAGAAAATATATATGGCAGTAAGTGATGAAGAATACTTAAAGAAAATGCAAGA
>CAOKPI010000010.1 GCA_948470605.1 uncultured Clostridium sp. | reverse complement strand
TCAAGGCCTTATAGGCCGATATGAAAATCCCCCAGTTATACTGGGGGATAATTATAAAAGAGTAATATCAATTTATCTGATATTACTCTGTAATTTTATTCTTATACGGGTTCGCATAAGATTGTCATGGTGAGCCAGCAGGGATTCGAACCCCGGACCCCAGGCTTAGAAGGCCTGTGCTCTATCCAACTGAGCTACTGACCCATATATTAAATGACAATCATTATAATAGCATAAAAAAGGTAAGCTGTCAAGAGGAATTCCTTTAAGTTTCGATATTTTTTGTGAAGGCTACAACAAAAAACAAACTTAAAAAAAGATATGCAAAAAACCCAATAATCCAAAAACAATAAAAGTGATATTAGACAAAAGTTCAATAAAAGACTGTTTTAAGTGATTAGCCATTAACTTACCGCAAAAAATAGCAATAAAATTACTCATCACCATACCACAAACAGAACCTAAAATTAAAGCTAACTTAGAATTTGGATAAGCAAGACCAAGACTTAAAGAAGCCAAAAAAGTTTTATCTCCTAACTCACCAACTAATATACAAAAAGCTACTATAAAAATACAATTCAATTTTAAAAGAGAAAACTTTTGCAAGAGAATAGATTTTTGAGAAAAAGTATCATTATCACTATGTTTTGATTTTTTAGGTAAAAAACCAATTAAACCAAATAGAATAAAAGAAGTATAAGTAAAAAGTTTCAAATAAAATTGAAAAGAAGCACTAGAGAAATAAGCAATTCTACTACCAAATAAAATAGCAAAACCATGGCTAAAAAAAGTACCTAAAGCCACTCCTAATAAGATATTTTTTGTTTTATTTTTGGTAGAAAAAGACAAAACTAACAATTGTGTCTTATCTCCTAATTCAGAAAAAAACACAAGAGTAAAAGTAATTAAAAAAGGATAAATTAATTCCATAGTATTCCTCATTTCTTTTTAATAAATATGCAGGTTGCAAAAAAATATGCAAAATCGAATGTAGATGTTTTTGTCTATTCCGATAGTAGTCTCAAGAGAATAAATCAGCTATTGAGCAGAAATTTCTCGGCTACCTTACATAACGTTAACAAATTCTAAATCAAAAGTCACAACTATACCCAAAGACAGGACCCTTTATGACTTTTGATTAAGAATTTGTAAAACTATTTCAGTCGCATTCGTCATTTTTTCTCAATAGCTGATTTATTATCTTGAGACTACTATAGAAAGAACTAAAAGAAATATCCCATTACGACATTGTGAAAGTTTTGTGAAATACTTTACATGAAACAAATAAAATGATAACATGTTAGGGATTAAATGATTAGAAGAGAAATAAAGGAGGAATTTTTTGTGATAGAGGTAAAAAATGTTACAAAAAAGTATGGAAAATCAGTTGCCGTAGATGATATCAGCTTTACCATCAAAGAGGGTGAAATCATAGGATTGCTTGGACCAAATGGTGCGGGTAAAAGTACAACGATGAATATGATAACTGGTTTTATTGAACAAACTACTCGGAGAAATTATAGTAGATGGATATGACATGCTAAAAAAGCCAAAGAAGGCTAAAAAAGAGATAGGATATATGCCAGAAGGAGTGCCACTTTATACGGATTTAACAGTAAGAGAATTTGTAACCTATCTAGCAGAAATAAAGCAAGTAGATAAAAAAATCCAAAAAGAACAAATTGAAAAGATAATAGAACAAACAGGATTAAAAGAAGTCGAAAAAAAATTAGTTAAAAATTTATCAAGAGGATATAAACAAAGAGTAAGTATGGCAGGAGCATTAGTAGGAAAACCTAAAATACTAATCTTAGATGAACCAACCGTAGGTTTAGACCCAAAGCAAATTACGGAAATTAGAAATCTAATTAAAGAATTAGGAAAAACACATACTGTCATATTGAGCTCTCATATTTTATCAGAAATTAGTCAAATTTGTAATAAAGTTATTATTATTAATAAAGGTAAAATTATTGCTATTGACACACCAGAAAATTTAGAAAATAAAGTAAATAACAATAATAGTGTGTATGTAACAGTGGAGGACCCAGAAAATAAAATAAAAACAACAACAGACAAGATAGCAGATATTAAAAACATAGAATTAGTAGAAGAAAATGAAGACGGAACCAAACAATATGTAATAGAAGCAAAGGGAGATACAGATTTAAGAAAAATTATTTTTGCCGAATTTGCAAAAGAAAATATTACCATATTTGAAATGAAAAAAGCAGATAGTACATTAGAAGACGCTTTTATGAAATTAATCGAAGGAGGGAATCAATAATGTGGGCAGTCATGAAAAAAGAATTCAAATCTTATTTTTATTCTCCAATTGGATATGTATTTATAGGATTATTTCTTATTATGTTTAGTATATTTTTCTATACTGATGTATTTAATTATCAAAGTACAAATTTTGAATACATATTCTATTCAGGAGCAACGATATTAACCTTTATCGTTCCTATTCTTACCATGAGAACCATAGCAGAAGAAAGAAAAACAGGAACCGAACAATTACTACTTACCTCACCACTTAGTATTACAAAAATAGTTTTAGGGAAATTTATTGCGGCCACTTTAATTGTAGTCATCACTTTGCTTTGTACTTTTATGTACTTTGGGATACTAAGTTTTTTTGGAGTACCTCATATTACAACAGCATTAGTAACCATGTTAGGATTTATGCTGTTAGCCATTAGTTATATTTCTTTTGGAATATTAGCTTCTAGTATAACAGAAAATCAAATTATAGCAGGTGTTATTACCATAGGATTCTTCATATTAACATGGTTTTTACCACAATTTAGTACGATATTTACGAATTTTTCATTAATCAATATGTTTTCAAAATTTCCATCAGGGCAAATTGACATCGCAGATACCGTGACATTTATAACATTTACGGTAGCATGTTTACTGCTTACTATTATATTTATGCAAAGAAGAAAAAGTGTGAGATAGAAGGAGGCAATTAGCTTGAAAGAGAAAAAAGAAACCAAACAACAGAAAAAGACCCAAAAGGAAAACAATAAAAAAGACAAGAAAGTAAATAAATTAATAGAAATTATAAAAAAGAAATGGCTCATAAAAGGAACCATGACTTGTCTTTTAGTAGCCATCATTATAGCAATTTTTATAGCGATTAATCTTGGGATGCAAAAATTAGAATTAACACCAATTGATTTTACGCAAGAAAAATTATATACCTTAACAGATGAAAGTAAAGAAAAGGTAAAAAATATAGAAAAGGAGGTTAATATTTATTTTGTAGGATATACAGATGATGATTCTAATTTAGATTTAGCAAAACAATATAAAAAGGAAAATGAAAGAATTCTGGCAGAAGCGGTAGATGTTAATAATAGACCTGATTTAGCAAGCAAATATGGAATTGAAAGTGGAACAAAAGGAATCATTGTAGAATGTGGAGAAAAATCAAAAATATTAACAGAAAGTGACCTAGTAACTTATGATACAACTAGTTATGAAACCATTAGTATAGCAGAAGAAAAGCTAACTAGCAGTATCGTTTCTGTGACAAGTGAAAAGGTTCCAAAAGTATATTTTTTAGAAGGATATAGCGAATTTTCATTAAGCCAAAATATGAATTACTTAAATATGTATTTAGCCAATGAGGTCAATGAAATAGATACTTTAAATATATTAAGTGCAGGAAAAGTTCCAGAGGATTGTGATACTCTTGTTGTTACAACGCCAAATAGAGATTTTGATGAAATAGCAACCACAGCTATTACAGAATATATTCAGGCGGGAAAAAATATCTTGTGGTTAAATGCTGCTGTAACCAGCAAAAAAGATATGCCAAATGTGAATAAAATATTAGCCATGTATGGTGTAAAGCCATTTGAAATAGGAATCATAAGAGAAACAGATGCCGACAAAATGATAACAGGTTCACCAGATTTAATCTTACCAGAAATAGAAAATGCAACCATTACTGAAGATTTGTATCATACCACAGGTGTTATCTTTATCAATGCAACAAAAGTAAATATTGAGGAAGAAAAATTAGAAGAATTAAAAGTAGAAGAAACAGATTTATTATTAGCAAGTGAAAACTCTTATTTTAGAAGTAATTTTAATATTCAATCTGATAATGTAAAGGAAAATGAAGAAAAAGGGACTTTTGTAGTAGGTGCACAATTAGAAAAAACCATCAAAGAAGCCAATGAAGAAAATGGAGAAAGTGCTATTATATCAAAGCTTGTGATTTTTGGAGAAAACTATTTTGTTTCTGATTATCCATTAAACCAAACTTCTCAATATGCGGCCATTCAATTAGCAAGTTATAATAAAGATTTAATATTGAATTCGATTGCTTATCTAGTGGATAGAGAAGAAGACATTACAGCAAGAAAGGATACAGGAGCTGTTACGTATACAGCAACAGAAGCACAAGATACCATCATTCGAGTTATCATATTTGCTGTACCAATTATTATCATTATTGTAGGAATTGTGGTTTGGCAAGTAAGAAGAAAGAAATAATTGAATAATTAACCAAAAAACCTCATAAAATATTATGGGGTTTAATTTTTATGCGTGATATTTTAAAAATTGTATTTGTTATTATTGGAACTATGATTGGAGCAGGTTTCGCTTCTGGACAAGAAATGTACCTGTTTTTCTTTTCCTATGGAATAAAAGGGATAATTGGCATTATCATTTCTAGTGTTATGATGGGTTTTGTTATTTATAAAACGTTTCAGATAATTAATAAATATGGAGTTAATACGTATAAGGATTTTTTAGCTATTTTAATTCAAAAACATGAAAAACTAAAGTTAATCATTAATACGGTTATTAATATTTTTATTTTAATTACATTTTTTATTATGATAGCTGGCTTTGGAGCTTATTTTGAGCAAGAGTTAGGAATTCATAGTTTAATAGGAAGTGGTATATTAGCACTAGCAACTTTTTTTGTTTTTATGACAAGTGTAAAAGGATTTGTAAAAGCAAATGAATTGTTAGTTCCTATATTAATTGGTTTTTTGGTGATGATTGGAATCATTAATTTAAAAGATATTCATTTTTTAGAATTTGGAAATTATATGGTAAGGACTAATCATTCTAGTTTTATTTTAAGTGCTATTTTGTATAGCAGTTATAATAGTATCTTGCTAATTCCTGTATTATTAACTTTAAAAAATTATATACAAAATAAAAAACAAATCATAACAATAGCAACCATTAGTACTATTATTATTATTTTATTATCTATTATTGTATTTCTATTATTAGTGAATGTAGATGTAGATATCACAAAATTGGAAATGCCAGCTGTTTATGTGGTTTCTCATATGTTTAAACTATTAAAATATATTTATGGTTTTATTCTATTAGGTTCTATTTTTACTACTGCTATCTCTCTAGGAATCAGTTTTTTACAGAATACTAGTAAAAACAAAAAAAGTTATACACAAATTGCAGTAATTATGTGTATAACCTCTGTGATTATTTCTAAAATTGGATTTTCTAATTTGGTTAGCTCCTTATATCCAGTTTTTGGTTACTTAGGGCTAGTCCAAATTTTAAAATTAGCAATCACAGTTCCACTTTATCGTAATTCTAAAATTATTCACAAGCCTTAGTGGCTGCTATGGTTGCTATGGTATCGCCTAATTGAGTAAAAAACGTACTTAATATAGCCAATTCTTCAGGAGATTTATCTTGTGAAATAACACAAGCAACAGAAGTAATAAAAGTAACAAATTCACATGAGTTCAAAACAAACACCTCAGTTTATGCTATGAAAAAGAGATTTAGTTTGTTACTAAATCTCTTTAAAAAATCGATATTCATTACCAGTTGTGTTTTTTCCTCTATATACATAACCATTATAAATCCCACCATTGTTGTCATCTAAATTAATATCTAATTTTATTTGATAGACAAATTTTTGATTTAAGTTATTAACAATGTGTATTTTAAAGGTTAATGCATAATTAATATCTTCTAGTTTAATATTGGCTTCTTGTAAAACTTTTCCATTAAAGGAAACCATATTAGCATCTTGAGAAACAGAATAATTAGTTAATATATCTTTATTCATATATCCCAATGAAATGGGATTAGAACAATCGGTATAAAAAGTAGGGTTTGTATAATCATTTGTTTCGTTTTCTGAATTCGTGTTGATTATATTAAAATCAATTCTATTATTTTCAGGAGTATCAATTGCTTTATATTTTCCAAAATTTAAAGGATTTTTATAATTTAAAATTTTAGTTCCTATATCAGAATTGGAAGTTGCTACGATACTGTCAATATATAACTGTTTAACGGTATTCTCATCTGTTAATTCAGAAATCGTGCTCGTATTATCAATATAAATAGAAATATCGGTAAATTGAGAAATACTCATATCTTTTAAAGATTGGTCTTCTGAGTTATCTACGGCATTAGCACTACTATATAATAATATTTTTTGAATATTAAAAATAGTGTCTTCATTTTCATCTGCAATTTCTATCATTTCATTAGCAAAAGCATTTCTAGCAAATACAACAGAAAATACTAAATTGTAATATAGAAGAAATATAATAAATAATGCAATGATTAAGATAGTAAAAAATAATCTTTCATTTTGTATTTTAAATTTCTTCATTTTAGCATGCATCCTTTCCTTTTTATTGAAGCCTTTTATATAAAGTATCCATATACTTAAATACCTTAGAATGCCAGTTTTCATCACTTGCATATCTTGTATTTACCCCTTTTAGAGTAGGTCCATTATAATACCAAGCAGCAGCCACTTCGTTATCATAAATTTTGGTTCCAGATGGGTTTAAATAATATTTTACTAGAGATTTGGCAACTGTGTCGATTCCTTCTGAATAGTCAGCAAACTCAAAAGAAGATTCATAAGGTGTTGCATCATAAGAACCATAGCCGAATAAGTTGTGCTTATCATTAGCAATTTGGGAAGAAGCCCAACCACTTTCGTGGATAGCAATGGAAGCTAAGAAAATACCATTGATATTGTATTTCTTCTCGGCATTGTAAAATGCTGTATAATTATTTTCAAATACTTTATTAGTATCATTTGGAATACCTGTAAATATTTTTTTATAGTCATTTAAAGTTAATCCACTGGCTTTGTTTAATTCCATATCAATATTTACTTTGATTAATATTTTTTCGATTCTATTTTTTTCTGTGATATTTGGTGTTGTATAAGATGAGGTTAAGTTAGCGGTTTTTACATACCCTTCTATATTATCAAAAGATACTTTACACCATTCTTCGTTTGGTAATTCAATTAATTTAACGTCTAAATATTTTTTTATTTCAGCTACATCAGTAGCAGATGCATCAGCCGTTTCTTTTAAATTAACAGTATCTACAAAATACATAGTATCACCAATATGTACTTTATGTTTTGCTAGGAATTCAGAAGTACCAATGTCTACTAATTTAGAAACAGGTTCTACTAATTTTTCTTTGCTTAATATAATTTCTTCTACAAAATTACCATTTTCATATGTTTTTATAGCAGTTACATTTTCCTTGCCAATAGCACCTTCTTGTGTTACAATTTCCTCGCTTTTTGGAAGCGTTGGATTGTTATTATATTGCGTTTCAAATTCAATATCACGTTCTTCCGTAACTTGCTCTTTCATTTTATCCATATCAGCATTTTCAGAGATAATATTTTGCATGTTTAATCGATGGCGGTTTAATTCATATTCTGAAATTTCTTGTATCGTTTCTTCTTTTGCATAACTTTGGGTAAAAGAGGTGTTTTTTGGAAACAAAACAGCTAAGCCGATAATTAAAATGCTACATCCTACTATAATATGAGAAAGTTTTAAATCATAGTTTTTGTAGGAATGATTGGTCTGAAAATGAGAAACAAAACTGTTTTTGGTTGCACAGCTTTTTTTACGATGCTTATTAGAATGATTCATTTGTATTTGTTGTGCCTGTTGTAATTCTCTAAATACATCAGATAAATTTCTGTTATCATGATTATCCAACATAACTTTTCTCTCTTTCTTAATTTTACTTATAATAATACACATTTATTATACAATAATAATCAAAACTTGTCCATAAAAAAAGCAAAAAAAATAATGGTAAATGTAACTATTCGTTACTGGTCAGATGTCTTGTTTTTTGGTAATAAAAGTTTCTATATTTTTTATTCGTAGCTGGTCCCCCCAAGTGTTCCAATCTCCAAAGAAATTTTAGGCAATGTGCCTCTTGCAAAATTTGTAAAATAGTATATAATGGAATAGATAAAGGGTATTTCCAAAATCATGATAAGAAAGAGGTGATAAAATGGATAAAGTAGAAAAAAGCATACGGATATACATTTCAAGATAAAGATTTATTAAAAAAAGCATTAACACATACATCTTATGCCTATGAAAATAGAATAGAAAGCAATGAAAAATTAGAATTTTTAGGTGACAGTATATTAGAATTTATCTCTAGTAAATATTTATACAAAACCTATCCTAATTTAAAAGAAGGAGAGATGACTAAAGTTAGAGCAACTGTAGTTTGTGAAAAAAGCTTACACAAAATAGCCAAATTGCATGATTTTAGTGATTTCTTGTACTTAGGAAGGTCAGAAAAAAAGACAGGAGGGGAAAACCGACCAGCTATTTTAGCCGATAGTGTAGAAGCAGTAATTGCTGCTATTTACTTAGATGGCGGAATAGAAGAAGCAGAAAAATTTATTGTTGAAAATTTAAAAGATGAGATTGAGCAAGCAACGAAACATGTAGGAGATAAGGATTACAAAACCGTGTTACAAGAGAAATTACAAAAACATGGAGAAGTAAAAATAGAGTACGAAATCACAAAAGAGGAAGGTCCAGACCATAACAAGAAATTTGAAGCACAAGTAAGTTGTGATGGGAAAGTTTTGGCAAAAGGGAAAGGAAATAGTAAAAAACAAGCACAGATGAGTGCAGCCCAAAAAGCATTAGAACAATTAAAATAGAAAAGAGAGGTAAAAATATATGAAAAAACAATATATTATCCCCATATTTGTACCACATTTAGGGTGTCCTAATAATTGTATTTTTTGTAATCAGAAATCCATTAGCGGACAAAAAAAGAAGATAACAAAAGAAGAAGCAAAAAAAATAATAGAGGAGTATTTAGCCAGTATAAAAGATGAAGAAGCTCAAATAGAAATCGCTTTTTATGGAGGAAGTTTTACAGCGATAGAAACAGACTTACAAGAAGAATTATTAGAAGTAGCTTATGAATACATACAAGAAGGAAAAGTAGAATCCATTCGAATTTCTACTAGACCAGATTGTATTGATAAAGATACTTTAAAAAGACTAAAGAAATACAAAGTAAAAACCATAGAACTTGGGGTGCAATCTGCCAATGATTATATTTTAAAAAGAACTAATAGAGGACATACTTTTGCAGATGTAAAAAAGGCATCTAGAATGATACGATGGAATGGCTTTAAATTAGGACATCAAATGATGGTGGGATTACCAGAAAGCACTAGAATTGATGAAATGAATACAGCCAAAGCATTAATCAAATTAAAACCTAAAATGATAAGAATTTATCCCGTACTAGTCATTAAAAATACACCATTAGAAAAAGAATACCAAGAAGGGAAATACGATGCCTTACCACTTGTGCAAGCAGTTGAAACTTGTAAAGAATTGGTTCGAATGTTTGCCGATAAAAAGATTGAAATTATTAGAGTTGGCTTACAAAATACTGATGAAATAGCAGAACCTGGCAAAGAGGCAAGTGAGGTGGTGGCAGGACCATATCATCCAGCTTTTCGCCAACTAGTGGAATCAGCTATGTGGTATGATGCCATTGTCGGAAAAATTAAAAAGTTGAATGTAAAAGTAAAAGAGGTAGAAGTTACCGTGAATCCAATGGATGCCAATAATGTTATTGGACACCAAAAAGAAAATGTTATGAAATTAAAAGATACTTATGATGTAGATTTAATTTTAAAACAAGACGAAGAAATGAAACAAGGTAAGTCAAAAATAGAAATTACCAAAACCTATAATGACTTTTTGGAAGAATAAATTTTGTTCGTATAAAATCACCAATATATGCAGATACTGCTATAAAGGTGATTTTTTATGAAAATAAAAAAAATGACAATTGAGATACTTGGCACAATTTTAGGTTCATTTATCATGGCAATAGCAGTTTCTCTATTTTTATTACCCAACCAATTATCATCAGGAGGAATTGCAGGTATTGCAACGATTACGTATTATTTATTAAATTTTCCAATGGGAATTATGATTATAGCCATTAATGTGCCATTATTTATTCTGGCAATTTTTAAAATTGGGAAGAGTTTTTTCTTTAAATCTATGATAGGAACCATAACACTATCTGTTTTTATTGATTTTTTAGACAAATTGGAGCCATTAACTAATGACCGATTTTTGGCGTGTATTTATGGAGGAATTATTATGGGATTAGGGACAGCTCTTCTTCTAAAAGTAAATTCTTCTACGGGAGGAACAGACTTGACTAGCTACATTGTAAAAGAATACAAGCCAACGATTAGTTTAAGTAGAGCGATTATTATCATAGATACTGTCATTATTACTTTAAATGTAATTTTTTTGAGAGAAATTGAAATAGGATTGTATTCCGCCATTGCTATCTATTTGATGGGAAAGATGATAGATATTTTGTTTGAAGGTATTTATTTTACAAAATTATTGTTAATTGTATCAGATAAAAATGAAGAGATTGCCAAAGAAATAGGAGATAAAATTAAAAGAGGAACCACAGGTCTTTTTGGAAAGGGAATGTATACAGAAGAGGAAAAAATAGTTTTAATGTGTGCAGCTTCTAGGGGAGATATTGCTAAAATAAAGATGATTGCACGCAAAATAGACCCAGATAGTTTTATTGTGATTACCAATTCAAGAGAAGTGGTGGGATTGGGCTTTAAAAAGACATGATGCATTAAATATGACGATTTCTACCATTAATATAAAATCAAGTAATAATTTATAATGAAGCTTTGAGAGTAACTCTTAAGGCTTTATTTTTATGAAAAAGTGTGATAAAATAATGTTGCAAAATAATATCGATAGGAGAAAAAAGTATAGGAATATTTAATGAAATGAGAGATGAATTATGTTTAAAGAAGAATTGCATATATCAAAAGATTATACATTGAGAGATTATTTAAATTTAAAATTACATATTAATAGTTCTGAAAAAATATGGGAAAAAGCTATCAAAATGTTTAAAAGTAGAATAAAAGAAAGATATTTTGATGCTATAGATAAATTATATGAAGAAGAAATGTATAAATATGGTTTTGCGATTATGACACTGGAATGTTTATTAATTGATACATTTGTAAAATTTAGATATGGTCCTAATGCGACAAAATCTGGCAAGTATATTAAAAAGGATATAGAAAATGCACAAAGTGAAAGGTTTAGGAAATATGAATATGCAAAAGAAAATAAACGTAGATTTAGAATATTTTTGGAAGAATTTTTAATAATTGAAAATGATGCAAAATTAGTCTCTGAAAAGTTTTATGAAGATATTAGATGTGGAATAATGCATTATGGATTAACAGAAAACACCAGTAGATTGACATGTGATGATTCAAAGTTATTTACTATTTTAAAAAATGGAGATATTAGTGTGGATGTATATATTATGAAAAAGAAGTTAGAAGACTATTTTAATACATATATACAAGAAATTAGAAATAGTGATAATACTGAATTAAGAAATTTTTTTATCTTGGCTATGAATTATTCATGTAATGTAATTGAAAAGATTTAAAACTTAACAAAATTCTTACGAAACTAAACTAAAGGAGAAACAGATGAAAGAACAAAAAATAATATTAAAAAATATAGATTCATTTGAACCAAAAGATATCTTTGAGTGCGGGCAATGTTTTCGTTGGAATTTACAAGAAGATGGAAGCTATGTAGGTGTTTTCGGTGAAAATGTTTTACAGATAAAAAAAGAAAAGGAAACCATTATCATGGAAGGGCTATGTAAGCATGACATCAAAGAAACGGTAGAGAAATATTTTGATTTAAAACGAGATTATAAACAAATAAAAGAAAGGTTAGCCAAAATTGATAAAAATATGGCAATCAGCATTCAATATGGACAAGGAATTCGATTACTAAATCAAGATTTGTGGGAAAACATTCTTTCTTTTATCATTTCTGCGAATAATAATATACCGAGAATCAAAGGCATTATAGAAAGATTATCGCAAACCTATGGGAATCGAATCACTTGGCGAGGAAAGAATTATTACACTTTTCCAACAGCAGAGCAGTTAAAAGATGTTACAATCAAAGAATTTAGAGATTTAGGTTTAGGATTTCGAGATAAAAGATTGTACGAAACAACGCAAATGATAGTGAATCAACAAGTAAATTTACAGGCAATGCAACAAAATCCAAATACCTTTCAAGTAAGAGAACAATTATTAACTTTGTCTGGTGTAGGACCAAAAGTGGCAGATTGCATTCTTCTGTTTTCAACACTAAAACGATTGGAAGTTTTTCCGATTGATGTGTGGGTAAGAAGAGTCATGAATGATTTATACATACAAGCACCAAATGAAGATAAAGTGAGTAAAAGACAGATTGAGAGAATGGCAACAGAAAAATTCGGCGACTTAGCAGGGCTCGCACAACAGTATTTGTTTTATTGGAGAAGAGAAGCGTAATTAGAAGAGGTGTTTTTATTAAAAAATTGTCATTTTTTATAAATATTTGTAGAATATTGACATAGAATTGCAATTTATAGTATGATAATAATTAGGACAAAAGCCTATAGGGTTAATGGAAGTATTGCTTATGATAAAGTACTTAATAGGTAGGTGAATAAGATGTTTAAAAAACTTTATCCCTATGAATATGTTGAAAGTGTTTTTGCCATTGATTATAATAAGTTATATCATAAAGGATATAGAGGGATAATATTTGATATAGATAATACTTTAGTACCACATGGAGAGAATTCAACAAAAGAAATAGATAATCTATTTCAAATGATTCATAATATAGGATTTAAAACATTGTTATTATCTAATAACAATGAAGAAAGAATTCTAAGATTCCTTAAGAACATTGATTCATTGTACCTATGTGATGCGGAAAAACCCAAAACAACGAATTATTTAAAAGCTGTAAAAATGATGGATATAAAGAAAGAAGAAATATTATTTATAGGAGATCAACTATTTACAGATATTTATGGAGCCAACAAAAGTGGGATAACTAATATATTAGTTAAATATATAGGGTACTACAAGAAAGAAAAAAAAGGAATAAGAAGAAATGTTGAAAAAATAATTCTTAAATTATATCAAATGAACAAATCTTATCAAAATAGAATTGGAGACATTCAAAAGGAGGAGAGGAATTTTCAAAATGTTGTGGAAGAAAGATAAACTTTTTTGTGAAATTAATCCTACTTGTTATGCAATTTCTGTACAAAAAGAGATTATTAAAAGACACATAAAAAATCTATTAAGTAATGAGAAAATTGCTAAAACTAGACAAGAAGTAAAGATGGCTAACATTGTTGCAAGTCGTAGTTCAAATTTGATAAAAAGAGGGAAAGGAATAGACCCAAAGCTTCAAGAGAATAAAGCAACAAATATAAAATTAGCATGTAGTAAAATTAATGGAATCATAATACATCCAGGAGAGGTTTTTTCTTTTTGGCTTACAATAGGAAAAGCAACAAAAAGAAAAGGATATAAAGAAGGACGTGTAATAGTAGGAGATGGTATAGAGGCTGGAATAGGAGGAGGACTTTGCAATCTAGGGAATACTATTCATTGGCTTGTTTTACATAGTCCGTTAGAAGTAATAGAGTTTCATGAACATTCTGATGCATTAGCTCCAGATGAGGGGAAAAGAGTTCCATTTAGTTCAGGAACATCAGTTTTTTATAATAGCATTGATTATAGATTTAAAAACAATACAGACCAAGATGTTCAAATTCTTGTATGGTGTGAAGATGAAAAACTACGTGGAGAATTAAGAAGTGAGAAGGAATTTCCATATTGTTATGAATTAGTTGAAGAAAATCATCATTTTCGAAAAGAAGGAGATAAATATTATAGAGTTTCCAAAATTTATAGACAAACCATTGATAAATCAATAAATAAAATAGTAGAAAAGGAACTTGTTTTAGATAATCATTCAGAGGTTATGTTTGATTATACTTTAATTCCTAAAGAACAAATAAAAGATGAGAAAGCACTAGCATAATTAATATGCTAGTGTTCTATTTTTTCATATATTCATATACTTTGTCAATTTGTTCACTAAAAGTTCCATCAAATTTGTTGTCAAAAAAAGCACTACCGATAGTAAATGCCCAAGGAGCAGTATTTTTTATTTCATGAAGTCTTTGATAACTATTGATACTACCAGCAATACAAACAGGTGCATTTACTTGCGATACAAACTGTTCATTAAGAGATACAGAGTCTCCAATATATCTATAACCTAATAAATCAAATCCATAAACTCCCTTTTCAAGATATCTATTAGCTTCATCTAACATGTTCTCAATTGTACCTGTCAGAATAGATGGACGACTTGTAACTTCCCCAACAAAAGGCATATATTTAAGATTATTTTCTTTACAAAAGTTATTAACAGAATCAAAAAATAGTGTCCCCATAAGAATATCACATTGACATTCTACAGCTATTTTTGCACCCTTCATACATTCTTCTTCTGTGTATTCTACTACTTCTAGGAAAGTTGTTTTACCGCATTCCTTCATGTAAGTATATAGTTTTTTCATTTCATTCAGAGGAAGGGGTTTTTCTTTAAATCCCCAGTATTTTGCTTTAGAATTTTTACATTGCTCAAAAATATTGTAAGCATTTTCTACCGTACAATCATTGTATGTTAACATGACAATTAGTTCAGAATGGTTGTTCATAATATGTAATCCTTTCATATAAAGTTATTATTGCTAATTATACAATAAAAAACAAAATATTGCAAAATAACAATCAAAACGTTTAATTCTCACTTGCCATTTTTAAGAAATTCATATAAAATATAGTTGAAAAAAGGAGAAAGCAATGGGAATAAGAATCATATATGGAAAGCCGGGAAGCGGAAAAAGTGAGTACTGTTTTCAGGAAATCGCCAATCAAATCAAAAAAGAAACAAAAATATATATGATAACACCAGAGCAGTTTTCATTCACAGCTGAAACAAAGCTAATGGAAACCGTTGCTTCTCATGCTGTCTTAAATGCCGAAATTATAACATTAAGTAGAATGGCTTATCGAGTTTTAAACGAAATTGGAGGAAATACCAAAACACAGCTATCCAAGCAAGGAAAAGCCATGCTAATTTACTCGATTTTAAATCAACACAAAAAAGAATTAAAATTTCTAGGAAAATCAGATGAGAATGTTGACTTAAGTATGACAGCAATAACAGAATTCAAGAAGCATGGAGTCACCGTTCAAGACTTACAACAAGAGATACAAAAAATAGAAGACTATTACTTACAAGCGAAACTACAAGACATGGCTTTTATTTATGAAAAATTCCAAGAACAAATACAAGGAAAATACATAGAAGAAACCGACCTTTTAACCATACTTGCTAACCACATAGAAGAAACCAATTTGGTTCAAAATAGTATCATTTATTTTGATGAATTTGCAGGATTTACCAAGCAAGAATATACCGTAATCGAAAAATTTGTGAAGCTTGCCAAACAAGTAAATGTCACAATTTGCACAGATGACCTAAACATCAATACTAATCCCGATCAAGACATATTTTATGCCAATAAAACTACCATAGCTAAAATCTGGAATATGGTAAATGAAAACGATTTTACGTTAGAAGAACCAGTACACTTACAAAAACAATATCGTTTTCAAACAGAAGAATTGAAACATTTAAGTGAAAACATAAATGACCCAAAATCCACAAAATATGAAAAAAATGTGGAAAACATAGAATTATTTTTAGCACAAAATCCATATTCCGAAATAGAAAATGTGGCAAAACAAATTACCAAATTAATCAAAAACGAAAATATGAGATACAAAGATATTGCCATTATTACCAAAAATATAGAGGAATATGCTTCTTTGGTAAGAGCCATTTTTCCCAAATATAAAATCCCAGTATTTATCGATGAAAAAAGAGATGTCAATCAAAACAGTATCATACAATATGTGCTTTCTCTATTAGAAATCATGAGCAAAAATTTTTCCACAGAGGCAGTTTTTAATTATCTAAAATTAGGATTTTCGGAGATAGAGCCAGATGAAATATTTGAATTAGAGAATTATTGTAATAAATGGGGCATCCAACAAAATAAATGGAAAAAAGATTTTGTTTATGAACTAGAAAAAGAAGAAAAAAAGCAGAAAGTCGAGAGATATAATCAATTAAGAAAGCAAATAATAGAACCAATCTTAGCATTAAAGGAAAAAATGAATCAAAATAAAACAGTAGAAAATATAACAAAATGTTTCTATTATTTCTTACAAGAGCAAAAAATCGAAGAAAAGATAGCCAACAAAGTGCATGAACTAGAAGAAAAGTCTATGCTAGAGTTAGCCAAAGAACAGGTAACGAGTTATAAAATCATATTAGAATTATTAGATGAAATGATTTTAGTATTTGGAGAGGATAAAACTACGATTGACCGATATAGTAAAATACTAAAAATAGGGCTAAAAAATAGTGAATTAGGAAAAATTCCGGGAACACAAGACCAAGTAACATTTGGCGACATTGATAGGTCAAGAAGTCATAAAGTTAAAACAGTATTTATGATTGGTTTAAATGATGGTAGTTTTCCAAGTGTGAATAAAGGCGAAGGATTTTTGGATGATGCTGACCGAGAAAAGCTAAAAGAAGATGGCATTGAGTTAGCCAAAGGGACATTAGATAGATTATATGAGGATAATTTTAATATTTATAGGGCTTTTACAACAGCAGAAAATAAAATTTTTCTATCTTATACGTCATCAGACAAAGAGGGGAAATCGCTAAGACCGTCTATGTTAATCCATAAAATAAAAAAGTTATATCCTCATCTAAAAGAAAAAAGTGACATGATTCGTAAAGAATATGGAATGGTGAATGAGCAAGTTACCTATGAAGAATTATTGGAAAATATAGCAAAACTAAGAGAAAAAGAAACCATTTCTGAAATTTGGTATGTTATCTATCAATATTATAAACAAAAAACAGACTGGCAAGTAAAGCTACAAGATGATTTACAAGGATTGTCTTATACCAATTTGCCACAAGATATTAAAAAGGAAAACATACAAAAATTATATGGGAACACGTTAAATACCAGTGTATCGAGATTAGAACAATATAGAAGATGTCCCTTTTCTTATTATTTACAATATGGATTAAAATTAAAAGAAAAAGAGAATTTGAAGATACATACTTTTGAGACAGGTTCTTTTATGCATGAGACCATAGATGAATTCTTTGAACAAGTTAGAGAACAAGAATTAGCATTAGCAGAATTGGAAGACGAGCAAATTAGTGAAATGGTTTCCTATATCATTGACCAGAACTTGCAATTAAGTAAAAATTTTATTTTTACCGCAACAGCAAAATACAAAGTACTTGTTAAGAGATTAAAAAGAATTGTTAGCAAAGCTTTGAAATATATCATACAAACCTTAATTCATAGCGATTTTTCTATACAAGGAACAGAGGTTGAATTTGGTAAAAAGGGAGATTATCCACCAATTGTATTAACCTTAGAAGATGGAAAAAGAGTAGAAATTACCGGTAAAATTGACAGAATTGATACAGCTGTGCGGAGAGGATGGAAACTATTTAAGAATTATTGATTACAAATCTTCTAGTAAAAATATTGATTTAAATGAAGTATATGCAGGAATTCAAATTCAGTTATTGACTTATTCGGATGCCATTTGCAAAGAGGAAGATATGATACCAGCAGGAATTTTCTATTTCTCTTTATTGGAACAAATGATTAAAGCAGATAAAAAGATTTCAGAAGAAGAGATTGAAGCATTTATTCAAAAGAATTTTAAAATGAAGGGTCTAATTTTAGCCGATGTTAAAATCATCAAAATGAATGATAATACGTTAACATCTGGAAGCTCGAAATTAGTACCAGCTGCTATTACAACATCTGGTAGTGTAAATGAAAAATGGACCAATGGTGTGTACCGAGAAGAATTTAAGATTTTACAAGATTATATCGATTTTATTATCAAACAAATAGCAAGAGAGATTTTAAGTGGTAAAATTGATTTAAAGCCATACAATAAAAATGGGAAGACACCTTGCGAGTATTGTGAGTATAAGGCAATTTGTGGTTTTAACACCAAGCAAAATCATAATACGTATCATTATATTGACAAAAAGTCAAAAGATGATATGATACAGCAGATGAAACAAGACATGATTTTGGGGACGGAGGAAAAAATCATGCCAGAATAAAAATTTAAGGAATGATTTTTTCCTCCGTCCCCAAAATCATCATTAGAGTTAGTAAAAGGAGTAACAATGGAAGAAGCAAATAAAGTACAAATGAGAAAACGAAATATGAAGCTATTTCCTATTTATAAAAAAATAGCATGGGATTATTTATTTTATTACACCATAGACTTTTTATTTTTAACACAAATAAAACATATCAGTGCAGCTGATGCCGTACTTTTGTCTTCTATAAAATCTATATGTGGCATATTTTTACAAATACCAGCTAATATTATAGTAGAATTCTTAGGAAGAAGAAATAGTGTTATATTAGGAAATATATTAAATTGTTTATATATGGTAATGTTTATGGCAAGTGGAAGCTTGTTTGACCTAATAATAGCTAAATTTATTTCCTCATTAGCATTTTCAATAAAAGAAATAGCAGAACCAAGTTTATTAAATGGGTCAATTCCACCTTCTAAATATAAAAGCAATATATTTGCAAAAATAAATGCAAAAGGCGCATCAGGGTATTACTTTTTAGGTGCTGTTTCCAAAATGATAGCAGGAGTTTTATTTGAAATCAATGGATACTTACCATTTATTTGCTCATTGGTGATATTAATGATTGTTAGTCTCATGTCAATGTGTTATATAGAACCAGTTAAAAGGCAACAGAAAAACAATAAAGTAAGTGTAAAAAAACAGTTAAAAGACATAGAAGAAGGATTTATGTATGTGTTAAAATCAGAAAGACTGAAAGCCTTAATCCTGTCAACTTCACTAATAGTGAGTTTGCTTAATATATTATTAAACTATCAAACTAGCCTTTTGCAAGATATAAAATTACCAGCATCCTTTATCGGAATTGTCTCAGCAGTATTAACTTTAGTGTCTGCCTATGCTTCTAAAAAGCAAAATGATTTTCATCATAAATTTAGAAATAAATCCATTATGATAATAGCATTAATGACGTCTATTAGCACGTTTATAGCGGGTGTGGTAGGTCTCCAAGCAGAACAGTTTAGGATATTTATAGTAGTTATTATTTTATCTTATATGATTGCTAAATTTGGACATGGTATGTTTTATACAATTATAGACCGATATTTTAGAAATTTTACCAATAAAAGTATTGATACCAAAGTTTTTGCTGTTAAAAATTTATTTGTCAATATCATTTCTGCAACCATTGGAATAATAGCATCCTTTTTATTAGATAAAATGCAAACAGCCTATTGTATGATAATAGTAGGAAGCGTATTTACAGTATTGTATCTATTAATGGGAAAATATATGAAAACGAGAGTTGGACTAAAACCAGAACAATATTCAAAAGAAGAAAGAAAATATGATGAATAAAAAGAAAATATTAAGGAGTAACAATGGACGAAGCTAGTAAAGTACAAATGAGAAAAAGAAATATGAAACTATTTCCAGCCTATAAAACATTAAGTTGGGATTATATCTTTTTCTATACGATAAATTTCCTATTTTTGACCCAAGTAAAACATATCAATCCAGCAGATGTTGTATTAATTGATTCTTTCTATTATCTATTTACCGTGTTTTCGCAAATACCAGCCACTTTTATCATAGAATTTCTAGGAAGAAAAAATAGTATCATTTTAGGAAATATTTTAAGCTGTGTATATATGGTAGTTGTTATATTTAGTAATCATTTATTTTATTTAATTGTTGCAGAAATGTTGAGTTCAATTTCTTTTGCTATTAAAGAAAGTGCCGAACCAAGTTTATTAAATGAATCCATACCGCCAACTAAGTTTAAAAGTAAAATTTTTGCTAAAATAAATGAAAAAGGAATGTCAAGATATTATATCATTAATGCAATTTCGACTATGATAGCGGGAGTTTTATATGAGATAAACCCCTATATTCCGATTTTTCTATCGCTAGCAACTTTAATCATAGTAACTTTTATGGCAACATTATTTATCGAGCCAATCAAAAAAACGAAGAAAAAGAAAATACAAAGTGTAGGACAGCTAAAAGAAATCGGAGAGGTGTTCAAATTTGTGTTACAATCAGAGAGAATAAAAAGTCTCTTATTGTATTCAGCTGTTATGACAGGGGTATTTGGAATCGTATCTAATTATGAAATTAGTATGCTGGAGGATTTAGAAATTTCTGCTGGCTATTTGGGAATTTTATTTGCCATACTAAGGATTGTGGGAGGAATGGCTATTAAAAAGCAAGAACAATTCCATAACAAATTACGAAACAAATCACTTTCTGTTGTAGCCTTTTCAATCATAGGAACTTGTTTTTTGGTAGGAATAGCAGGGGTGATAGCAAAACAATATGCAATCGTTATCTATGTAGTTGTTGGATTTTATTTTGTTAAATATATTTTTTCAGCCATGTATGACCCTTTAATAGAAAAGTACTTAAGTAATTTTACAAATGAAAAAATTGATACAAAAATTTTTACAGCGAATAATTTTTTAAAGGGAATTGCTGGTGCAGTAGTAGGTTTCTTAGGAGCCTTTTTATTGGACCGAATGGAAACGGCTTATTGTATGATAATGGTTGGTGTTATATTTGCCATGTTAATGATATTAGTGACTAAATTTATGAAAAGTAGAGTGGGTCTAAAACCGGAAGAATATTCAAAAGAAGAGACAAAATATGATAAAATGAAGGAAATAGTTAAAGCATGATTTTTTCCTCCGTCTCAAAATCATGATAAGGAGAAATGCCTAGTGGATTTATCAAATGAAAATGTGATATACTTTGAAAAAGATGGTATGCCATATATACAATTCAGAAAGCTTTTAGCCTATAAAGATATTGTCAATCATGCTTATAGCATAGGAATTGACAAAAATTATAGAACGGCAAGAGCCGATAAAGAGAAATTATCAGAAAATGATTATCAGAAAGCGATGCAAGATTACAAAAATCTTTGTCAAGCAATAAATGCTAGACCTGAACATTTGGTGAAAACTAATCAAGAACATACCAACCGAGTCAAAGTAGTAAAAGAAAAAATAAATAAGAATGAGCCAGATTTTAACTTACCACAATATGATAAAACAGATGGATTGATTACCAATCAAAAAAAGATTCTATTAGCAACCACAAATGCAGATTGTATTTTGTTACTGTTTTTCGACCCAATAAAAAAGGTAATAGCCAATACACACTCGGGTTGGAGAGGAACCCTACAAAGAATTTCTGTAGAAACCATAAAAAAGATGAAAGCGGAATGGAATTGTAATCCAGAAGATATTCTATGTTGTATTTGTCCAAGCATTCGAAAG
This sequence comes from uncultured Clostridium sp., assembly GCA_948470605.1. Lineage (GTDB taxonomy): Bacteria > Bacillota > Clostridia > TANB77 > CAG-508 > CAG-269. The sequence continues at coordinate 24,837 of CAOKPI010000010.1, read as the reverse complement.
TGCCATTTTGAAGTGGAAAAAGAGGTAAAAGAAAGCTTTGAAAAAGAATTTCAAGATTTGGAAAACATAGATGAGATAATAGAAGAAACAGTGGCTAATCAAAAATGGAATATCGATACGATAAAAATCAATCAAGAGATTTTGCAAAAGGAAGGACTAAAGCCAGAAAATATCATAGATAGCAAAATTTGTAGTGTCTGTCATTCAGATTTAATCCATTCCTATCGAGTGGAGAAACAAGATTATGGACTAAATACTGCATTAATTGAATTAAAATGAGACAAGAGGGACAGGTTTATTTTGTCTCATAAATTAGATAGAAAAATGTTGAAAAAAGAAATTAGACAAAAAACGATAAAAAATATGAGACAAAATAAACCTGTCCCCCTTGTCTCAAAAGGAGTAGTGTAATGAGTACCAAAGAAGAAACACAAAAAATGCGAAAAGTGAATATGAGAATTTTTCCAATTTATAAAAAATTGGCATGGGATTATCTATTCTTTTATACCATCGAATTCCTATTTCTAACACAAATTAAAGGAATTAGTGCAGCAAATTTTGTATTGAAAGAGACTTTTTATGCTTTTTTTAGTATTATTCTGCAAATTCCAGCTAATATCGTGGTAGAGTTTTTAGGAAGAAAAAATAGTATTATTTTAGGAAATGTTTTAAACTGCTTTTATATGATAATTATAATGCTAAGTCGAAACTTATTTGATTTAGTTTTTGCAGAATTTATATGTGCTATAGCATTTTCTATCAAAAACATGGCTGAGCCAAGTTTACTAAATGAATCCATACCACCTTCTAAATACAAAAGTAAGATATATTCTAAAATAAGTGCAAAGGGAGCATCGGGATATTATTTATTTAATGCCATATCTAAGATAATAGCAGGTTTTTTATATACGATAAATGGATATTTGCCACTTATATGTTCATTATTTACCTTAATTGTTGTAGCCATTTTATCAATGGGATTTATCGAACCAATTGAAAAAAAGAGGAAAAATGTTACTAAAATATTAGGAAATGAACAACTAAAAAACGTAAAAGAGGGATTTATTTATGTTTTGAAATCAGAAAGATTAAAAGCGTTGATATTATGTGCAGGATTAATTGTTTCTCTATTAACAATTTTAGACAGCTATCATATTAGTCTATTAGAAGAATTAAAAGTATCTTCTGTAGTAATTGGAATCATAGCTGCTATAGGAAGCTATATTAGTTCCTATGCTTCTAAGAAGCAAGAGGTATTTCACAATAAATTGAGAAATAAATCTTTAATTACCATCGCTATGATTTTATCAATTAGTACTGTTATAGCAGGAATTTGTGGGTTGAAAGCAGAAAAATATTTGTTATTATTAGGAATTATTATTATAACCAATTTAATTTATAATTTTGGAAATGGAATGTATTATACGATTATTGATAAGTATTTAAGAAATTTTACGAATAAACAAATAGATACTAAAATATTTGCTACTAAAAATTTATTTTGTAATATAATTAGAGTAATAGGAGGATTATTTGCTTCCTTCCTATTAGATAAAATGACGACAGCTTATTGTATGATAATTATTGGGGTTATTTTTATGATAGCTTTTATATTAACAGAAAGATATATGAGTAGCCGTGTAGGACTAAAGCCAGAAGAATATTCAAAAGAAGAAACAAAATATGACGAGCAATGAGACAAAGGGGACAGGTTTATTTTGTCTCATAAATTAGCTCGAAAAATGTCAAAAATAGAAACAGACAAAAAACGACAAAAAATATGAGACAAAATAAACCTGTCCCTCTTGTCTCAAAAAGGAGTGAGTAAAAATGATTCCAAATAAATTAAAACGAGGAGATACCATTGGAGTGGTAGCACCATCGAATCCAATTATAGGAGATAATATAGAAGAGTTAGATAGAGCTAAGCAAATAGTAGAAAAAAGTGGCTTTCAAGTGAAATTTTCTAACAATATTTACGCTCATACAAATGGGTATAGTAGTACAGCAAAAGAAAAGGCAGAAGATATTAACGATATGTTTCGAGACAAAGAGGTAAAAATGATATGGTGTGCTAAAGGAGGAAATAATTCCAACACGGTATTTGAATTTTTAGATTATGAATTAATCAAGCAAAATCCTAAAATTTTATGTGGTTATAGTGACATCACCTCCCTTACTAATATCATTCATGCAAAAACAGATTTAATTACCTTTAGTGGAACTAACTTTAAAACCATTGCAACAGATGAGACAGATTATAGTTATCAAGAAGCCATAAAAAGATTTGTAGAAGGAAGTTTAGAGCTAGGAAAAGAAAACGAAGAATATGTAACAATACAAGAAGGACAAGCAGAAGGAAATTTAATAGGAGGAAATCTTACCTTAATACATAGTCTAGTAAGTGGCAAATATCAAGTTGATTTCAAAGATAAAATATTATTCATAGAAGAACTTGGATTGGAAGCAAATCCTGCTATGGTAAGTCATGCTCTAGCACATATGAAACAAAATGGAGTTTTTGACCAAATAAAAGGAATCTGGATTGGAAATTACCAACATGAAAGTAATATCACATTAGAGCAAATCGTATTAGACATATTAACAGGAGAATATGCATTTCCAATCATCCAATCTAATAATTTTGGACATATCGAAAATAAAACCGTTATCCCAATTGGAACAAAAGCAAGAATAGATACAAACCAAAGCAAAAAAATAAAATTAATAGAACAATGTGTAAAATAAAAAATAAAAAAAGAAAAGGAGGAGAGGCCTGTCCCCAAAGTACCAATCAATGGGTAGTTTGGAACAGTCCCAAACTACCCATATGTTTGAAACGTGGAAAGAATTAGAAGAAGCAATTGTTGATTGTAATAAGTGTAAGTTGTGTAAGACAAGGCAGAATATTGTTTTTGGCGTAGGAAATAAGAAGGCAAAAATTATGTTTATTGGAGAAGGACCTGGTGCAGATGAGGATAGACTGGGAGAACCTTTTGTGGGAAGAGCTGGTAAATTAATGGATATGGCTTTTCAAACAGTTGGTATCAAAAGAGAAGATGTGTATATTGCTAATATTGTAAAATGTAGACCACCAGCTAATCGTAATCCAGAGGAAGATGAGGCTTTTGCTTGCATGAATTATTTGCGAAATCAAGTTATTTTGGTACAACCAGAAATTATTGTGTTACTTCGGAAGTGTAGCCCTTAAAAATATTTTAGGGAAAGAGTATGGAATAACAGCTTCTCGAGGGAAATGGATTGAAAAGAAAGGAATTTATTATATGCCAACTTGGCATCCAGCTGCCTTGCTTCGCGATGATACAAAAAAAATTGATTTTATTCATGATTTGAAATTGGTATTAGATAAATGTTAATAAAAAAGTATTTCATTTTTGTAAGAGTTTATTCTATTTTTTATTTGTAACTCCCAACTACATAACAGACTGTAGCAAAATTTCAAGTTGCTTACAACTTAAAATTTAGTAACATTCTGTAACTTGTTGGTCCCCACGATTTGTTACTTCATAAAAAATAGAATAAACTTTATTGAAAACAAAATAAATTTTACTTATTGTACAAAAGGGTCAAATAAATTGACAGACAGTAATATCTATAATAAAATACAGAAAACAACAAACTAAATTGATATGAATTTGGAAGGAATGTAATAAAAATGGAAGAAATAAACGAAAAATCTAATTACTGTTTAAATTGTAAAGCCAAGCCATGTTCTATAAAAGGATGTCCGTTAGGAAATCATATACCTCAATTTATTGAGCAAATTAAGCAAGATAATTATAAAAAAGCATACGAGATATTATCAGAAACCACCGTATTACCAGGTATCTGTGGAAGAATCTGCCCCCATCAAAAGCAATGTCAAGGTTCTTGTGTAAGAGGTATTAAAGGAGAGGCAGTTTCAATAGGAGATTTAGAAGCTTTCATCTTTGATACGATAGTAGATGAGGAGGACAGTTTGCTAAATTGCTATCAGAAGGAGATAAACCAAAATAAAATCAATAAAAAGGTGGCAGTGATAGGAGGAGGTCCAGCGGGATTGACAGCTAGTGCTTTTTTGGCAAAGAAAGGAATACAAGTAACGATATATGAAAAATATGATTATTTAGGCGGATTGCTAGTACATGGAATTCCTGAGTTTCGATTGCCAAAAGAGATTGTCCAAAAATCTGTGAAGAAAATTTTGCAATTAGGAATTCAAGTTAAATATCATCAGGAACTTGGAAAAAATATTTTCCTAAAAGATTTAGAAAACCAATACGATGCTATTTTCTTAAGTTTTGGTGCTAATCAATCTTCTAAGATGGGAGTAGAAGGAGAAGATTTAGAAGGTGTATTTGGCGGAAATGAGCTTTTAGAGCATAATCTACATCCAAATTACAACGATAAAGTAGTAGCTGTAGTTGGTGGTGGAAATGTAGCAATGGATTGCGCTAGGACAATTAAAAGACTAGGGGCAAAAGAGGTAAAGGTGATTTATCGAAGAGCGAGAGAACAAATGCCAGCAGAGGATAAAGAAGTAGAAGAGGCTATGCAAGAAGGAATTGAGTTTCTATTCCAAAATAATATTGTAAAAATTAAGGGGAAAAATAAAGTAGAAGAAGTGGAATTAATTAAAACGGAATTGGTACAAAAAGAAAATGATACTAGATTGGTACCAGTTAATCTAGAAGGTAGTAATTATACCATAAAGATGGATTATATGGTAATGGCACTTGGTTCTCAAGTAGAACCGTATGTGAAGGACTTAGGTTTACAAACGAATAAATGGGGAAATCTTGAAATTAATGAAAACTACCAAACTTCTAACCCTAAAATATATGCTGGTGGTGATTTAGCAGGGATAAAAGCAACAGTAGCATGGGCAGCACATTCTGGAAGAGAAGCGGCAAAAAAGATAAGTGAACAAATTTAATAGGAATTTAAATAAAAAAATAATGAATAAGAAGCTTTATCAACTTTATGGGAAAAACATAAAATTGATTTAGAATTTCTTAATTCATTATTTTTAGATTTCTAATATGGTACATTTTCTTTTTCGCCAGATGTTCCAAAGATAAGTTTTTTTAATGTTTTGATAACACGAATGAAGATATGTTCTTTTTTGGTAATCAATTTAAGAGCAGTTTCAAATTGTCCATTTTCTAATAAGTTATATTTATGTTCTAATTCTTCCATTTTTGAAACATAATAATCATTGAAAAAACTATATCCTTCTGTAAAACCAATAACATCTCTAAAATTATATAGTTTTTGTCTGTATTTCTCGACACCTTCTAAATCTACAATTTTATCAAAAGCGGCATCAAAATAACTAGAGATGATAAGGTTTTGTGTTCGCATAAAAATTAGAGTTATTTCATTTTTTAATTCGTCAATCTTTTTAATCATACCGTCGACTCTTTTGTTTCTATCATTAATTTGAGCAATTTTGTTATTTAGTTTAATAATATCCTCTTCATGATAAAGAATATCATCAATGGCATTTTGAATCGCCATAAATACTTTTGGAGAAATTAGTTCAGAAAAGGATTTTTTAAAATTATCATTACTTTTTAGGGTACTTTCAAATAAAACATCTTCGCCAGTAATATAAGCTAATTGATTGACTAAACAACACTCTAAAGGATAATAAGAAGGGCTTGTTGTTTCAAAACTAATACCAAAATATTTTACATATTCTTTTGGAATCGCATTTATTTTAGATGAAATTAGTTGAACAGCAGCTTCGTTCAAACCTAAACCATATATTTTAAATTCAGTGTAATCACAAAGACCCATTCTTATTAGATAATTTCGTTTATCTTTTATTTCTTGAATATAATGAATACATTCATGGATGGCAAATTCTTCTAAATCTTCATCTGCAATATGGTCATTGAAATAAATAGAAGTATTTTTGTAAAAATAATTTGCTTCTGCCATTCCCTCTGGCATTTTTGCTTTATACATATTTAGCCTAGATAATCGAATAAATAATTCATTTTGATTAAAACCATAATCAGGAAAAGTATCACAAATTTTTTGTGATATGTTTCGTGCAATGGAATTGATTTTTAAAGTGGGTAGGGTTTCGATTACTTGAATTCCGTCCTTTTTTAAATCTGTTTCTACACTCATAGATCATTCTCCTTAGTATAATCTAAACCTATTATACTATAAAAATAAAGGGAATGTGTTTCAAGAATATTAAATGTTATTTACAGTTTTATGACAGAAGGATTAAAAGGGGTGATAAGAAGTTACTATTCAGCGTTATTAATATTCCTTTTTATAGTGAAAGTTTAATATATTATTTTTGAAATACCGTAAATATCAGAGGGTTGTGACACCAAGGTATGAAAAAAGTAATATATTAAACTTTCACATAAGAAAATAAATCATAAGTCTGACAGTAACGATAAGAATAAAAAGTCGAAATTTGTCTATGGATTTTTCTTGACATATCAGTTCTAGCTGTGTATAATAATAAAACAATTAATTGTAGAATATAGGAAAGGAGGAGATTTTATGGATAATGAGGCAAAAAATGAGATATTGGCTGCGATTCAAAATATTAGTGTTAAAATAGATGTTATGCATGAACAAGTGGCAAAAATTCCAGAGATACAAAAAGAAGTAGCGAAGATACCACAAATGCAGGAAGACATAGCACAAATGCAAAAAGAGATAGCGAAGATACCACAAATGCAGAAAGACATAGCACAAATGCAAAAAGAGATAGCGAAGATACCACAAATGCAGAAAGACATATTACAAATGCAACAAGATATAAGAAATGTTAGTAGAAGTGTAGCAGTTATTGAACAAACGAAGATACCAGAGATACAGCAAGATATTAGAAATATCAGCAGAAGAGTAACTGTTATTGAACAAACGAAGATACCAGAGATACAGCAAAATATTAGAAATGTTAGCAGAAGTGTAGCAGTTATTGAACAAACGAAGATACCAGAGATACAGCAAGATATTAGAAATATCAGCAGAAGTGTAGCTGTCATCGAGCATGAGCATGGAGATAAATTAAAAGCATTATTTGACGCGTTTACCACAAACACACAAAAAATAGAAAAGCAAGAAGAAAACATCAAGTTTTGCGAAAAAAAACTTGAGAATCATGACACGGAAATTGACTTTTTATTAAATAAAGTTCAAGTTCAAGTTCAAGGTTTATAAAAGCCTATTAGAATTTAGATAAAAAAACAATACTAATAGGCTAAATAAATTATTTCACAACAATATTATAAATCTTATTTTTTACATAAATTTCTTTTATAATCGTTTTTCCCTCTAATTTAGAATCAATCATTTCATGAACCTTTTGTTTTACAACAGATTCATCTTCATCAGGAATGATTTGAATTGTTGCTTTTAATTTACCATTTAATTGAATTGGTAATGTTATTTCATTTGCGATTGTTTTCTCTTCGTCATAGGCAGGCCATTTTTCGTAAGTAATAGTATCGGTATGACCTAGCATATTCCATAACTCCTCTGTTATATGAGGAGCAACAGGATTTAATAATTTCAGAAATCCTTCTGCATAATTAAGAGGGAAGATATCTTCTTTATTGACAGTATTGATGAAAATCATCATTTGTGAAATAGCAGTATTAAAATTCATTGTTTCATAATCATTGGTTACCTTTTTTACTGTAAAATGATAAACTCTTTCAAGATTTGGATTTATTTCTTCTTTTATTTTTTCAGATTCTGTATATAATCTCCAAACTCTATCTAAGAATTTTTTAGAACCATCAATTCCGTTTGGGTCCCATGGTTTGGCAGCTTCAATTGGTCCCATAAACATTTCATAAACTCTTAAACTATCGGCACCATATTGTTTTATCATATCATCTGGGTTAATAACATTTCCTTTTGATTTACTCATTTTTTCACCATTGGTACCTAAAATCATGCCTTGATGGCGAAGTTTAGCAAATGGTTCTTTGACAGGAACAATACCTTTATGGTATAAATATTGATTCCAAAATCTAGAATATAATAAATGTCCAACAGCATGTTCAGGTCCACCAACATACAAGTCAACTGGTAACCAATATTCTAACAATTTTTTATTGGCTAATTCATCTTGGTTCTTAGGGTCAATATATCTTAAGAAATACCAACTGGAACCAGCAGCTCCTGGCATAGTACTTGTTTCACGTTTAGCCGATTTGTTTTCAAATTCAGTATTTACCCAATTAGTTGCTTTATCTAAAGGAGAAGCGCCAGCTTTGGATGGAGCATAGTCTTCTAATTCAGGTAAAACTAAAGGTAAATCGCTATCTGCTAAAGCTTTCATTTCATCATCTAAATATACAATTGGAATCGGTTCTCCCCAATAACGCTGTCTTGCAAAAATCCATTCACGAAGTTTATAATTTACTTTTTTTGTACCAATTTTGTTTTCTTCTAGCCAGGTAATCATTTTATGAATCGCTTCTTGTTTTCCCAAACCATTTAAAAAATCAGAATTAATATGAGGACCATCCTCTGTAAAGGCTTCTTTTGTAATATCGCCACCTTCTAAAACAGGAATAATGTCGATTCCAAATTTTGTAGCAAACTCATAATCCCTTTGGTCATGAGCAGGAACTGCCATAATACTTCCTGTACCATAGGTTGCCAAAACATAATCAGAAATCCAAATAGGAATTTCTTTTCCATTGACTGGATTGATGGCATAAGCACCTGTAAATACGCCAGTTTTTTCTTTATTTAATTCGGTTCTTTCTAAATCCGATTTACTAGCAGCTACTTTTTTGTATGCTTCAACAGCTTCTTGGCAGTCAGATGTAGTAATTTGATTTACTAATTCTAATTCTGGTGCTAATACGCAATAAGTAGCTCCAAATAAAGTATCTGGTCTTGTTGTAAATACGGTAAATTCTAAGTTATTATTGGCTATTTTAAAAGTAACTTCAGCACCTTCGCTACGACCAATCCAATTTTTTTGAATTTCTTTGGTAGATTCCGGCCAATCAATTTCATCTAGTCCTTCTAATAAAATATCAGCATATTGAGGAATGTCTAGAACCCATTGTTTCATGTTTTTACGAACAACAGGAAAGCCACCTCTTTCACTTTTTCCATTAATTACTTCATCATTCGATAATACACAGCCTAATTCTTCACACCAGTTAACAGGCATTTCCACTAATTTAGCCAAGCCATCTTGGAATAATTGCTTAAAAATCCATTGTGTCCATTTATAATAATCTGGGTTACAAGTAGAAATTTCTTTATCCCAATCAAAAGAAAGTCCAAGCATTTTTAATTGCTTTTTAAAGGTTGTAATATTACTAGCAGTAAAACCAGCTGGATGATTTCCTGTTTTGATTGCATATTGCTCTGCTGGTAAGCCAAAAGCATCCCAACCCATTGGATGTAGAACATTATAACCTTGCATTCTCTTCATTCTAGACATAATGTCAGTGGCTGTGTATCCTTCTGGATGTCCTACATGTAGACCTTGACCAGATGGATAGGGGAACATATCTAATGCATAAAATTTAGGCTTTGAAAAATCCCATACATCAGTAAAAAAGGTTTTATTTTTATCCCAATAATTTTGCCATTTTTGTTCAATCTCATTAAATTTATATTCCATAAATTGAAACCCCTTTCGTAAAATTAAATATCGAACATTAATTTAGAATTTATTAGTTCATTTTTTCATTTTGCTTATTATATAACAAAATTCTTAGGGATTCAAGTAAAATATAATGACACATTCAAAATTTTCAATATTATTGAATTTAAAGTACAAAAATGATACAATGCATATGAGGTGATTATGATAAATATTGAAAATGCCAAAAAAGAATTAGTAAAACATGTTAATGAATTACCAATAGACAATCCAAGAATACAGATGAAATTAGGGCATATTATAAGAGTGGCAGAAAATTGTAAAAAATTAGCCATTCATTTAAAATTAACAGAAGAGCAAATTCAATTAGCAGAATTAATTGGATTGCTTCATGATATAGGAAGGTTTGAGCAATATAAAATAATAGATAAAAAGCAAAAGGAAAAATTTAATCATGGAGAAGCGGGAGTAGAAATCTTAAAAAAAGACAATTATATCAGAAAATATATAGAGGAAGATACCTATGATGATATTATTTATACAGCTGTACAGGAACACAATAAATATCAACTGTCAGAAGGTTTGTCACAAGAAAAAGAGTTATTTTGCAAAATCATAAGAGATGCAGATAAATTAGACCTTATCTATGAAGGGGCAGTCATTTATTGGGAAGAACCAGAAAGAAAGAGACAAGTAGAAGAAGGCAAATTGTCGGAAAAAATGCTAGAAAATGTTTACCAAAAGAAATTGGCAGATAGTAGGAATAGTATTAGCGAAACAGACCAAATTTTACGTTTTGCTTCTTATGTTTTTGATATTAACTTTTCTTATAGTTTTAAAGTTTTAAAGGAAAATGATAATATGAATAAGATGATTGATAAATTTTATTACCAAATACCAAAGACAAGGGACGAAATGATGAAGGTAAAAAGAATAGTGAATGAATATATTGAGGGTAATATTCATTAACAAAGTTTATTCTATTTTTTATTTATGACTCCCAACTTCGAACAGTCTGTAATAGTATAACAGACTGTAACTTGTTGGTTCCTCGAATTGTCACTTCATAAAAAACGAATTTAAAAATTTTCTAACGCATAACTTATCCGTAATTCGCTAATGCTCATACGGCTAAGAAATCTAAGCGGTGATAACCGCAAAGAAATTCTATAAATTCCCATATTTATCTTGTACAGAAAGTCCTCCTACTAGGAGAACTTTCCTACAATATAAAAAATATAATAAACTTTGTTAAAAATAGAGTAATAAAAAGAAGAAAGGATTGTAGTAAATTTGGGCAAAAAATTATTGATAACAGAGAAGCCGTCAGTTGCTATGGAATTTGCAAAGGCATTAAAAATAACAACCAATCGAAGGAATGGATATTTAGAATCAGAGAATTGGATTATCACATGGTGTGTAGGACATTTAGTGACCATGAGTTATCCAGATAAGTACGATGAAAAATTAAAATTATGGCGATTAGAAACGCTTCCTTTTATTCCAGAAGATTGGAAATATGAAATCATTCCAGCGGTACAAAATCAATTTAATATTGTAAAAGAATTAATGCAAAGAGAAGATATTGAAGAAATCTATAATGCTGGGGACTCTGGACGTGAAGGAGAGTACATACAAAGATTAGTATTTATGATGGCAAAACCGAATCCAAATGCTAAAATGAAAAGAGTATGGATTGATTCTCAAACAGAGGAAGAAATCACAAGAGGAATTCGAGAAGCCAAAGATTTATCAGAATATGATAGTCTGTCTGATAGTGCCTATCTAAGAGCAAAAGAGGATTATTTAATTGGTATTAATTTTTCAAGATTATTATCCATTATTTATGGAAGGCAATTAGCGAAAAGTATTCAGGAAGACAAAGCTTCTATATCAGTTGGTAGAGTTATGACATGTGTATTGGGTATGATTGTGGGAAGAGAAAGAGAAATTAGAAATTTTGTTAAGACAAAATATTATAAAATTTTAGGACAGTTTGGCGATGAAACAGCTTCTTTTAAGGCGGAATGGAAAGACAATGAAAAATCAGAAATGTATGAATCTACTAAGCTATATAATGAGACAGGATTTAAAAAAGAACAAGATGCCAAAGATTTGATAGCAAGTTTAATAGGAAATCAAGCAACCATAACGGAATTAAAAAAGTCTAAGCAAAAAGAGAATGCACCACTTTTGTTCAACTTAGCAGAGATTCAAAATGAATGTACCAAAAGATTTAAAATCAAACCAGATGAAACCTTAGAAATCATACAAAATTTATACGAAAAAAAGTTAGTAACTTATCCGAGAACAGATGCAAGAGTACTTTCAACAGCGGTTGCAAAAGAAATAACGAAAAATTTGAATGGAATAGCAAGAGGTTTCCAAGACGAAGAAATACAAGGGTATATAAAAAAAATGGTGGAAGAAAAATATGCTACGGATTTGATAAAAACTAAGTATGTCAATGACAGTAAAATTACGGACCATTACGCTATCATACCAACAGGACAAGGATATGAAAATTACAATCAATTGGCAGATTTACAAAAGCAAGTTTATAAAGTAATTGTAAAAAGATTTCTAGCCATTTTTTATCCCCCAGCAGAATATAGCAAAATGCAAGTAACCGTCAGCATAAAAAATGAGACATTTCATTGCAGTGGAAAGGTTTGTGTGAAACAAGGATTTCTGGAAATTTTGAAACCAATTGAAAAAGGAGAAAAGAAATCCACAAAAAAGGAAGAAAATGTGGAAAACAGAACGGAAAGTACACAAGATGACAACAGTAAAAAGAAAGATGATGATAACATAGAAATTCTAAAAACATTAAAAAAGGGACAAAATATTGAAGTTAAAAATTTCGAGATAAAAGATGCCGAGACTTCACCACCAACCAGATACAATTCAGGTTCTATTATTTTGGCAATGGAAAATGCAGGAAAACTGATTGAAGAAGAGGAATTAAGAGAACAAATTAAAGGAGCAGGGATTGGAACTAGTGCAACTAGAGCAGAAATTATGAAAAAGTTAGAAAAAATCAAATATATTGAGGTAAATAATAAAACACAGATTATTACACCAACTCAGAAAGGAGAGAAAATTTATGATATTGTGTATGGCTCTATGCCAGATATGCTAAATCCAAAACTTACTGCAAGTTGGGAAAAAGGATTAGATTTGGTGGCTAAAAAGGAAATTAAACCAGAGGAGTTTATGACGAAATTAAAAAATTATATTCATGCTAAGTTTGATAAATTAGTGATAAAAATGTAAGAAAAAGGGGAAAAGTATTTATTTTACCCCTTTTCTTAACAGATACTAATCCTCCTTAAATATGAAAAATTAATGAAGGAGGAATGTGGTAATCTTCTGTTGCTAACACACTTTGTTCAGTAACAATTATTTCGCGCTTATTAATTGACAAAGAAAGAGATGAAAGTAGTTTCATAAATTTCTCGTCTAAGCAATAAAGAACAGAAGTTCCTATGAGTTTATATTCTTTACGAATATATTTTTTTATTTTTTCCCAAGCTTTAGAGTTTGGCTCTAATTCAGGAAAAAGAAAGTTAATTGCTACTGACAGAAGTTCATTTTTTAACATGTTGATTCTCCTTTCTTCCTAGTTGGAAGGTTGACTATTTTCTACAAATAAATAAAGCATCAATATTATTATACAATATTTAACATAAAAAGTCAAAAATAATATGGCAATCGCTTAAAAACATCTACATATTAAAAAATAAGAATTGAGTATCTACAATGTGTAGAATTTTTTAAGAAATTTAATTGTAAAAATGTACTTTTTAATATATAATATATTAAAATAGCAACTAGGAGAAAAGAAATGAATACCATTTTAGGAGAGCTTGGTAAATCAGAAAAATTCATTGATTTACTAAAACAAATCGAAAACAAAACAAGTCCGATAGCCATATCGGGCTTAACTGACGTGGGAATGATACAAATCGGAACAGCCATCCATGAATTCGGAAAAAAGCCAATTTGCATTGTTACCTACAATAAAATTCAAGCTAAAAAGATATACCAAGACATTCAATATTTTACAGACAATGTTGTATTATTTCCCAAAAAGGAGATTGTAACTTATGACTATATAGCAGAAAGCAAAGAGCTTCCCTACCAAAGAATTGAAGCTTTCAACCAGATAAAATCCAGAAAAAATTTAATGGTAGTCACTACCATAGAAGCTATCACCCAAAAGCTACCCAAAAAAGAAATGCTATATGCCAATGAATTAAATTTCAAAATAGGAGAGACCTATTCTTTAGATGAAATTAAGCAAAAATTGATTCAATTAGGATATGTAAGATACGATTTAATAGAAGGAAGAGGACAATTTAGTATTCGTGGAGGAATTCTTGATATTGCTACCAATGAAAAAACAGGTGTTAGAATTGAGTTTTGGGGAGATGAAATCGATTCTATCCGAAACTTTAGCATTACCAGTCAAAGGTCAGTTGACACATTAGAAAAAGCTACCATTTATCCAGCCCATGAATACATTTTAGAAAATCCGACTGAAAAAATCTGTCAAAAAATAAAAGAAACAGCTAGTAACCAGAAACAAAAGGAAATAATAGAAGAAGATATCGAACAAATAAAAGCAGGAAATTATATCAGTAAAATAGATAAATATTTCAACTGTTTTTATGAAAAACAAGAAACTTTACTAGATTATTTATCCACTCATTATTGTATATTTTTAGAGGAAATTGGGAAAATAAAACAAAGAGCAACGAACCTCGCAATTGATAACAACAATTTAACAAAAGCCTTATTAGAAAAAGAAAAAATTATACCAGATGCCATTAGCAATTTAGTAACCTATGAAGAAATAGAAGAAAAACTGCAAAACAGGCAAATTGTTTATATCGAAAAACAAGATAGGGAAAATAAATTAGCAAATGAGAAGTACAAGTTTGCATACAGAGAGGTAAATTACTACAAAAGTGAACTAGATAATTTAATAGAAGATTTACACAAAGCAATCCAAGAAAAGAAAAAAATATATATGCTAGTCTCTACAAAAGAAAAAGCAAAAAAGCTACAAGCTTTATTAAATGATAAAAATATCATAAACAAGATAGAAGAAAAATTAAATCAAACCATTATCGTAAAAGCGAATCAGTCCATTGTAACCATTACCATTGGAACTTTATCAGCGGGCTGGGAAGCTTATGAGTTACAAGAATTAGTTATTGTTGCAGACGACTTAATGGATGGAGAAAAAAGAAAAAGACGACTGGTAAGTAGTGATTTTAAAGAAGGAGAAAAGATAGTCTTTGCAGACTTAAAAGTTGGAGATTACGTTGTTCATAGAAAATATGGAATTGGTATTTATATTGGCGTTAATACCATCCAAGCAGATGGAACGATAAAAGATTATATCAAAATAAAATATAAAAATGATGATATTCTATATATACCAACTAATGATTTAGACTCTATCCGAAAATACATTGGTGGAGATAATATTCAGCCAAAAGTAAATCGTTTGGGAAGTAAGGAATGGGAAAATACCAAAACAAAAGTAAAAAATAATTTGCGAGAAGTAGCAAAAGAGTTAATCGAATTATATGCTAAAAGGGAAAACACACAAGGGTTTGCATTCAGTCATGACACCCCTTGGCAAAATGAATTTGAGGCAAAGTTTCCTTATCAAGAGACAGATGATCAATTACGTTGTATCCAAGAGGTGAAAAAAGATATGGAAATGGTAAAGCCAATGGATCGATTATTATGTGGTGATGTAGGATATGGAAAAACAGAAATAGCTCTAAGAGCAGCTTTTAAAGCAGTTATGGATCAAAAGCAGGTTGCTTACCTAGCACCAACTACTGTATTAGCAGAACAACAATACCAAGAATTCAAAGAAAGAATGAAAGATTTTCCGATTACAGTAGAAATTTTAAATCGATTTAAAAGTAAGAAATATCAAGACGAAGTCGTCAGAAAATTAAAATTAGGCGAAGTAGACATTGTAATTGGAACGCATCGAATTTTGAGTAAAGATATTGAATTTAAAGATTTAGGACTCTTAATTATCGATGAAGAACATCGCTTTGGAGTAAAAGCCAAGGAAAAAATCAAGCAATTAAAAACAAATGTTGATGTCTTAACCATGACAGCAACACCAATTCCAAGAACGATGCACATGTCAATTGTAGGAATACGAGATATGTCAGTCATTTACGAACCACCACAAAATAGAAAACCTGTTCAAACTTATGTGTTAGAATATGATGAAGAGGTTATCAAAGAAGCTATTACCAAAGAATTAGAAAGAAATGGTCAAGTATTTTATTTATTCAATCATGTAGAGGGAATTCAGAAGAAGGCAAATGATATAGCCAGCCTAGTACCAGAAGCAAATGTAGTCTATGCACATGGAAAGATGACAGGAACTATAATCGAAGAAATCATGAAGAAATTTATGGAGGGAAAAACCAATGTATTAGTGTGTACCACTATATTAGAATCAGGAATTGACATACCAAATGCCAACACCATTATTGTTGAAAATGCAGATAGAATGGGATTAGCACAATTGTATCAAATACGAGGAAGAGTAGGAAGGGCAGACAGACAGGCATATGCTTATATTACTTATAAAAAAGACAAATTATTAACAGAAATAGCAGACAAAAGATTAAAAGCAATCAAAGAATTCACAGAATTTGGCTCTGGATTTAAAATTGCTATGAGAGACTTGCAAATCAGAGGAGCAGGAAGCTTACTTCGGAGAAATTCAATCAGGTCACTTAGAACAAGTAGGGTATGACACCTATTGCCATTTACTAGATGAAGTGGTAAAAGAAATGCAAGGAATTGAAATCCAGCCAGACATAGAAATTCAAATAGACTTAAATGTAACCAGTTATATACCAGATGAATACATACCCGATGCGAATCAAAAAATAGAAATCTACCAAAACATTGCACTTTGTCAAAATGAAGAAAACATACAAAATGTTATAGATGAAATCATTGACCGCTTTGGGAACCTACCAGCTGAAGTAGAAAATCTAATTGCAATTAGCAGAATTAAATATTTAGCAAAACAACTAAAAATCAGTAAAATAGCAAGCAAACACGCAGAAAAGAAAACAGCAGTCGTATTTACCTTTGAACCAAATCAATTTGACTTAGACATTACTAAACTAGTCAAAAAATATGGAAACAAAATAAAATTCTCAGCAGGTATCAAGCCTATGATAACACTACAAATAGAAACAAATGACGAAAAACAAATTTTAAATGACGTAACAGAATTTTTAAGGATATGACTTTGGGGTGTGTTTGGGGACAGGTTAAATTTTAGAGCAAGTAGAAAAGAGAGTTAAGTACTTAACTAGCAAAGGAGAAGAGTATGCAAAGAATAACCAGTAAAGAGAATGAGTTTATCAAGCATGTGAAAAAGCTTAAAGATAAGAAATATCGAGATATCAATCATGAATATGTGATAGAGGGAATTAAATTAGTGGCAGAAGCAGTACAAGAAAAGGCACCAATTAAACAAATCATTTTGTGTGATGATTGTGAGAGAAATGAAGCAATACCCAAAGACCTAATGTATGAGATTGCTAAGTATGAATGTATTTATGTGACACAAAAAATCTTTAAGTATTTATCAGAAGTGCAGACACCACAAGGGATTTTAGCAGTTATAGAAAAAACAAGTGCTAATACACAAATGGATTACACACAAGATTTGATTGTAGCATTAAATGATATACAAGACCCAGGAAATTTAGGAGCTATTTTAAGAACTGTTGATAGTATAGGGTTAACACAAATACTAGTATCGAAAGGAACGGCAGATGCTTACAATCCCAAAGTAGTACGTTCTACAATGGGAGCTATTTTCCGAGTGAAAATCATAGAATGTGAAGATTTAAAACAAATGCTAAAAGAAATCAAAAAACATAAATTTAAAATTATGGTGTCTTCTTTACAAACAGAAAATACAATTTATGATGTTGACTATCATAAAAAAGTAATTATTATTGGGAATGAAGCAAATGGAGTGGAAAAAGAGATTCAAGAGTTTGCTGATGAAAAAATAAAAATACTAATGCTGGGAAGAACAGAAAGCTTGAATGCTTCTGTGGCGACAGGAATTATATTATATGAATATGTAAGACAAAAGCAGTTAAACTAAATGGCGACTTTAGTACAGGCACAAACTCACCACAAGTACAAACTCGCCAGGATAAAAGAAAGAGGGAATAAAAGTGAAAATACATGTTGTTATGGTGCAACCAGAGATACCACAAAATACAGGAAATATAGCAAGGACTTGTGCAGCAACAGGAGCTAAATTGCATTTAGTACATCCGTTGGGATTTGACGTGTCAGATAAGGCTGTTAAAAGGGCTGGATTGGATTATTGGGATAAGGTAGAAATAGAGGAGCATAAATCCTTAGAGGAGTTTTTAGAGAAATATAAACCAGAAGAAAATGAGATGTTTTTTGTGACAACAAAGGGAAAACAGATTTATTCAGCTCCTAATTATAAAGATAAAGAGGAGATATTTTTGTTGTTTGGTAAGGAAACAAAAGGCTTACCAGAGAATTTGTTACATAAATATATCGATAAAACGATTCGCATTCCAATGAGACCGACATTAAGATCCTTAAATCTTGCTAATTCTGTTAATATTGTTGTATACGATGTTTATCGACAGAAAAATTTTGAGGGATTAGAAGAAATTAGTCGTTATTTTGATAAATAAAAAGTAGAAATTATAGAAATAATGTCAAAAGATAGGAAGATTTGTAGAAAGGGTTGCAATTCTTCCTATTTGATGTTTTAATACTAATTAGTTTTCATATCTAGCAAAAAATACATCAAAAAATTTAATTCAAAATTTAATTCCAAATTAGTAACAAATTTTCCATAAAAAAGAACAAAAGACAAAAAAACAAATTTACCTATTTATCAAACTTGACAATGAAATAAAAATAAGATAAAATATAGGAGGAATCATATTGAAGGTTTTTACTTATGGACAATATATAAAATGTATTCATACATTAAGATTAAACGCGGTTATGCAATTAGCAGAAGAAAGTGCAAAATATAACTTAAATCAAGTGGAAAAAAAATATTCACATGATAAATTAATTAAAAACATATTACAGGATAAAGAAGAGGCTACACAATTTATTAATCAGTTTGTTGTACCAAGAGAGAAAGTTAAAGAGGAGGAATTAATTCGCTATACCAATAGTTATATTACTAAAAAATATAAATCAAAAGAAGCAGATTTAGTATATAAGCTAAAGAATCAAGAGATTTTTTTCTTAATTGAACATCAATCTACCATAGATTACAATATGCCCTACAGAATGTTAAATTACTGCTTAGATATTATGCAAGAATGGAGTCGAAATAAAAAGATTGGAAAAAATACAAGATATCCAATTATCGTTCCCATTGTTATTTACACAGGAAACCAAAAATGGAAAATGCCAAGAAATTTCCGAGAAAAACAGATTGGAGATTATGTGTTTGAAAGATATCAAATAGAGTTAGAATATAATTTTATTGATATTAACAAGCTTCCAAAACAGATGTTATTACAAAAAAATTCTATGTTTGGTTATATCATGTTTCTTGAAAAAGCGCAAAGTAGTGAGGAATTAGTTGAGAATTTAGAAATTATTATTCAATCCACTCAAAATAAAAAAATATTGGAAGAATTCGTTAATATTATAAGCTATTTATTGGAAGATACATTAGAAGAAGAAATACAGCAAAAATTATTAGAAAAAATAGAAAGAAAG
Organism: uncultured Clostridium sp.; assembly: GCA_948470605.1. GTDB lineage: Bacteria > Bacillota > Clostridia > TANB77 > CAG-508 > CAG-269. Next base: position 5,408 of record CAOKPI010000010.1, on the reverse strand, counting down.
GTAGGTGAAAAAGAGATGGATAGACTAGAAAGTTTAATAAACAAAATGAGGGCGGAAAATCATAGGCGTATACGAAAGGAAAGTCAAAAGGAAATTGCCAAAAATATGATGAGTATAAAGCTAGATGAAAAAATCATATTACAGACAACTAAAATTAAAAAAGAAGAATTAGAAAAAATAAAAGAAGAATTGGCAACAGCAGGATAAGCAAATTAGCAGACCAAACTAGGTCTGTTTTTTTATATTGTAAGAAAGTTTGTTACACATATAATCGTTGGCACAAAATCAAAGATTTTGACAACGATTTATCCTAGTAGGAGGAATTCGTTTTTTATATGGTAAGAACTCATTTTGTTAATTTAACATAAAATATATTAGGATAAATGACAAGGAGGAAAACAATGGAAAAAATACTAGAAGTGAAAAATGTAACCAAAAAATACCAAAACAAAGAAGGCGAAATACTAGCCATTCAAAATATCAATTTAAGAGTCAAAAAAGGAGAATTTGTAAGTATCATAGGGCCAAGTGGATGTGGAAAATCTACTCTTTTATCTATTATAGCAGGTCTAGAAGACAAAACATCAGGAGAAATCTACATAGAAGGAGAAAAAGTGGAAGGCATATCACCTAAAGTAGGTTATATGCTACAAAGAGACTGCTTATTAGAATGGAAAACCATATTAAGTAATACCATGTTTGGATTAGAAATAAAAGGAAAAAAGAACAAAGAAGCAAAAGCCTATGTAGAGGAATTATTGAAAAAATATGATTTATATGACTTTAAAGATAAATATCCATCTGAATTATCAGGAGGTATGAGACAAAGAGTAGCCCTTATTAGAACATTGGCAGTCAAACCCAAAATCTTATTATTAGATGAAGCTTTTTCAGCACTAGACTATCAAACTAGAATCATGGTGACCAATGATATTTATAACATTTTACGAAAGGAAGGAATTACTGCTCTTATGGTGACACATGACATTTCAGAAGCTATTAGCATGTCGGATCGAGTCGTTGTATTAAATGCTAGACCGGGAACCGTAAAGGATATTCATAAAATTGAATTTGATATGGAAAATAGAAATCCAATTAATTGTAGAGAAAAACCTACCTTTAGCCAATATTTCAATACTTTATGGAAGGAGCTAGGAGTCGATGAATAAACAACTAATTTCAAAAGAAAGAAAACAATATTTAAAAAATAAAAAATATAAACAATATATGGTATGGTTAACACAAATTGCCATATTAGTAGGATTTCTTGCTGTATGGGAGATACTAGCCAATCAAAAAATAATAGATAGTTTTATTATGAGCCAACCTAGTAGAATATGGGAAACTTTTACGAATCTAAGTTCCAATGATTTGATGAAACATATTGGCGTTACAGTATATGAAACTGTAGTTGGTTTTTTACTTGGTACTGGATTAGGTATTATCATTGCTATTATTCTATGGTGGTCAAATTTTCTATCAAAAGTGGCAGAGCCTTATTTGGTAGTATTAAATAGCTTACCAAAAGTGGCTTTGCGGACCAGTTATTATTATATGGGTGGGAGCAGGAATGCCAGCAATTATTGTAATGGCAGTGGCTATTGCTTTAATTGTAACAATTTTGGAAAATCTAAATGGATTTTTAAAAACAGACCAAGAAGTCATTAAAATGGCAAAAACTTTTAAAGCAAGCAAGATTCAAATATTAACAAAAATTGTAATACCAGCTAATCTTTCTACCTTTATTAACTCATTAAAAGTCAATATAGGACTTTCGTTAGTAGGCGTTATCTCGGGAGAATTTCTAGTGTCCAAGGCAGGACTGGGATATTTAATTGTCTATGGAGGGCAAGTGTTTAAATTAGACTTGGTTATGGCAAGTGTAATTATATTAGGTATTGTAGCTGGCATCATGTATGCAGCTGTACTACTCTTAGAAAAATTTATCCTACACGCAAAAAAATTCAAATAATGATTTTGAGATGGAGATGATTTTGGGGACGGAGGAAAAAATCATGATTCGTTTATATTAATAGTTAAATCAATATATCAAAAATCCATCATGATTTTTTCCTCCGTCCCCAAAATCATCTCCATCTTATAAAATCATGATAAAAGGAGGAAGGAATTTGAAAAAGAAATTTTTTATAATTGTAATTATAGTAATTCTTGCGATGTTATTTAGCATAGTAGGAACAATTATAAACCAGAGAAATAAAAATAATCAAGGTTTGAAGACAATAAAAGTAAATGAGGTAACCCGCTCTGTTTTTTATGCACCACAATATGTGGCTATCAATAATGGATATTTTAAAGAAAATGGAATGGATATAGAATTAACAACTGGGCAAGGAGCAGAAACACCCCATCCTTGCTGACAGCATTCCCTAAAAAGGAAGAAATATTGAAAAATCAAGTAAAAATAGAAAATTATCATGTTACTTGTGAAGATATTGCAAAGGTATTTTCTAAGATTAAAAACAAAGGAATATTGAATGAAACAATTATTTTGAAGGGACAAGCTAATTATAAAATGAATAAGACAGTAGTAAAAAGTGAAAATAAAAATGCAAAAAGAAAATCTAAAAAGCATGTTAATAGGGAAGAAGAACTTGAATTATAGAAAATAAAAATAGAACTGTATAGTAAAAAGAATAGTCAAAAAAGATGACTCACATTTGCCCCCAATCTTCTTATAGTGCACCCGTTAAAAACTTCGTTTTTAAGTTGTATGAGGGCGATTTGTGGCTCGCTCTCTTCTTGTAAAAATAGTGGACTATTTTTGTCTCTATATGAAACTATACTATAATTGATTAAATACTATAAGTGTGCGAAAATGTTATAGTAAAAATTTAGACATTTAGAATTGTAAAAATTACAGTTCTGGAATAGTAAAAAATACAGTTATAGAGGTGTAAAATTTACAAGGAAATAATAATAATATTAATAAAAATAATTATAATAACAATTCTGTCAATCAGTAATATAGAAAGTTTATAAATTACCATAATTTTATTGAGTAAATTAAAAAATATGATAAAATGATTACATAAATTTGATGAAAAAGAGGAGAAAATTATGGTAGATTTACATATGCATACCACTTATTCAGATGGAGATAAGAGCGTAGAAGAGATACTAAATATGTGTGAAGAAAGAAAATTAGAATATATTTCAATAACAGATCATAACACCTGTAAACAATATAATGATAAAGCAATGAAGGAAAGTATTTTTACAGGTAGAATTATTAGAGGAACAGAACAAAATGCTGTGTCACAAGGAAGAAATATTGAAATATTAGGATATAATGTAGATACAGATATTATTAATGAATGGTGTAAAAAATATTACTCAGAGGAAAAATTAAGAGAACAACAGGAAATATTTTATAAAAGATTGTTGGATATATGTGATAAACATGGACTTAAATACGATGAAACCAAAATAGAAAAGCCTAAAAAAACAAATCAATTTACAGAACCATTAATTTATGCAGAGTTAATGAGACACAAAGAAAATTATGAAATATTAGGTGAATTTACAAAATCAATGGGAATATTTTATAGAAAAGGTTTATCAAATCCTAATAGTAGCTATTTTATGAACCATATTGAATTTAGACCTTCATCTAAAGAAGTTGTAGCTATTATTCATCAAGCAGGAGGTAAAGCATTTTTAGCTCATCCATTTGAATATAAATTTGAAGATACAATTGGGTTTATAGATAATTTAAGAAAAGAAACAAAATTAGATGGAATAGAATGTTTTCATCCTTCATCAGTAGATGACAATAAAAAAGATATTTTAGTAGAGTATGCTAAAAAAAATAACTTGTATACTAGTGGTGGAAGTGATTATCACGGAAAACCTAAACCAGATATAGAAATTGGTATAGGAAGAGGAAATTTGAATATTTCAAAAGATTTAATAAAAGAATGGATATAAAACAAGAATACCAAAAGTTGGTATTAAAATTTATACTTTTGGTATTTTACATTCTCAATATTAAATGAATGAAGAAAAAATAAAAATTAAAAAAAAAGACCATTTTCATTTTATAATTGCACTCTTATATAGTGAAGGACAAAATATAACATGATAAAGTGTTATATAGTCAAGTCATGCCTAAAAGTTGTTAGTAAAAAATTAACCTCAATATTTGAATAGTTAAATAATAGTAGGCATACATTTAAAATAAGAGGTGTAAGATGCAGATAAAAATTAATACAGAAAATAACAAAGAGTATATACATAATTTAGCATTTATAAAAGCATTATTAATAAAAGAAAGTATTGAGAGGTTAGATATAAGTTATGAAGAAAAGATACAAGTAAAAAATGAAATTTTAGAATATTTACAAAATAATTAAGTAAATGATAGTAATTAAAAATAAATTATGCTATACTAAAAAAGAAAGAATTAAGGAGGAGAAGAATATGACTACAAAAATCTATTCGATTGAAGATATAAAAAACATAATAAGAGATATTTTAATTAATAAAGATGTTGAAAAAGCCATATTATTTGGTTCATATGCTAAAAATAATCCCACTAAAAATAGTGATATTGATATATTAATTGATAGCAAAGGCAAAATTAGAGGACTAAAATTTTTTGCTATGGTGGATAAAATAAGAGAAAAACTTGATAAAGAAGTTGATGTTATTGAAAAGCTAGAAATTGATAAAAATTCAAAAATAGAAAAAGAAATAGAAAAGACAGGTATAGTAATCTATGAAAAGTAAAGTTTAAAATATTTGAAGAAATATAATAATTAAAATATGATTGATTAAGATAAGAAATAAAAGATAGAGGAGGAAAATTTGTGGAAGAAATTGAAATGTTAAAAGGAATTTTAAATAGCTATCCATATCCTATTGTTTTTATAGATAATGATTATATTATTAGATTTATGAATAAAAATGCACAATATCATTATTATGAAGAAAGAGGATATAAAAACTTAATAGGAAAAAGTCTATTTGAATGTCATAGTAACGAAAAATCAATTGAAAGAATTAAAAAAGGTTATGAAGGAATAAAAAGTAATGGAAAAGAAGTCTTTGTTTGTGTAACTGCTAGAAATCAAAGAGTATATATGCAAGGAGTTAAAAACGAAAAAGGCGAATGGATAGGATTTATAGAAAGATTTGAATTAAATTTACAGATGTAAGTTTTTGACTATAAATTGTAAGGAATTAAGAGAATTACTAAAATAAAAAAGAGTAGTTCTTTTTTTATGATTCAAGAATAAAATTGTTTATACAAAATTATAATATTAATATAAAATTGTATAAAAATATTGCAAAAAAGCATAATAAAGTATATAATATAAATAGAATAAATAATAGATAGTGTAAAGTAATCTATGAAAAAATGAAATATGGGAATAATTTCCATAAAC
>CAOKPI010000009.1 GCA_948470605.1 uncultured Clostridium sp. | reverse complement strand
TAAAAATCTGTGTATAATATAGATAGAAAATGAGAAACCATAGTTGAATATGGTTACCACTTGTAATAGTAATAACAGCATATTCCCTTCGGTCAAAAAGTAGAATATGCTGTTATTTTTATTCCTTATCTATAATTTTATTAACATATTGTATGTAACAAACTGTCAATAAGGCTACGTTTAGAGTAACTGATGCCATTAAGGCTAATATTAAGAATAGTATAAAACTCATAAACACCACCTCACTTTCTGATAGCAAGCTATCTAAGTCAAAGTGGCAACACAAAACTACTTATCTCATTTCTATCTTTAACTACTATACTATATATTTTACAATAATACAAGCGAACAAAACAAAATTTTGCATTTTTAATATTCAAAAAAGTAATAAATTTAATTTATAAAGTATGCTCTAAAGAAGTCTAAATAAAGAGTAATAAAATACCAAATAATAATATAGATACACAATAACTTATTACTATGTATACTATAAAAATTTGTTTACACAAATGTACACCAATTGTACAGCAAATTTTGTACTAAATTGTGATAATCTATGATAGGTATTTATCCTGTAAAAGAACAACAGTGGCATGATTAAAATTTTTTGACCTTTTAGATTAGTTTTCATGCCACGCCCGTTGTTCGCTCGCGAAAATTGCAGAGCAATTTTCTGTGAAACGCTTTATATTATAGGAAGTTCGGAGAACTTTCCTATAATATAAAAAATACTCCCTTACAAAGAGAGTATTTCTGCATTTTATGCTTTTGTATGATACTTTGTGAACTCTGTACCATTTGCTCAAAATGCTAATTTTTTGGAGGCGTTGGGCGGATTCGAACCGCCGAATCAGAGTTTTGCAGACTCGTGCCTTACCACTTGGCTACAACGCCGTTTTTATTATTACACTGTTACCGTATACTGTGGCTGTAACTCGCTCTGCTCGAACACCCACAGCAACTTGGCTACAACGCCCTATAAAAGTTTGGAGCGGGAAACGGGGCTCAAACCCGCGACCTCTGCCTTGGCAAGGCAGCGCTCTATCAACTGAGCTATTCCCGCGTTTCCTTATAAAATATATTCACATTTAGTTCAACTTATTCCTAAATGCATTTATAATAATAACAAATTTATATTACATTGTCAAGGAAATTATAGTAATCACTTAAAAATTCATATATTTATAATTCTATAAGAGCAATCCCCTCAAAAGGAACTGCTCTTCCTAACATACAACATGCACAAGCATTATTTCTTTTTCTTTTTGGCAGTACTTTTAGAAGCCTTCTTTGTCGTCCTTTTTTTCGTTTCCTTCTTCACGTCTTCTGCTTCCTCTGGATTCCACTTTTCTCCTTCTTTTGGCTTATTCCAAGAAATATAATCACAAGAATCTGGATTATTCTCACATATGTAATAATTTCTCTTTCTCTTTGTTTTTCTAACTTGAACCGTTGCTCCACACTTTGGACATGGCACATCAATTGTTTCAATAATTGGCTTTGCATTTTTACATTCAGGATACCCTGGACATGCCAAAAATCTACCATAGCGACCAAACTTATAAACCATCATTCTGCCACACTTTTCACATTGTACATCTGACACTTCATCTACTAATTCCACATGTTCTAATTCTTTTTCTACCTTTTCTATTTCCTTCTCAAATGGTCCATAAAATTCTCGAATAATTTGCTTCCATTCTTCTTTTCCGATTTGCCACTTCGTCAAATTCATTTTCCATCTTAGCCGTAAATTCCACATTAATAATATCTGTAAAATTCTCCGTTAATAGCTTATTTACAATCCTTCCCAATTCAGTAGGAGACAATTGTTTTTGTGTCTTTTCAATATATCTTCTTTCCAAAATAGTCGTAATCGTTGGCGAATAAGTACTTGGTCTACCTATTTCCTTTTCCTCTAACGCCTTTACCAGACTAGCCTCTGTATATCTTGGAGGCGGCTCTGTAAAGCTTTGTTTTGGATTTAGTTTTTTCAATTTCAGCTCTTGCTTTTCTTTTAAATCTGGTAACATTCCCTCTTCTTCTTGCTGTTTCTGGTCAGTTCCCTCTACATATAATGTCATAAAACCTTTAAATCGAATCATCTGTCCATTTGCCTTAAAGGTATATCCATTTGCACCAATAGAAACTGCCATAGTATCATAAATTGCCGCAGACATTTGACTTGCCATAAATCGATTATAAATTAACTTATATAATTTATATTGGTCATTTGTCAAATAACTTTTAATACTATCTGGCTCTAAATCAGCATAAGTAGGTCTAATACCTTCGTGAGCATCTTGTGCCTCTTTACTGGTTTTATAATATCTATTTTCATAATATTTCTCACCATAGGTAGCAACAATATGCTCTTTGGCTGCTGCTCTTGCTTCTTCCGAAATTCTTGTAGAATCTGTTCTCATATAAGTAATTAAACCAACTGTACCTTTTTCTGGCATCTTTACACCTTCATATAAGCCTTGTGCAATAGACATCGTTTTCTTTAAGGTAAAACCTAATTTTCTAGATGCCTCTTGTTGCATTGTACTAGTTGTGAATGGTGGTGCTGGATTTCTTTTCTTTTCTCCTTTTTTCACTTCATCTACAATATATTTTGCTTTATTTAACTCTTTTAATATTTGATTGATTTCCTCTTCTGAATGAATTTCTTGCTTCTTCCCGTCTTTTCCATAAAATCTCGCTTCTAATTCTTTTTTACTTTCTGTGTCTTGCAAATTAGCATATAAATTCCAATATTCCTCTGGTACGAATTTTTCAATTTGTTCTTCTCTATCTACAATTAACTTAACCGCAACAGATTGAACACGACCTGCTGATAATCCTCTTTTTACTTTTTTCCACAACACAGGACTCATTTTATAGCCCACAATTCTGTCTAACACTCTTCTTGCCTGTTGCGCATCCACTAAATTAATATCAATCTGTCTTGGCTCTTTAATTGCTTTTTGTACTGCACTTTTTGTAATTTCATTAAAAGTCACTCTTGTTATCTTATCTTTTTCCTCTTTTAAAATAGTAGCCAAATGCCATGCAATTGCCTCTCCTTCACGGTCAGGGTCAGTTGCGATAAAAATCTTTTTAGCTTGTTTTCCCTCTTTTTTTAGCGATTTGATTAAATCTCCCTTTCCTCTAATATTTATATATTCTGGCTCAAAATCATGCTCTATATCAATTCCCATTTTTGACTTTGGTAAATCTCTAATATGTCCCATAGATGCTACTACTTTTGTACTTCCTCCTAGAAATTTCTTAATGGTATTGGCTTTTGCAGGTGATTCTACTATTACTAATTTATCAGCCATATAACCCTCCTTAATTTTACTTACTAATGTATTCTAGACCAATTTTTTACAATTTGCAATACCTTTTCATAAAAAATTAGAACACTATGACTTTTTTAGAAAAATCGCTTAAAATATCTACTACACTAACTGGTGTCACCTCATTCTCTTTTAACATATTTAAAATTTGTTCTACTCTCTTTTCATCGTTTGTTAAATATGGTATTTCTTTATTTTCAACCTTTACATCATCTTTCTTGTATTCGGTTTTCACTACATGAATTCCAAATTTAGCCTTTTCTTGTTTTATCATCCTGTCTTCATTAATTATTTTATAATATTCTAGCTTGATTGGATGATAAATATCAGCCTCTTTTAATGTTTCTTTTTTTATAAATGTACTACTGAAAAAAGTCCTCATTTTTATCCTCCTCTTTTCACCCACTTTCTTATAATACTATGTTTTTCAGTGGTTTTCAAGGACTTTTCATCGCAAATTCTGTCATAATCTTACCTGTTTTTACATATTTCTCCATTTACTTTCTTGATTCGTCTTTTTTTGCTGTCGAATCCTCTTTTAATACAACATATAACTCTGTCATTGTTGTTGCATTATATGGATTCACATATAATATACTTAATATGCCAAAAGTCAATACAGATACAAAATTCCAACCTAAAAATGATAAATCCAAAATAAACGTTCTCCATTTATTACCCATCATCATTTGTTTTGAAAGCCTAAAAGCTTCTTTTCTTTCTGTATTAGGATTGTCTGCTAAAATATAAGGTATCATTCTATATTCATATGTTTTTATAATACCTCCAATTATGGTTAAATACCAAAGTGCATTATAAATATTTCGTAAAAACATAATAATGGCTATATGAAACCAATGCCTTTTTTGAAACACTTCTGTTATAACACCTATTTTTGTATTATTGTTTCGCCTTGCCTTTAAAAAATATTTCTTTTCTCCTACAATCAGTGGGTCTGCTACTAATATCGTAAAAGCAAGAGCTATCACTGAACCAATGCAAAGTAGTACTCCTAATTGCATTTGATTCACTTGAAAAGAATTTATACCATCCCATATTTTAAAAATATATTTTTGTGGCTTCATAGCACTATTCAAATTTGCCTCAATTGTTTTAAACACTTTTGTTTGTATCTCATTCAGTCCATTTCTTATGTTTTTGCTATCTAAAAAATCTAGCATTTCGTAATTTTCAATTTCTATTTTATCCATTTGATGATGTATCACATAATAGGGGTCCATAGAATCCTCAGATTGCCATATACCTAAGATAGAAGTTCCAAATTCACCTGTCAATAAAGCAATTAAAAAACATACTACAATAGCTGTCCAATAATTTCTATGAACAACTTTTTTAGCTTTTTCTTTTAATTCTTTTCTCTCCCACATAGCTCTTCTCCTAACTATCATTTTTATCATTATAAACTAAATATTTTTTAATTTCAAGACTTTATCCTGTGGATTTACAGAGCCCTGATTTTAGATGATTTTGGGGACGGAGGAAAAAATCATGATTTTTCTACATTTGATTTTTTAAATATTCTGTTAGAATTTATCATGATTTTTTCCTCCGTCCCCAAAATCTTCCAAAATCAGGTTCACAAAAAAATACACCTTTTATAAAAGATGTATTTTTTATTTATTATTATTTTGCTCTAATTCCATCTAGACTTTTTGTAACATACAATAGCAACTCCTGACAAAGCTATGATTCCCACTAATAATCCTACCTCTATACCTGTCTTAGGTATTATTTTACTTGCTAAACTATCACTTGGATTTCCTGTTATCGATTTGCCATTACCTTTACTGCTGGTTCCAGTAGATGATGAAATTCCTCCACTATTTGATCCATTTCCATTGCCATTTGAACCTCCTCCTGGATTGTTACTACCTGGGTTATTTCCTCCTGGATCTGGATTTGTTGAACCATCCTTTGTATAATAAACTTTGATAACATTATTAGCAACATTAGCTTTTAAAGTTAATGGTAAATTTTCCGTTTTTGAAAATTTGTAGCCATTTTTATGTGCATCAATATGAGTTTGAATCATTTCTTTTGTAACTACATCACCTACCATACCTAAACAAGTTTCTGTTTCTTTATCTTGCTCCTTATTATCATAGTAATACTTAATTGTGTATGTCGTTGGTATTTGAGTTAAAAGCACTCTAATCTCAGCCTTTTCGTCATCTTGTTCCATTTCAGAAAATACATAATCAGTGTATACTGCCAGTATATCCTCTTCTATTACCATTTGTAAAGATTCTGATGTACTAACATTATCTGGTGTTTCTTTTACTTTGTTGGCAATACTTTTCACTTGATTATTCCAGTTATTCAAATATACTCTAACAGTATAATTTATCCTATTTGTAGAATCACTCGGATTACGATTACGACACCAAACTGTAATAACCTTTTTATCCAAATCTATATTCTGTTTTATAAATGTATACTTTTCTCCTAATTTCTCTTTTTTAAGCAATAAATAATTTGTTGAATTCTGTATTGTTGGACCATAACCTTTCACTCTTGAACCACTAATATCTTGTATTTTTTTCCCAGTATCAGAATGATAAAAATCAACAACATATTCCGTTTCTTCATAATCAGGAGGTATTGGACTGATATCTCTTTTTTCTTTTAAAAGTACTTTAATCTGAGTATTATCATCATCTTGAATTTTTTCAAACAATCTATAATTTGAATATTGTGCAAGTACCTCTTCTATTACCGTTTTTAAAGAGATAGAAACATCAACATCAGTTGGTTTCTCTTTTACTCTATTTTCTATGCTTTTCACCTGATTTTCCCAGTTATTTAAATATATATTAACAGTATAGTTTTTCGTAATATCGTCCTCTTCTATATGTTCACGACAATAGACATGAATGACTTTATTTAGATCATCTTTTGTTTCCTGCTTAAATGTATATTTCTTTCCTAATTTTTCCTTTTTATAGTCTAGATATTCTCTTGAATTTAATATAGTTAACCTATTTCCCTTAACAGTTCCTCCACTTATATCCATTATTTTTGTATTATTTTTTATATTATAAAAATTAACAACATATTCAATCTCTTCATCAAAAACTGGTGGTTCAGATGTTGCTGTATAAAACAATTTTATGACATTGTTTTTACTCATTTCACCCAATTGAGTCTCAAATCTACCATACTTAAATCCATTTTTTTGACCACGTTGTTTTGCCTTTTGGATAATCTCTGTATTTTCATTTATTGGTTCACTTAAATCAATTATCTGATATTTCCAAGTAAGACTATTATCTATCGTTCCATCATAGTAAAACTCAACACGGCAATACTTCCAATCAAATGGTTCAAATTTAATATTATTTTTACGTGCATATTCATGAGCTGTTGAATCTTCATAACCACGCATTAATAATTTTTCTTTATCGCAATTTTTAAAAACATCTGTTTTGAATGTCATTTCAGGATTATAAATCTCAACTTTACTTAATTTAGTACATCCAGAAAACGCTTCCATTCCAAGTGAATCAACAGAATACGGAATTTTTATATTTTCTAGAGATGCACAATTTGCAAAAGCATAACTAGCTATAGTTGTTACTGTATCTGAAATTTCAACACTTTGTACTTTATCTAGTCCATAAAATGATTGGAGCCCAACATTTTGAATCCTTTCACCTATACCTATATGATTTATATTCAATTCAAAATTCCTTTTACTCCAAGGGGGATATCTACTACTAGTAGCTGTATACCAATCCTCCATTTGATAACTGTTATTTCCCTCTGGAGCTGTCACCATAAGTGTTTTAATTTGATTGTGAAAAACAACATTAATTTCTCCATCTTTCCATTCAATTGTAAAATTGTTCGTATTATCAGAGCCAAAAGCCTTCTGATTAACATGATTTGCTCCTTTATGCATTTTAACAGTTGTTAATAAATTACAACTCTCAAATACATTATCCGCGATATGACAATCTGTACCCTTGAATTCTACAATTTGTATAGGATTTCGCGAAAAAGCTCCCGTTTTCAACATTGTGACTGAATTAGGAATTACTAATTCTCCTATATTATTTCCAGTAAATGCATTATTTCCTATAGTCTCTACTTGATTTGGAATTTCAACTTTAGTTAAATTTATACATTCTTCGAAAGCTCTATCCCCTATACTAGTTATGCTATTTGAAATAGAAACATTCTCTATTCTAGACATTCCTTTAAATGCTTCATTTCCTATTCTTTTAATTCCTTCCCCAATTACAATATTTTGTATATTAACGTTAAAACTGTCTCTGTTCCAAGAAGGTCTATTGTCATTTGATAATTGGTAATCCTTTTCCCCTATATAGCCATCTTCATACAATAATTTTAAAGTTTTATCTTTAAATCCATAAGAGATTTTATAATAAGGAATTGTAGGTTGTTGCCATTCGTACCAAGTAAGAACTAATGCTTCATTACAGTCTTTAAAAGTATTTCCAGAAATTTCAAATAGTTCTTTAGAATTAACTGTTTTAAGTATAGTACAGTTACTAAATGCATTTTCTCCCAATGACCATTCTCCCAATTCACTTTTAGAAACAGACTCCAAAGAAGAACAATTACTAAAAGCATAATTACCAACTTTAGTAACATTTCTTAATTCTAAACTTTTTAATTTCGAACAATTTTGGAAAGCATAAGCTCCAATTGTATTTACAGCATTTCCAATGGTAACACTAGTCATATCATTCAATCCAGCAAATGCCTGAGTTCCTATGTTTGTAATTTTATCATCTATTTCAACAGTATTTACCTTGACATTAGCTTGGCTTACACTCCAAGGTAAAGGTCCTCCTTTCATTCCTCCTTCTCCAGTAATTCGTAATTTACCTTCTCTATAATTGAAAATGGCTTTCACATCAGAATCTTTTTCTCCGAATATTATTCCAATCTATGAATACCTCATCTCCATTTTCTTTGCTGTACCATCTACCATCTCCCTGCACATTATTAATTATAATTGTAATTTGTTTTCCTTGTTCAGACTGACTACTATTGGCATAAAAAATATCTTTACCTATGTTAGTCAAGCCTCGGCTTGGTAAGACAAGATTTTTCAAAGAATTACAATCTAGAAAAGCCTTATCTTGAATCATTTTCACACTATCAGCAATTTCTATACTTTCCACCCAAGTTAACCAACGAAAAGAATTCTTTCCAATCCCAGTCACACCATCCTCAATAACTATTTTCTTTATAGTATTATAATATACTGGCTTAGTTAACCAAGGAGGATACTCTCCATCTTGAAATGGATGTACCCAGCTCAAATCACCATTATATGACTTAATATTCCCCTTTCCTCTAGCATAAAGCATAAATTCATTTTCGTCTATTGGTAATACATAGCCCATAACTGATGAATTCCCATCATTTGCAGAAATGTCGTAGCCTTCCATATACGAATACGAAATACCTATTCCCTGGAAAAACTCATCAACCGAAGAAGCTTCAATACATAAAATTTGAACCTTTTGTGTTATATCAATTCCCACAAACATATTATGATCAAATGCGATAGCATTTTGTTTACTGATATGCAAAAAAATCACGCTAACTAATTTGTCACATCCAGCAAAAACATTAGAGCCAATATCAGTTACACTTTCTGGTATCATCACAAAAGTAATATTTTTTAAATCCTTAAAACAGGAATCTCCTAAATTTCTAATTTCATCTTTTATAACTAGCTTCTTTATCCAATCGGTATATAAATTAATAGAATCATACCAGTTTATCCTATTTATCCAAGGAGCTCTATCTGCACCATCTCCAAAATCAGCCATAACTCCATTTCCACTAATAGTTAAAGTTCCAGAAACATAATCAAGACAGCCTGTAACACTCTCATTTTTATCAACACTTAAATCCCAAGTTTCAGTTTTGTCATAAAAAGTAATTCGAACATTTTTAGAGCCACTAACATTTTCGGCAGGAGTACCTCTAAACCCTTTCACAGTAAGTCCTGTGCCATTATAATAAATCTCCATATTATCAAGTACTCTCAAAGATGGAGGAAGAAGAAGAGTCTCAAGAGAATTACAATTATCAAAATTCCCAAATCCAATATGTTCCACACCATATGGAATTTCAATTTTCTTCACATTTGTCAAATCAAAAAATGCATAATCTCCAATATTGGAAATATTCCCCGAAAAATTTATTTGCCTAATCAATTGACTATATGGAGCTTGAACCCAACGAGGCATGTCCTGGTTATTCAAATTCCAATCTTTCATTTCTATTGGCCCTTCAATCCCCTCTTTAACTTCAATCTCTAATATTCCTCGTCCGTTTCTTTCACTATATTTTGCTATCAAAGAGTCACTTCCATCCTTCGCAATGTTCCATACATCATCTTCTTCCGTTTCGATAGTTACAAAAGACATACTATTAGCATTGGCATAGCCTTCTGCTGTAGAATCTGGATAACCATATATAGAACAGTTACATCCCTCAAAAGCTTTTGTCCCAATCTTAAGATCTTTATTTTGTATTACTATATCTCTAAAATTCTGACAATTCTTAAAAGCATAACTTCCTATCTCTTGCAAATTTGGACCAAATAAAAACTCCGAAAGATTCGAACACCCATCAAAAGCATTATTACCAATACTTGTTAACTTTGAGGTTTCTTCCAAACGAAATTGTTCAAGATTGGCACAATTTTGAAATGCTTTTCCTTCAATCTTTGTACATTCTTCTCCAATTGATAAATTTTGTAATGTACCACACCCTTGAAACGCTCCTTCTCCAATTATAGATACACTTATACCTTTATGCCAACGATTCTCAACATAGTCACCACTTATGAAATCTTTACAATAGTCTTCCTCTGTTTCACGGAATATTGTATTTACTTTACTATTTTGAAAAGCTCCTTCTCCTATTTTCACATTAGTACCTTGAATATTAACGTCACGAATCTCACTATCACAAAAAGCATAATTTCCTATGCTTGTTACACCAGATTCTATATGAACCCTTTTTATAGAATCTGCATAGTATCCATCTCTATCCATTACAAACCATGGAGCTTTGTTAGAACCAGGATTCCAATTTTTCATCGCTCCATTTCCGCTTATAACTAATGTTCCATTCCTATACAATGTTGCTTGGACATTCCCACTTCCTGCTATTTCACTGCTATCCCATTGTTTTGGAAATGTCAATGCTTCAGAACGCAATTCACTTCCAAACAAAATTAATAATGCAAATATTAATATAAATACTGCCCTTTTTACAATAGTATTTCCCACTGTGCTACCTCCTTGTATCATTTATAATATCTTATATTTACTTTACTATTTTTTACTTTTTTAGTCAATATAGCTATTGATTCAACATTTTTGACTCCTGTGAAATGACTAGGGAAGCTCATTCTTTCCGTTGCACCTGTTCTATATTAAATTTATATTACAATTTTGCGTTCTTTTGTTTACAATTAAAGAACACCTTACGGATAATTAGATTTAAAACTTAGATTTGTTCTATACAAGAACAAATGCTTTATAGGATAAGAAATTCGGAGAATTTTCCTATTCTATAAAAAACACAGCCCCTTATTAAGAACTGTGCTCTTATATCTATTTCATTAATTAACCACATTAACTGGTAAGTATCTTACTCCCCATCTTAAAGCCTCTGAATGGGAATTAACGTAAATATCAATCTTATTTCCCCTAATGGCTCCACCTCTATCTTCTACGGTATAGGTATGTCCACCAATGTTCAATTTGGTTCCAAATGAGAATTGACTAGAAGCTGCGACTGTTCTTCCTGCTGTTGCTCTAGTTCCTGAAGCAGTTCTTCCTGTTGCCTTACCACAACATTTTGCACAAGGGCAATAAGCTGTTATCTTATAAGTTGCCCCTCCTGTTGTTGCTGTATTTCCTGTGGTTCTTGGTAAAGTAGAAGCTCTTGATGTCTCTTTCTTTTGAACTTGTACGATTTTGTTGACTGGCTCTTTGACAATCACTTCTGATAATAAAATCTTTTCAATTTGTATTTCATTTTGATATTTTGCTTTATAAGTTATCTCTTTTAAACCATCTTCTCCTTGTTGTAATACCTTATTGTTTGTACCTTCTGAAGCCTCTGTTGTATTTTTGGTTACTGTCTCATAAGGAATCGTTTCTTGCTCTACTATGATTTTTTCTGTAATAGGTGCATAATTTTCTAATAATTGGTCTAATGAGGTTTGTACACCTTCTTCTGATATTTTAGCAATTTGAACTTCCTGATAAGACTTGTCTATTATTTTTATACTCTGTCCTGCTGTTATTTCATCCTGGATGTCTGGTATTGTTTTTTGGTTTTCTTCTAATATAATATTATTTTCTTCTAATATTTCAGACACTTTTGTTTTAGATGTTAAAGCTGTCATTTCATATCCATTTTGTAATATGATTTTTACATCATTTAATTTTGTATTAACTGCCATTACACCAATTCCTGATATTAGAACTAATATAATGCTAATGCAGATAATTTTCATGATGGAAATAGACGCTCTTTCTTCTTTTTTCATATGAATATTACCTCCTTTTTGGCAACAAATGTATTATAACATTTCTTTCTTTTTTTGTCAAATTTAGAAAATTTTTCCTGCCTACAATTTGTCCTTACGGACGCAAGCATTTTACTATATTATATGTAAATAATTTTAAAATATTACCAAAATTCCACAATTTTATTGTATAAATTCCTATAATATGATAAGATATCTTTGTATATAATATAATGAAGAAAAAAGGAGGAATTCAAATGATAGGTTGGATTATATTAGCTATCGTCATTATTGTTGTCATTGCTATCATTAGTATGTACAATGGTTTAATAAAAGCAAGAATAAAAGTAGACAATGCTTGGAGTCAAATTGATGTACAACTACAAAGAAGATTTGATTTAATACCAAATTTTATAGAAACCGTTAAAGGTTATATGACTCATGAAAAAGAAACCTTCACAAAAATAACAGAACTTAGAACTTCTTGGGCCAATACCCAAACGATTTCTGAAAAAGCAGATATTGATAATCAATTATCAAGTAGTTTAAAAACCATTATGGCAGTTTCTGAAAATTATCCTGAACTAAAAGCAAACCAAAATTTTTCAGAATTATCAGAAGAATTAAGAAATACTGAAAATAAAATTTCTTTTTCTAGACAATTTTATAATGATACAGCAGCTATCTACAATACAAAATTACACACATTTCCGTCTAACATAATTGCTGGTATGTTTAATTTTGAACCTCGTGATTTATTTAAAGCAGAAAGTGATGAAGCTAGAAAAAATGTAAAAGTTGATTTTGGTTCAAATTCATAATGAGAAATGAGACATGGGGACGTACATTTTGTCCCTATCTATTATTTTAATCGATAACAAGATAAGCTAGATAGGGACAAAATGTACGTCCCCATGTCCCATTCTCACAGAAAGGATTTAAAAATGTTTGAAAATATAAAGAAAAATAAAATAGAATCTAGTGTTATTGTTACTATTTTTATTCTCGTTGTTACGGTAATTGTGTATTATGTTTGTCACGCTTTAAGATTAGGTACTTTATCTATTGTATTTGCCCTAATTTTTTCCATTGCTTCTGCTTGGGGTTCCTATTATTTTAGTGATAAAATTGTGTTATCCTTAAACAGAGCTAGACCTGCTACAAAACAAGAAGATTTAAAAATAGTAAACATTCTAGATGCCTTGATGGTAACAGCTGGCTTATCGACAAAACCTCGATTATATGTTGTAGACGACCCTCAACCAAACGCTTTTGCTACTGGAAGGAACCCAGAAAATGCTGTTATCTGTGTAACTACTGGTTTGTTGGGAAAATTAGATTATTACGAGTTAGAGGGTGTAATTGCTCATGAATTAAGTCATATCAAAAATTACGATATTCGTCTTAGTTGTATTGTTTCTGTTATGGTAGGATTTATTGTTATGCTGTCTGATATATTTTCACGTGCTTTATTCTGGGGTGGATTTAAGAATGATAGAGATAGTGATAATAAGGGAAATGGTATTTTAATGATAATTGGACTTGTTTTTCTTATCTTATCTCCCATCTTTGGCTCTTTGATGCAACTTGCTCTTTCTCGAAAAAGAGAATTTTTAGCAGATGCTACTGCCATAGAATTTACTCGTAATCCTGAGGGATTGATTTCTGCTCTTCAAAAGTTAGAAGCAGATGATAATCAATTAGCTACTGCTAACAGTGCAACAGCTAATATGTATATTGTTAATCCTTTTAAAATGAACACAAAGGAAGGAAAGAAAAAGTCTTCTAGCTTGTGGTCTACTCATCCTAGCATAGAAGACAGAATTGAAGCTTTAAGAAACTTAAAATGAGATAAAGGGGGGACGTTTCCTTCGGGACATGGGGACGTCCCCCCTTTATCTCATTTTTTATTCCTTTAATTTTTCTATCTCTTGTTTTTCTAATTTTGTTACCTTTACAATCTCTTCTATACTCATTCCTAATTTTAAAAGTTCCTTTGCCGTTTGCAATTTGCCTTCCTTTATTCCTTTCTCTTCTGCATGACGCATTCCAGAATTATAATCCATTATGGCAATCTTCCTAGACATATAAAGCTCCCATTCTTTTTCATCCATACTCATCTCATCAATCATATCCATGGCTTTTTTTATTTCTTTATTCTCTTTCTTTGCCATTTCTAATTTCTCCTCTCTCCCCGCAATTAGCCATAACCATTGTTCTAACCTAGTATTGGCTTCTGGATTTTTCTTCACAAACTTTGGAATTTCTATAAAATGCATTTCTAAATCTTGAGTTGCCAACTCATCTTCTCTTTGATAACCCATATCTATAAATTCATTTTCTTTCGTTCTTTCAAATTTCATATGTGCCACACTTCGATAACTATTCCTTTTATAAAATTCAAAATTTAATAAATTTATCACTATCGTGTTTTTTACTTGTATGTAATCTTGACTTTTCTTAAGTCCATCTGATAGCATTCTTGACATATAATAAGCACTTCTTTTGTCTATGTCTCCTAAATCTTTTACTTGCATTTCAATATCACATAAACAATCTTTATCGATTTCTACTTTAACGTCTAAAATACCAGCCTTACTATCATATAAATTTCTTGGTAATTCTGGATTTTTAACAATAACATCTTGAATTGGTATTTCTAAAATAGCTTCTAATAAAGATTTTAAAATATCTTCATTCCCTTCTCTAGAAAACACTCTTTTAAATACAATATCTGATGTCAAGGGTAGCTTTTTCTTTGTTGTTTTTACCATATTTCCTCCTTTATTATACTAGATTAAATTTTACTTTGCAATACCTAATTAGTATATTTTTACTTTTATGCAATTATCTTTTTTATTCTTTTGTAAAAGCTATCCTCCTTTCTTGTTTTATTGTATACTTTGTATTTTTCTCTTCTCTGGATTTATTAATAAGATGATAAAATTTTGAAATTGTAAATAAAAATTAAAATCTGAATGAATTTCATTTGAATTACAGAGTTGTTTTTTGCAATCTTAAAAATAATTGCATAAGATTATTAAATCACATAATCTGTTTTTTCTCAATACTTTTTCTAGACTTTTCACCGCAAAATTTGACATTTTTAATGAGACAAATGAGGTCTGTCCCCTTTGTCTCATTTTCATTTCAAGCCAAAAATTTTATTGGCATTTTGATACGTAATGTTAGCAATTTCCTCTACTGGCACCTGTTTAACCTCAGCTATCTTCTGAGCCACGTACTTAACATTTCTACAATCATTTCTCTTACCACGCAAAGGCTCTGGCGATAAGTAGGGGCTATCTGTTTCTATTAACATCTTTTCATTCGGTACCATAGCAATGATTTCATGTGCGTTTTTTGAATTCTTAAAAGTAACAGGACCTGCAAAAGAAATATAAAACCCTAATTTCAAGGCTTCTTTTACAAGCTCTGGGTTGAGAGGACAACAATGAAATACCCCTTTTTGAGCAACTTCGTTTTTCTTTAATATCGCAATCGTATCCATTACCGCTTCTCTGGTATGAATCACAATTGGCAATTTCAGTTCATTGGCTAATTCTATTTGTTGGATAAAAGCTAGTTGTTGCCTTTCTTTATTATCTTGATTCCAATGATAATCCAAACCAATTTCACCAATTGCCACTACTTTTTGATTTTGTTCTGCTATTTTTTTGATTTCTTGTAACACAATCCACAATTCTTCTTCTGTCTGTGGAATATCGTTAGGAGAAATACCAGATGTGGTATAAATAAAATCATATTTTTCTGTTAACTCTTTCGCTTTTTTGGAACTCTGCAAACTATAACCAGCAGAAATCAATCGAGTAATTCCTGCTTCTTTTATTTGTTGTATTAACTCTGTTCTATCCTGTTCAAACTTTTTGTCCTCCAAATGTGCATGACTATCAAATAGCTCCATCTAAACCTCCTAATTTATTTTACTTTTTTAATAATGTTACTGTCGCTACTGCATACTCCTTACAATGAGATATACTCAAATCAATATCTTCTATTTCCTTCCATTCAATTCCACCAATATTAAGTTTTGGCTTTCCTTGCTCATTATTGATAATTTCAATATCTTTCCAACTAATGGAATATTTGTCTTCTAATTGCTCCGAAATAGCCTTAAAAGTTGCTTCTTTGGCAGCAAACCTAGCAGCATAATGCTGATACTTTTGGGCTTTTTTATTTTCACAATATTCAATTTCTTTTCTCGTATAGATTCTCTCTACAAATGCTTTTCCTGTTTTATCATCTTCTATACTTTCCTGAATTCTTTTTATTTCAATAATATCTGCCCCACAACAAATTTTCAATAGCTTCCTCTCCTCTAAATAGATTATACCTTGAGTTGATGGTAATTCTAACCTCCTTTTTGCATAAAGGTGATAAAGTTTAATATATTGAATAACAACGAAATAACTAATACCACTGCAATTACGATAGTAACTTTTCTTTGTCTCTCGATGTTCCATTCTTTGTATAATATATCATATTTATTTTTAATTTCGTTATACAATTTATCCAATTCAAATATTTCTTGCAATTTATCACTTAATAAGGTTCCTGTTTCATCTTCTGTAATTTCCTGTATCCATAAGTTTTTTGTAAAATCTATGAATTTCCTTCTTGCTTTTTTTACTTTGGTAATATCTTTAAATGCAAGCTCTATCTTTTTCAAATATATCTTTTGATACAAATTAAAGATATAAGTATAAAAATATTGATTTTCATATTCTTGTGGCAAAATTGTGTAATTATTAATATCATTACTAGAAGAGAATAATGTCATACCCAATTTGGTTAGTCCTAGTTTAGCATATTTCCACTTAGAAAAAGTTTGAACATTTTCATATTCATAATCTCTGCTGTTATCTGCTGGCAAAATATTGGCATATTTGATAAATTGATATTGTATCCCATCAAAATGTTTGGTGCTATTCCAAGCATCTTGATGAATACATACATACGAATACGTCAAAAATCTTTCTGTATCTATATTAAGTCTAGTAGCTTGTACATTAGAACCTGTAATTCCGTAGATAAAATCTTGAAGCGTCTTAGCATTTGCAAAACTATCTGTTTGTATTCGTATATTATCATAATTCTCCAAATTTGCTAATTGGTTATTGCTATCTCTAAATTTGTAATTAAAATTTAGCACATTATTAAAATCTGTATCTTCTTCTATGTTAGTTTTAAATGACAAAAAGCATATTCCTGTTGAAAAACATATAATTTCTATTTTTTGAATACTGAAAAAAATCCCACTTCTTTGTTCTAATTTTCCCTGTATATCCTTTTTTATCGTATATTCAAATATATTACACGGATTTTTGGCTAATAAAGCGGCTCTTGTTTCTATTGGCAACTCTTCTAATTTTCTCATTTTAGCATTTCCATAACTAAAACTAGAAAATAAAAATTCTCTAATTTTAGGTAAAAAATATTTATATAACTTTAAATCTTTTTCCTTCTGAAAAACCTTCAAACTGCAATTTTTATCTTTTAACATTTTTAGTATGTATTTTTGATATTTTCCGTCCTTAATGACAAAAGGATGAATAAAATACGTATACTGATAATTTGTCTTTAGCTCCATAAAATTCCCTCTAATCCCTGTAATAATTCATGTTGATGTCTTTTCCTAAGTGCCATCTTCCAATAAAATCAATTTTTAAGTAATCTTCTAAATCATAAGTTGGTTCTTGTGTAATATTTCCTTTATTATCAATAGAACCCCATTTTCCATCCTTTTTTATGCCTGCATAACCATAACTATTTTGTTCTGTTGCATCGTCATATTGATAATCTACTATTACTTTTCCGTCTTTATCTACAAATCCATATTTTCCGTCTTTTTTGCTTTTAAATAAGGTATTACTTGGATGGATTTCTGCTACGTTTTTTTCTTCGAATTTGAAATTGTAATATTTATATTCTTCTCCTTGTTTTAGCTCAATATACCCTTTCTCATCATCGGAATCAACTAAAATTCCTGATTGACGAATCGCAAAAGTGGCGTCAATTACATCATTGCTATAATCCTCTTTTTCTGCTATATATAAATCTGCTTTCTCATTGTAGGTAATAGAAATATAATTTGGCTCTACTTTAGTTGCTTTTTCTATATCTATTATACTATATTTCCCATTTTGCTTTGCTAGGAGGATTCCTGATTTTGCTTCTTTTAATTCCTCATATTGGGCATCGATTGTTACTTCTCCTGATGTCTTCATAACCCCATATTTACCATTTTTTACAAAGATGATTCCATTTTCAGTATTTTTTAAAATCTCTTTGATTTCATCGTATCCTTTATTTAACACTTCTGTGCCATCTTTTTTGACTAGAACTTGCTTTCCTGCTTGCTTTACAACATACATGTCATTTCCGTAAACTTTGAAAATTTCATCATATTTGGCTTCTATGACTGGTTCGTTCGAATAATTTACCATACCATATTTCCCATTTTCGCCTTTTACGATAAAACCTTCTTTATTGTCCTTTCCCAAATTTGTAATTTCTGTATATTGCATTGGTAAAATTTCTTTTCCTTCGTTATTTAGTATTCCCTCTTTGCCGTCTTTTTCAACTTTTAGTGTGTTTTTAATTTCTTCTATTGCACTTATATTGTCGTATTGACATGGTGTCAGCTCTTTTCCTTCTAAATTTATGATTCCATATTTGCCGTCTTTTTTTACTTTTATTACATTGTCTTCATACCATACATTTTGATTAGCATCTTGGTTGGAAATTGCTTCTACTTGTTCGTATTGTGTAAATATTTCTTCGTTTTTACTGTTTAATGCTTTTGTTTTGTATTCTCCTGTTTCATAATTGACATCATAAATACATAAAAATACGTCTTCTTTTCTGTTCGGAATGGTTATCATTTCTTGATAAGATGGGTCTATTACTTGATTTCCGCTGGAATCTATTACTCCCCATTTGTTATTTTGAAAGATAACAACATAGTCTTTGCTGGTTATTTTTACTTGCTCTTTATCTTTGGTTAATATCCCTTTTATGATAAAAATAAACATGATGACAACGATGAATGCTAATATGACTGCAAATACTTTTTTTAGGTTTAATTTTGGTTCTTCGTATCTTTTCCCTTTGCTCATCTTTGTACCTCCTCTTAACACCCATAATATATCATAAAACGACTTTTATTTCAATAGGAAAAAATTTGGAAATTTTAGGAAATCAAAAGGGATTATGTTGATTTTTCTTGAAAAATATGGTATAATTAAGTTAATTTTCCATTGAAAGTATTGGAAAATTTTAGGATTTTGCTATACCCCTGCAAATGCAGGGAAATAAGAAAGGAGGATTTTTTATGAGACATACGTTTCATAAAATCCGGGCTGTTATATCAGCCCTACTGGTACTAGGACTAGTATTGTCACCTAGTACAACAAAGGCAGCGGAAACATTAACTGATGCATTTCCAGATCCAGTTTGGAAAACATATTCTGGTTCTGTGGATGGAGTCGAAAGGGCACTACTTGTGACAAAGGCTGAAAATTCCACTCATGTCACTCCCTATATCAAAATAGGAGATTGGGAGCCTGAACAAATTTCTTCTATGAATGATATCATAGATTCACGATTGGATAAACATGCAGTCGTTTATATTTTATGTGATAATAAAGTAGTGTTTTGGTGGAGTTATGACTTATCGCCAAACTTCGATACCATAATTTATAATACTGTGCCAAACTCAAACGATTCTGAAGGATACATGCACGATATAGAATCCTTTGATGTCGATACGACTGGTATTATTACTGGATTTAAAACAACTTCAGGAACTATTTATCCTGTTCCATCGTTTGATGAAATGAAGGAAGAAGCTGGGTTTGACAGTCCTATTGAACCATCTTTTATTATTGGGACTCAACCCCCAGAACCAGAAAAACCTGGTTTAGAAACGCCAATTCCCTCAACATCGACACCAAGTCCGATGATTACATCAACACCAGTAGCATCTGTATCGCCTACACAGACGCCATCTGCATCAACACCAACTCCGACGGCTACAGTAATGCCAACGGAAAAGCCAACTCAGGTTCCGGCAACACCAACGCCAGTACCAGCAGTTTCAGTGCCTCCAACACAGGCACCACCTGCATTGACGCTAACACCGTCAACGCCAACAGTAGTACCTGAAACACCATCTGAACCAATAATCAGTTCAGAACCCAATGTAGAACCTACTGTTACGCCTGTAAATAAAAAGCTCGTTATCAAAAACAGCAAGAAAAAGGGTGTAACCACACGTTCTCTCTGTGAGGGGGATAAAGTGGTGATAGAGTATTCCCTAAAAAAGGGAAAGCTCAATTGGAAAGCAGGTAAGCGAAAAGGTACCATAAAAAACGTAAAGTATGTGGTTTTCATTAAGAAAAGCCGAAATCTTTACGTTGGAGACAAAAAAGGAAGAGGATACATCATATCTTCCAAAACTGGAAAGAAACGGCTGTTCATCAAGAAAGGTGCCAAAAAGCCCACTGTTTCAGGAAGGTTTGGTATCAGGGTCAGAAGAGCTTTTGGCTCCCCCGTTAGTATCATCAATAAATAATGTAACTTTTTAACAGCAAAATCCTAAGGAGAATTCTTCTAAAAGGAGAACTCGCAGAAAGAGATGGCACTATGCCATCTCTTTTTGTTTAAATTTACATACCATAACACTCATATCATCCTTAATCATGCCAAAATTATTATCAATTGCTTCATTTAAAATCAAATCTGCAATTTTTTTAGTATTATTTGTCTCAATATCTTCTAACATATATTTAAGCCACAATTCCTTGTTTTTATATTCAATATTAGCATCTAATATACCATCTGAACACATTAGCATAATATCGCCAGCATTAATATCTTTATCAAAAGTTTGAATTTGACCTGCCTCTACCATTCCTGTTGGTAACGAATTCGATTTTATCATTTGTACTTTTTTGCTATTTTTTATATAAGTTGGGCATGCTCCGCTTTTAATAAATTCAATATTACCTGCATATAAGTCGATAATGGCAATATCTAATGTAGCAAATATTTCAGAGTTTTGATTGATAAGTGATGTATTAATCAAATCTAATGAGATGTTTTTGTCAAAGCCAGATAACAAAAGATTCTCTAACATTCTCAAAGCTTGTGTACTACTTTGTCTTGCTTTTGTTCCTGTTCCCATTCCATCACTGATAGCCACCAAATATTTTCCGTCCTTTAATCTAATTTGTAGCATAGCATCTCCTGAAAGCTCACTCTTGCTCTTTGTCCCTTCTGCTGCTCCAATTGCCATAATATATTTATCATCTGATAAAAAGCTTAATTTCTTTCCTATGGTAGCTTCTTCATTTAAAACAATTTTTTCCTCCAATACCTGTGTTGCTATTTTTTCTATTGTTTCTATTTTAGCCATTTCTAATATTTCATCTAAATACACCTCTATTTGAAATCTTCCGTCTTTTTTAATACACAATTCTTTTATGGGAATTTCCTTTTGTTTTAATAACGCTAAGATTTCTACCTTTTGGCTGGCATATTCTGCCTCTTTTTCGATTTCTTCCTCAATTCCTTTTGCCATCTTTTGAATTGCCTTTGAAACACCATCTAATTGTTTTCCCATATTTTTCTGGTTTTCTTCTACTCGCTTTTTCCAAATAAAATCAGATTTTGCTACTTTATAAGAAATATTAATCATGCGAACAATTTGTGAAATATTTTCCTCTAGATATTGGCTAATTTCTTTATCCTCAAATCCAACAATATAACTATTACATTTTGCAAATATTTCTAACAAAGCTTGCCTATGCATTTCCTGTTTATCTAGTAAATATTGGAATATCTCATTTACTATTTTTCCTTCTGTATTTGCCATATCTTCATATAAGATATTATTTTTATATGGTTCTAAATTACTCAATAATTCTGCTATAAATATTTGCTTATTAGCATGATAGGAAGCTCCTTCTACTGAATGATAGGTAGTAGCAATTTCTTGTATGGCTTCTGATACCTGATTTAGATTTTCTGCCACCTCTTTGCTTCTATTTAAGGCTCTTTCTGGCGTTACTGGCAAAAGCGTTGTTTTTCCCATAAATTCTTCTAATTCAATATGTAAATTATTAGGAACTGCTAATAATCCAATAAAAGCAATTAGAATCTCTTTAAAATGGATTAATTCTACGGTATATCCATTTGAAACATAGGCTAAAACTATATTTCCTAATGCAAAGCCTACCACTACTCCAATTTTTCCGAATCGATTTAAAATTCCTGCCAACATACCTGAAATAGCATAAGCTGCTATCATAATTGGCTCTGAGCCAGTTATGACTCCTAATGTTACACCAATTGTTACACCTGTGGTGGTTCCTACTAAAATGCCATTTTTCCACCCTAATATCATTACCATTAAAATACTTAAAATATTTTTAATCCCAAATCCAAATAAATGAAAATCTCCAAAAACTCCTACACTGATGGCTAGTATTAAGCTCGCTCCAATTAATTCTTCAATAGTATATGCTTTTTTCGTCCAAAAGTCCTGTAAAACAACAGTTGAGTTAACAAATATTTTATAAAATACAAGCCCAATAATGGCTACTGTTATGCTGGATAATACATCATAAATCGTAAATCCTGATATAGCAAGTTTTATGACCTGCACGATTAAAATGGCTAAAAAAACATTTTTACCGATTTTAATTTTTTCGTTTCTTTCTTCTTCATTGTAAATTGGTTTGACAATAAATAGATTCGCTACTAGTACTAGGGCTGTTAAGAAATAACCTAATGCCCCTCCTACCCCATATTTGATTAGATTTCCTATGAGCGATACTAAAATAATTCCTAATGCTGGAACAGAAGATGCAAAACACGCACCTAACATACTGATACTGAAGACTGAAAATTCTCCTCCTAGTCCTACCATAGATAGCATAAATGAAATAATATATAAGACTATATTTTTGATAGCAAATACGTTGGAAAAAACATTAAGTTTGCTATTTTCTTTTTCTATTACATTTTCATTTTGATACATCCTTACCACCTCTTATATTTTTATAGGCTTATTTTACTACTTGTCCTTCGTGGTTTTTGTCTTTTTTAGTAACCTATACTAAAAAAGTTTTTGACATTTTATCATATATCTTTTTTTATTTCCTTATATTTTATTACAAAATGGCAAAAAAAGCAAGATAAACGCGGAAAAAAGCAGAGGTTTTGCTTCCTCCGCTTCTTATGGTTTTATGACTATATTGCTTTCTTTTTAATGATGATAACTCCTACTCCTAAGATGATAAATGCTGTTACGCCAATTGCAATTGGTAGGATGTAATTTAAGTTAAGTCCTGTAGCAGGTGTAACAATTACTGTTTCAGCCATACTGCTATCTTCTTCTTGTAATGCATTTCCTGGAATATAGTTTCCTGGTGTGGTTTCTATGTCTCTACCTCCAGTTTTATTTACTGCTACTTCTTCTGTTTCATTGTCTAAAGAAATTTCATCTGTTGTGGTACTTAACATCTTAGAAGCATTTAATACAATCTTATTTGAGTCATTAGGCTTTAATTCTTTATTTTTTAAATGTTTTTTATAGAGAATCGTCTTATCTTTTATTGTAGATTCTGGGCTTTTATATACATCTTCTTTTAAGTATTCACTAATATTATTTTCTTTATTCTCATCTATTGTTTTGATATTCCACACATCATCATTATTATATTGTTCTGTATTAACTGACCAGTCCTTGTCTAAGTAATCAATAATTTCAGTTGAAGTTATTTTTACTACTGTATTTTCATCTTCCTGGGCTATTTCTCCATACATGTAGAAATTCTCATCTACATAGTCCAGTTCACTCTTATTTATTGCCTCTATATTGTATTCTATTTCTAGCTTGGTTCCCTGCATTAGTTCATTGTCAAGCTCTAGTTTCGCAAATCCATTGGCTGGCTGTATATTTGGTTGTTGTTTCATATGCGTAACACCTTTATTTTCTCCTTCAAGTTTTCCATTGTCTTGGTTTCTTGTTAAATCTGCAATTACTTGACCATTTGCTAAAGTAACCTTCATTTTATTAATATATTTGTTTAATACTAAATGTTGTTTTGCTCTTTCAATGATACCAAAGTCTATGTTTTCAATACAATATGTATATTTAGCTCCTTTAGAAGCTGTATAAGCAGGTTTGTATTCTATACCAATTTCCATTTCAAGAGTACTAGATTCCATTGTTGTTATCTTTCTATCTTCATCTTTTATTGTTCCGTTATCTTCATAAGATTGATTTATGTTGTCCTTTGTATCTTTATTGATTGCTGTTATTTGCTTGTCTATTTTCTTTCTTGTTTCATAATTGTCCCTAGCATCTGAATATCTAGGCTCGCTAATATTTTGCTTTTCTCCCTTATCATTATATTTTTGTTCCACATACCACCATTTATTATTGTTCTGTCTATCTTTCTCTTTATATACTGTGCCTTTATAGTTCTGTACTGGATATTCTTTATCTTCCCAAATATAGGTTAGTACATAATTTCCTGGTATGAAATCAATGATATAAAATTCTCCTTTTTTAAGTGTATGGATATTTGGATTGTCTTCCTCTTTCTCGTTTGTTTTTGTTAGCTCAAAGGTATATGCTCTTTCTTGTCCTTCATTATCTTTCTCAGGCTTATTGTCATCCTTTTTAATCTCATAAGTTCCATCTTCTGATGCTGTTTTAGAATAATAAACCATTCCACTGTCTTTATCTTTTAGTTTAACCTTTACATCTTTAATACCCTCTTCTTCCTCTTCATATATTCCATTACCTTCACGTTTACAGCCAGTCATTACTCCTCCTGAATCCTGTCCATTTTCTACTAGAGGTATATCTTCAAATACTATACCAGTCATTTCTCTGTCATGTGTTGGTTTTATTTTTAAATCTGGAGCTGAATCTGTATCATCCTCATAGGTTTCAATATTTCCTGGTTCACAATTTCCTGGATTAGAATCTATATCAATTCCTGCATATATACCACCATTTTTATCCAAAACTGAGTATGAATTAATTTCTGCTATATTATATAAGGTGCTTTTCTTTTGTCCATTTAACATCTCTTCTACTTGTTTTCTGCTTAATTTAAACTGTACATAAATATCCTTTGCTTTTCCTGCCTCTGCACCTATTTCTATATCCTTTATCAATACCTTGTTGTATGTTTCATTATATTCTGGTCTTTCTCTTGCTATATCATCCGTAGTATTTCCTTCTTCTGTCAATTTTGATCCTACACTTACTAATTCATATTCCTTATCATAATAATCTGCTATACTCTTAATGGTAGTTTTCAAGTTAGTAGATTCATTTTCTATTTTTAATTGATAGGTTACATATACTTTTAATTCTTTAGAATCATCTTGTTTATTTATATATTTATAATCTGCTTTGTATATTGGTCTTTCATATGAGTTTTCTTTATATGAGTTTTTAAATCGTACACCTACATTAAGATCTTTCCTCTCTTCTTTGTACTCTCCATCCGAGTTATATCTTTGTGCATATTCATAAGTATGTTCTTGACCATTAATTGCTAATCTTACATTGTGTAAGTCTTTTCTTAGTCTTGTATCTGGTTGTTCTCTTTTATATAGTCCTAAATTAATACTTCCAATTTCTTCTTGTCCCCAATTAAAATTGCTTCTTATATTATATCCACTTGTACTTGTATCAGCCTGAATTGGATATTTCCCTTTATTTGATGTTGCAATGTAGCCTTCGTTTTCGTGTAAAGCATATTCTCCATTTTTTAGTGCCATTGTATGGTTTTCCTTTTTTTCATATTCTAAGTCATCAAATATTGTTCCATCTTCACCTTTTCTAATTCCTCTAGTGGAATTATCAGAACCTTTACCTTCTATTACACTAAATGTTTTATTAAATTGTTCTCTCTTATTTCCTTCTGTTGCTTTTGAAGCAACATTAGCTGTTGTAACATCATAATTAGGATTTGGTTCCCCTTCACTATTTATATATTGATTAATCTTATTAATATCTGGACAAATAACATTTTGGTATGTCAATCCATCATACTCAAATTCAATATATAAATCTTCTAATTCCTTTGTTTCTACATCTGTAAATTGATATTCACCATGTCCTTTTTTATAAAGTTCTGACTCTGATTTTCCGGTAATTGCCGTTTTGACCGTCTCACCTGTTGTTCTATTTTTTAGTCTTACCTCAATTCCATCGAATAGAAGATCTGTATTATCTGAATCTCCATATCTAAATAAATCGTTTCTCGTATTTCCATCACCGCTTTTTGAATTTACCTGATCTAACCATACGAAACCTGATAGTTTAACATATTTCTGTTCATTTTCAACTACATACTGTTTCGTAGAATTATTTTCAATTTTTCCTATCTTATGTGTGCCATCTCCTAAGAGTTCATAGCCATAAGGAAGTGTATCAGGATTTTCATAACAATACCAATTTCCTTCAGAAACAATGTCATTCAATTCGATACGACCTACATCATTTGTCTTATATTCTTCCGCTTTTGTTTCATCAAATGAATACGAATAGCCTACCTCTTTACTTCCAGATAACCAACCATATTCATCATTATAGAATCTAAATCCTATACCTTTTAATTTTATAGTATGATCCATTTGATTTACTTTTTCTAAGTTTAAATTACATAAATTAGTGGTTATATTAGGTACTTCCGTTACATAGACACCTGGGTTATCTTGATTAGGATTTAAAACAAAATAATTGTCACCTCCGCTCCAATATGTATCAAATGCTGGATCCCATTTATAACCAACTGGTGGTTCATACTCTATTGCACAGTAATATCTATTTTCAGGAAATTCTAGACCATCTAAACAAATTTCTCCTGATGCGTCTGTCTCAAAAATGTATCCTTTTTTAATAGCTTCTTCTTTGCTTATTTCCTCAGCTGTATAACCACTACCAGACCTGCCTACGTATTTACGAGTTGCCCAACCATATACAAGATCACCTTTCTCATCCTTTTTATGATATTCCGTATACTCTGGAGTGCCTGGTTGCCTTTTGGGGTCGTTAGGCGAAACATAATCAAAATTCCAAAACTTGTTATATGAACCATTATGCAAATGAGCTCCTTTCTCTGTACCCTCAAAATAGAAAATCAAGAACTTAGCTCCACTTAATCTAGCATTATTATATTTATCCTTTTTGATGATTTTAAATTTTCCACTACCAGGTGTTTTAACACTTATACTAGTACTTATGGTTTTTCCTTGTGCGTTTCTCCCTTTAGCTTCTGCAATTACTAAATTTTGCCAATTGTAAGCAGTACTTTCCAAAAAATAAAGCTCAGCCCTCACTTCTTGTTCGCTAAATGCAGTATTAGTCGTAAATTTAAAGTTAAACTCACCACTCCTAGATTTTGGAATACATAAATAAAATCTCTTATTATTCCTAATGTTTTCATACTTACCTACTTTTGGTTTTTGGTCTTCATAAAAAACTATCTTGTAATCATGAATTTTCTCTTTACTATTTGTTTCTGTAACTACTAATTTTCTTATTTTTTCTGAAGCAAGAATACCAGTAATCTTATAAGGACCAAATCTCCAATAATCTTTACCTTCAATAGGAAGTTCTCTAACTCCTCTTTGTATTGCTTCAGTTTCAACTTTATCAAGCTTAGCATTTTTACCATCACTAGTATTTTCAAAGTGTTCGACTAACTCATCAACCTTACTTATAGTACCTTTATAACCATTCACATTAACCTTAGTTGCAAAGTTAGCTCCAACCTTTGTTTTTTCGCACCAATATTTTTCTGGTGAACCCTCAGTTATAGGTCTATTAGGAAACCCATCCAACCAACAACTCAAGTAACCCCATATAAAATTTTTCTTTTCTTCTCTACTCTCCAAAAAAGCAAGACCTATCGCTAACTTTTTACTCTTGACTCTATTTAGATATTTATTCTTATCCAGTTTTACCATTTCCCCTGTTGTATTCTCCATGGAAGTAATCCCGTTATTGTCAATCTGAATGTGAGCTTTATATTTATAGTCAATACCGAGACCTTTTTAACTTTTGTCCTTTTTCAGCACAGAAGAGATTATTATATTTTTCATATTCTTGATATCCGAATATGATACTTGCTGTCAATATTTAAATTTTCTAGAGCAATCTTATCATTCTCCTCAGGAAGTTTCTTAGCATATACATTAGACACACCCAAAACGCCAAACATTATAAACAACAAAATTATTATCTTTCTTATTACCTTCATTCTCTCTACCTCCTTTCCTACATAATATCTTTACCATTTTGTTTTTTTCTCTTAATCATTACAAACGTTACTACAACTCCAATTATTATCGTTATGAATATGATAGAAATATATACCATGCCACCTGTTCTGATACTGATAATAACTTCTGCACGACTCATGTCATTTTCTCCTTCTGCCTTATTACCTGGTGTTGAATTGCTGTCCTTGATTCCTAATTCATTATAATCTTCTGCGATTTCTGCCACATTTGTCGTTAATCCTGTATTGTTTTCTGTCATAGATTTCGTTAATGTTAAAGTAATGGTTTTAGCTTCTCCTGCTACAATCTTCTCATTGGCTAGACTTGCATTATACAACATGCCATTGGTTTGATACCAATCTTTATTTAATTCAGAACTAAATTTCAAGTCACTTGGCATATAATCTACCACTTTTTTAACATAACCATCTACTTCTCCTACATTGCTAACAATAATGTTATATTCTATTAGTATGGTACTTCCTTTTATTTTTTTAGCATCTAATTCTACTTTTGCCATATCCACATTGTTATATTTTTTAATTGTACTTCCAGATGAATTTTGTATTAATATTTGACTTATATATTTTTCTAATTTCAAATCAAAGTTTTCTAACTTAATTAATCCAATATTAATATTAGATATATCTGTATCTCCAATTGTTATAATATCTGTAGATGCTATTTTGGTTGAAACACCATTCATATTTAATTCATTCATTACAGCCTTAGAATTTTTACCATCAGGAGCGCCGCTTACTTGATAAGTTGTTAATCCGTATTTGGTTGTATCATATTCAAAGATAACAATGTATTTACCATTTGGAACATTTTGTAAGATATACATACCTGTTGAATTCGTTGTAGTTGTTATTTCAGTTCCATTAGTATCTTTTACTATTTCATTGGTATCTACATTTAGTAATTTTACTTTTATGTCAGCTAACAATGGTTCTCCTTCATCCTTTACACCATTTATGTTTGAATCAAGCCAAGCAACACCTGCTATCATATGATTTTTTTGTTTTGTATTTTGTGTATTATTATTAGCACTACCTCCATTGGAAGAAGAACCTCCTGAATTTTTATCTTCTTCAAATGCTTTTATGATATGTGTAATTTCCTGTGTAGTAGCTATCACACTCTCATTTGCTTCAATAGTTGCAGAATTAGTAATTGTTGTTGGCTCTGCCTTTTCATGATAATCCACTTTTGTCTTTATGATAATGTTTGAAATTGTCTTCGCCTTTACATCTGTATAAATATTAATCTTATTAGAATTATCTGGAATATCTTTTTCCTCTCCATCAATGATAATAGATTCAATGGTTAAATCGATTGGAATTTCATCCGTAATTTTAATTGCGCTAGCATCTCCTGTGCCAATATTTTCTAATGTAATATTATAATCAATCTCGTCACCTATATCTACAAATTGAGATTCTGTACTTGTTGTCATATTAGCCTTTATCTCGTAATTCTGTAAGGTATATTTCCACACATTGGATCTAGTCATTTGATTGTTAGCTCTCACGCTAACAGACATATCTAAATTCCCTACTGCTTTTGTTTTTACTGTATATACTAATACCTTCGTCTCACCACTAGATAGGCTTCCAATATTCAATTCTTTTTGATAAGTTAGCTCTAATGTACTGTCATCAGCTACGTCATTATCATCTTCAACCTCTTCTTCGCTAACAATAACTTTTTGATCGTGCTCCTCTTCATTGTCTTCTTTATTGGCATTCTCTCTGTTCGTATCTTCTAATTCATCTATTTCCACTAAGTCATCATCTGTTATGTCCTCCACTTTCATGCCTGTTACTAATTCCAAGCTTTGTACCTCTGCATTTTCAGACAAATTGGTTTGAACCACTACATCTTTTTGTTCTGTATTTGACATATTTTCAAGAATCACAAAATATTTAAGATAGTCTCCTACATAAATTCCATTCGGATATTCTGTAATTTGTTTTACACTAGCTCTTACATTAGAAGCCTCTACTTTATTGCTTATGGTACTCTTTGTTTTTGCCTCTCCATATTGTACTTCTGTCTCATTTGTTATATTAGTTCCAGCTGCTACATTAGCATTCACTCTTACCTCATATTCTACTACTTTTGACTCTCCTACTTTTAAGCCTTCTATTGTTGTTGTATAAGATTTCGCCTCTGTATTTTCCTTGTAATAAGCAGCTCCTGTATATTCATAATGTTTCATTGGTTCTACAAGGGTTGTTCCTTCTGGTATTTTTCCGATAACTGCTATATTGGTTGCATCTTCTGTTCCTGTGTTAGAAACTTTTACTTGATATTTAATAACTTCTCCGTTTTTTACAACATCATTTTCTTTTAACGTATCTGCACCAACCATAGCATGTATTTGTGACTCTACTTTTGGTCCTACTCCTGTTTGCATAGCAATTCTAGTAGCAGAAACATTCATTTCTGTTCCTGTTTGGCTGTTGGTTGCATTAACAGAATAACCTTCTGTTGCCATTTCGTTGTATTCTAGATTTTCTGGTATTGCCATTTGATAATTAGCTTGTACACTGGATTGTGCTACTACCTTATCTAGTAAAATTAAGTAATTTTTTGCCTCTACACCATTTAATTCTTCTGTCCATCCATTTTGTGCATTTGTAAGGTCATCTGTTGCATTTTCATTGGCTGAATAATATACCTTTGCATTTTCAACTCCTGTAACCTGTACTCCTCTTGTAATTGCTATTCCCATATTATTCTGGCTATCATCGGTTGGAAAATCGCCTAATATTTTAACATTGTTAATATCTGCTACATTACTATTGATGATTTCCATTTGTGCTTGTACTTGTTTGGCTTGCACACCTTTTGGCAACATAATTTCTGTTTTTTCTTCTTCTCCTATTGTTTCTACAGATAATTCTTGAATACTATTAACAGCCGTGATTTCCTTTGGTGCTGTAATTTTAATTGGGGTACTTGCTGTTGCATTATTAGCATAACTTACTGCATTATTATTTTGGTATGTCATTACAATTTGTTCCTCATTGGTTGCTGCTGTTTTACTTACTTGTACTTGTGCATCTATTACAAGTGTAATTCCTTCCACTGTTGTGGTATAGTTGGTTTGTTTTCCATCTAAAACCAAATTAATATTATTGCCATTAATAGCATATTTTACGCTATCTCCAAATTCGTTGTTATCATCGTATAATTTACTAATATTCGTTATTTGAATGTTTTCTACTTGATTTGGTAAAGCAATGGTAAATCTTGGATTCTCAAATAAATCATATTTTTCTTCATTTGATAATAATGTGATTTTCATCTTAATATGGTTACCAATAACCGTTGATAATTGCTCTGTGTCTACTGCTATTTTGCTTTCTGTTACGGTGTTTTGTAAAGCAATATTATTTTCTATTTGATTGACTAACCCTTGATTATATTGATAAGAAATGACATGATGAATACGAGATGCTTCTTTTACAATTTGTTTTTGCGTCTCTTTACTATTTTTTACATGATTAAATTCTAATACTCCTTCTGCAATTGGTGCTGTTGTTTGGATTTTGATTGCTTGTGTTTGGCTATCACCATAATGAATCACAATATTTCCATTTTCATCTGCTTGCGTTTTGGCGTCTATGGTTCCTATTACTTGATTGGTTTGGTTGGTAATTGTGATAACTCCATTTTCTCCTAATATTCTATCAAATTGTTCTTTGGTTATAGCAGTTTGAATATAAAAGATATTGGCTATATTTTCTGTTTCATTTACAGTATAGGTACTTGGTTCTTCTTGTACAGTAATGTCGTTTACCATTTGAGCTAAATTAACTTTTACAGCTGTTTTAGTTGCATATTGTCTGTCAATTCCTGCTACTAATTTACCTTTATAAATTTCATTTTCTTGATTGGTTGTTGCTATCTCTATTACGGCATCTTTTTCTTCTTGCTTAAAATCAGTTTGTGAGGTACTATCAATTTCCTTTTGGTTGTATAATGTGATTTTTACTTCTGGTTGGATATTAGCTTCGTTAACTACTACATCTTTATCATAAATATAAGTTAATATAATATTTTCTGTTCCTTCTGCTTTCCATGTAATGGTTTCCTCTTTGGTTTTTTCATTTTTTAAGGTGAATTCACTAACACCTTTTTCATATTTACTATCATAAGTAGTCATAGTATTTAGTGCCACTTGTGTTTCTATTTGTGGTTCTGTTGTTGCTTCTATTGGATTTTTTATGTTGGCAACTATCTCTTTGATTGGATAATTATTACTTTTGGTTCCTATATTCCAAGATAATTGAACGATTCTTTTTTCTTCTCCACCTATATTGGATACTTTATTTGTGATAATTGCTATTTCATTGACAATGTCTTCTTGTGTTAGTTCATCTACAAATTTTAATGTTACTGTTTTACTTGCTTTTATTTTTTTGTCTTTTTCTGAACTATCTTTATAGATACCATCTATGGCTATTTTACTTTCCACGTCTAATAAACCGATGGAATAGTTTTCTTCTTTTATCGGTTTGATTTTTACTGGAATCTCGATTGAAGTTCCTGCTGTGACGTTATATAGTTTGATGGTGTTGTTTTCTACACTTTCTACATATTGGTTGTCTGCTTCTACTAGTTGGAAATTGGCACCTTCTTCTAAGTGAATGGTTCCATTAAAGTATCCTTCTTGCTTTACATTTAGATAAACATAGAGTATGTTTTCTGGATGGTTTGCTATCATATCTAAATTTGATACTTTTTCTCCTTGTTCATTTTTGAAATAGACATTAAACTCAATATTATTATGGTTGGTATTATTATTGCTGTCTAGTGCATAACTGATTAGACTATTTCCCACAAAAATAAAATTGGTCATGGTCATTGTTGCTATCATGACTAAAATAACACAAATTTTGAAAATCTTATTTTTCATAGTATCCTCCTTATCACTAGGTGTTTTTTTACCCAATGTTTCAAATATATTATATATAATTTTTTTGAGGTAAATCAACCCTCTTATTTTATCTTTTGCTATTAAAAAACATTTTTCCCTTACGGAAAATACATTTCCTGTCAATTTATGAAATAATATTATTTTTTTATTACATTTTGTAATATTTACATTTTTGTACATAATCACTTATTATTATACACTATTTTCCCTGTTTTTTCAATAGTTTCATGGCAAAAAAGGTGATATTTTATGTCTAGTTCATAAGATATTAAAAATAGTAAAGTTTTCTACTTTTTTTCATATAATAAGAAAGAGGTGATTTATTTGGATAATATGAATTTTGATGAAAATACTATGAATAAATTAAAGGATATGATGAATAAGGGGGAATTAAATGATGTTATATCGCAAATCCCTCCTGAAATGATACAAAACTTTTCTTCTATGATGTCACAAAATAAGCAAAATAGTGGGAATACTACTAACAATAACAATAGCAGTAATAATGCGAATTTTGATTTTAGCCAAATTGATATGAATACGATTTTAAAAATGAAATCTGTTATGGAAAAATTGAATACTTCCAATGACCCTAGGTCAAATTTATTATATTCTTTAAAACCTTATCTACGTGAAGAAAAAAAAGGAAAAATAGACCAATATGCTAATTTATTAAATGTTGCTAAAATTGCTGACCTTTTGAAAGATAATAATAAGGAGAGTCCTCATAATGGCTAGTTTTTATAATAATTATTATCGATATTACAGACCTTTCTCTTTTCCTACGAGTAATCATCATTACTCTACTGAGGACAAAGCTCCTAACAACGACAATTCTGATTCTAATTCCCAAAAAGAGACTTCTTCCCAAACTAATGCCCAAAAAAATAACTCATCTAGATACTATTCTTTTGGTCCCCTTCGTTTCAATAACCCTATTTTTGATGATATTGAAAATCCGATTTTTGAAATATTGGGAATCCAATTATATCTAGATGATATTATTATTCTTGGTTTATTATTCTTTTTATATCAAGAAGGCGTACAAGATGAAATGTTATATATTGCTTTAATTCTATTGTTATTAGGTTAAAATCTGTTGGATAGCATTATTCAATTATAATTTTATCGTCTTCTATACTGACATATGCTTGTTTATGCATAGGTTCTTCTTCACGTTCAATTTCTTTTACAACGTCTGCTATTCTAATTTGTACAGCATCCAATAAACCTGCTGCTATGATAGCTTGTTTGTTCCCTTTTGCACCTGCATGTGCCAATCCTCTTAGAGCTCCTAATACAATAATGTTATCAGAGGCTATTACTTCCGCCCCTGCATTCACATCTCCTATGATTACAAGGCTACCTTCTGTTTCCATTTTTTGTCCTGAACGCAAAGACCCTCTATGAAATTTTGTTTCTGAAACAGCTATCTCTTTTGCAAAAGTTCTTTTTATACTATGCAATCCTAGACTTTTTGGCATGTCAAAGTCGATTTCTACGTCAATTTTATTTTTTATCATTTTTTGTATTTCGTCAATCTCTTTGTTTTTTAAAACCTTACCTGTAACTAAAATTGGCGTTTTTGCATCTTTATATAATTTTTTTAATTCTGTTAGCTTCTTTTTTAAAGCTTCTAAAATTTCTTCCTGCTCTGCTTCATTACTTAATTTAATTACAATTTCATCTTTTTTTAGATTAATACTAACACAATTTTTCATCCTTCTATCTTCCTTTTTTTCTTCATTTTATTTAATTCTAGTTTGAAAAAAGAAACAAGTATTGCTAGGCAAAATTTTATTTTAAAACCGGAATGTACGAGTTGTACTTGAGGATTTTAAAATAAAATTTTAACGACGCAAGACGCAGTTTATTTTTCCAAACTCTATCTCATAATTTCAATGTAAGGTATAGCCCCCATATCTTCCTCTATATTTTGCGTATTCATACCAAAATACTCTGTCATAATATCTCTTACCACTTCTGCTGTATAATTTCCATGACCTCCATTTTCCACCATTACCACAATAGCAATCTCTGGATTTTCAAATGGAGCAAAGCCAACAAACCAAGCGTGAACCTTATTATTGGGAGCCTCTGCTGACCCTGTCTTACCTCCTACACTGATATTGAAATCTTTAAATCGAACATAAGCTGTTCCTCCACTATCACTAGTAACAGATTTCATTCCTTCTAAAACAGCATTCAGGTAACCCTGATTTATCGGTATATCACCTACATTATCATTTTCTAGTCCTAACTTTTTGTTAATAAATTGATTGATATCCTCTCTAGAAACTTCAGATCCATCTGCATTTCTAATTGTCTTGACAAGGCTGACATTCATTCTTCTTCCACCATTAGCAAGCATACTAATATATTTTGCCATTTGTAAAGGCGTAAATTCATTATCTCCTTGTCCAATAACAGCATTTAAAGTATTTCCTGGATTCCAATTTGGGTCATCTGGGTGCATTTTTGACTTGGCTTCTCTACTTGCTAAAACGCCTGCTGTTTCTCCTTGTAATTCAATTCTTGTTTTATTTCCCAATCCAAAATATCTAGCAATTTCTACTAGTTTATCAATTCCCATTCTATCTCCTGTTTCATAGAAAAAGTAATTGCAAGATTTCTCTATGGCTCCTGAAACATCTACCCATCCATGCCCAGTATGATAGTCTGTATAATGCCAACATTTTGGTTGGTAATCTCTGTATTTTGTATAAATTCCTGTATCATTAATTTTGGTTCTTAGGTCGATAACACCTGATTCTAATCCTGCTATGGCTGTTATCATTTTGAAGATAGAACCAGGTGAATAAGAATTTTGTATGGCTTTATTAACCAGTGGCTTTGCCTCATTATTGGTATAATTATTCCAGGCTTCTTGGCTGATACCTCCGATAAAGTCAGCTGGATTATAGTCTGGATAACTAGCCATCGCTAATACTTCACCAGAGTTGACATTCATGACTACACAAGCACCAGCTCTTGCATCATAAGCTTTTCCAAAACCTCCTGTGGCTATTTTTTGTATGTTGGAAGCTAATGCATTTTCAGCTGTTTTTTGAAGGTTGGCATCAATGGTAAGAACAATATCTGAACCCGCAATAGCTTCTTGCCCAATATATTCAGCTGTTGTTGTTCCATCTACTGCCATATCAATTTGCTTGGTTCCATTTTTTCCTTTTAGATATTCTTCAAATACATATTCAATTCCTGTTTTTCCAATCATGTCATTTTGATTATAATAGTTTTTTCTGCTTTCATATTCTTCACTACTAATGGTTCCTGCATAGCCTAATATATGAGAAGCTAAATTTCCAGAGGTGTATTGTCTAACTGGCTCTACTACTACATTAATACCAGCAAATCTATCAGAACCTTCGCTAAATTCGGCTACCGCTTCTCTTGGAATATTTTTTGAAATGGTTACTGACCTTGTACTGCTATAACCTTTTTGAGAAATTAAATAACGAATCGCTATTATTTTTCTAACCTCTTGTATATTCGCATTTTTGATTTTATATTTGTCTTTGAATTGATAAAAAGCTTTTTCTGCTGATATATCTTCCTCAAGATTATTTGATTTCTTCCAGTTTTTTAAGGCTTCGTCACTAATTGTGAAGGTGAAAGGGTCAATACTAATAGGAAAGCTATCAGAATACGAGCATTCATACTTTTCCAATACTTGTATCATATTTAAAATGGCTGTATTAAGCGT
Source organism: uncultured Clostridium sp. (assembly GCA_948470605.1). GTDB lineage: Bacteria > Bacillota > Clostridia > TANB77 > CAG-508 > CAG-269. Next base: position 10,372 of record CAOKPI010000009.1, on the reverse strand, counting down.
ATCAGTATCTACTTTACTTTTATACATCTCTAAAGAAAATGTCATATTTGAGGTAACTAGCTCTGTCCCTGTTCTATCTAAAATCGCTCCTCTGGAAGCTTCTAGAATACTTTCTCTTGTTAATCGTGTATTAGATTGTTCTCTATATTCTGCTCCATGCACAATCTGAAGGCTGAATAATCTAGCAATTAAAACAATACCGACAATATAAATTAAAACTGTTAGAATATTAAATCTTAAATTGATATTGACTTTTTTCTTTTTGGTGTTTCTTCTTACCAAATTATCACCTTCTTTCTTAAACTTTCTTCTCTATTTCTTAAATGTTAATATGTTAGAAAGTTTCATTCTATTTTTTATAAAGTAACAAATCGGGGGGACCGACAAGGTTACCAACTGTTACTTTTGTTACAGTTGGTCCGCAGTTGGGAGTTACTTTAGAAAAAATACTAATAAATTTTGTTATTACTTATTTTAGTTATAAATTGTAACAATTATTTAAAAATATTTTGTCAAAATACTATTCCCCTTATATTCATTCTCTATATAATACCCAAATTTCTGCATCAACGGATACAAAATAATAGTCAAAATCAAATTATACACAATCTCTATGCTCAAAATCTTAATAAAATTCAATATTTCCAGATTAGCAGAAACTAAAACATAATTTAATACATAAGACAGGATTTCAAAAATAGCGGTTGCTGCTACTGCCATAACCATAATTGTCATTCTACTATCTTTGGAAAAATTCTTGTCAAATATAGTTGCCAAAAATCCTATTAAACCTAAACAAATCATATTATTTCCTACACTTTTTCCTAGGATTAAATCTAATACTAACCCTATTACCATTCCATATATTGTTCCCATTGTTTTATCTCCAAATAATCCTATGAACAAAACAAATACAACCAATAAATTAGGCATAATTCCTGCTATACTAAACCAATTAAAAAAATTAGCTTGCAAAATATAGATAAGAATAGTAGTTAAGATTAAAGCTATATGAATGATTGTTTTTTTCATCTGGTTCACCTCTTTACTTATTGGTTATCACTAGTACCGTATCTAATTTATCGAAATCAATTGCCGCTTCTACTATCGCATACCTATCTGTCATATTTTGTGTGTTAATAACTTTTTTGACTGCTCCAATATAAATTCCTTTTGGGTAAATGCCTCCCAATCCAGAAGTTTCTATACTGTCTCCTTGAATGATATTCGCATCTGTTGGAATATACATCGCCTTTAAAGAAGATTTGTCATCTAAAGTTCCTTTACATACAATACTATCTTTTGTCGTACTCATAGAACAACTAACAGAACTTGCTGTGTCAATAATAGTTTGTACTTTAGCTGTTGAATTGGTAACTGAAATAACATGTCCCACTAATCCTTTGTCTCCAATGACTGTCATGTTTTCTTCTACACCATCGTTTTTTCCAATATTAATAATAATTGTTTTAGAATAATTGCTAATGTCTTTGTTGATAACATATCCTGGTATGGTTTTGTATTCTCCATATTTTTCTGTCAAATTTAGATATTCCTTTAACGTTTCATTTTGCGTTTTGATGTTTTCCAATTCTCTTAATGATTGTTCTAATTCACTATTCGCTTCTTTTAATTTCTTGTTTTCTTCTTTTAAATGATTGATATCTGTAAAAAATGTATGATTACCACCTATTTTATTTTTCAAATAGGTTAGCCCATTTTGAATTGGCATAACTAGGTTACTTGCTGCATTTTCAAAGAAAGAATTATCAGAATCCCCATTGGAAAAAATAACAATTAATACTAAAATAATAATGGTTATAATAACGCCTATCACTCCGGCTTTTTTATTTCGATACATTTTTTACTCCTTATCTTCTTTTTCTGCTATTGACTAAAACAGTTTTTAGCCTTTCTAAGTCCTCTAACGTTTTTCCCGTTCCTCTTACCACGCAATCTAGTGGTTCTTCTGCTACATAAACTGGCATCCCTGTTTCTTTATTTAGTAATTTATCCAAATTTTGAATTAAGGCTCCTCCACCTGCTAATATAATTCCTTTTTCCATAATATCAGAGGCTAATTCTGGTGGTGTTTTTTCTAATGTTACTTTTACAATTTCTACAATTTTACCAACTGATTCTCTGATTGCTTCCTCTATTTGCGTTGAAGTTACTTTTACATTTCTAGGCAATCCATCTGTTAAGTCTCTCCCTCTTACCTCCATAGACATTTCTGTCATCAATGGACTAGCACATCCTATCTGCATTTTTATCTGCTCTGCTGTTGTTTCTCCAATTGCTAAATTCATTTCACGTTTGATATAATTGATAATGTCATCATCTAGTTCATCTCCTGCTACTCGTAAAGAATGACTTACAACAATTCCTCCTAGTGAAATAACAGCTACTTCTGTCGTTCCTCCTCCAATATCTACAATGATATTTCCACTTGGTTCTCCTACATCTAAAGTTGCTCCAATAGCTGCTGCCATTGGCTCTTCAATAAGATATACCTCTTTGGCTCCTGCTTGCATGACAGATTCTTCTACTGCTCTTTCTTCTACTTCTGTGATTCCAGAAGGTACACCAACTACTACTCTTGGTCTTCCTATACTATATCTTCTTCCTACTTTTTCAATTAAATTTTTAAGCATTAATTGTGTGGCTGTAAAATCTGCAATGACACCATCTTTTAATGGTCTAACTGCTTTGATTTGCTCTGGTGTTCTTCCGTAACATCTCTTTTGCTTCATTTCCTGTTGCCATAATCGCACCTGTTTTTTTGTCAATAGCAACAACAGATGGTTCTTTTAATACAATTCCTTTTCCTTTTAATGTTACTAAAATATTAGCTGTTCCTAAATCAATTCCTATATCTTTTGAGCCAAATGTAAAAAATTTCATTTCTTCTTTCCTTTCTTTTGAGACAATAGGGACAGGTTTAATTTGTCTCATATTTTTTGTCATTTCATTTCCTCGACATTTTTCTACTTAATTTATGAGACAAACTAAACCTGTCCCCCTTGTCTCATTTCGTCTTTTGTTTCTGAAATCATTTTTGAAAAAATACTAGTATAAGCTTTATTTCCTATTACCAAATGGTCCAATAATTGAATTCCTAATAAAGTTGTGGCATCGTATAATTGATTGGTAAATACTATATCTTGTTCACTTGGTGTGGCATCTCCACTTGGATGATTGTGTACTAAAATAATCTTAGGCGCTTTCATTTTGATGGGTTCTTTTAAAATGTCTGTGATAGAAACATTGGCAAAATTAGTTCCTCCGAATCGCAATATTCTTCATTTTTAGTAATTCATTTTTATTATTTAGTATCACAATTTTCACGATTTCCTCTTTTTCAAACCTTAACTCTTCCATCATGATTTTGGCTAAATCATAAGGTTCTTTTATGGTTATTTTTTTAAAATTGGTTGGCATCATCATTCGATTGGCTAATTCTCCAACTGCTTTTAATTGAATTGCTTTTACTTTCCCTATCCCATTAATCTGCATTAATTCTTCTATGGTTATATTTCGTAAAAAATTGATACCTTCTGTTTTTGTATCATTTAGATTCAATATTTTTTGTGCTAATTGGACAGAGGTTTCTTCTCTTGTTCCTGTCTTTATGATAATAGCTAGTAATTCCGCATTGGATAATGTTTTCTCTCCATACCATTCTAGCTTTTCATAGGGTCTTTCTAATTCTGGTAATTCTTTTATTTTAATTGGCAAAAAAACCGTTCCTTTCTTGTTCTAATTGCCCCTATTATACTTTTTTATATATGAATATCGCAAGCACCATTCCAATAATACTGGATATGCTAATTTTAAACATCAAACCAAACGTGATTTTTAGTACGCTTAAATCTAATACAATTGGATTTTCTAGTCCAAAACTTTGGCTGTATGATAACCACCAAAGCCAACTTACTTTTGATGCTAATTCTCCTAGTAATCCCCCTACTACTAGTCCTGATAAAATAAATATTAATAATATCCATATATTTTTCTCTTTTGTCATTATTTTTACCTCCAACTTTTGTAATTTTGCTACGGCTATTGCATTTTTATTCTACTTTTGGTATTATATCTTGAATTAGCAATTTTTTCAAGTAAATTATTAGATTTTTGAGAGTTACTTTAGAAAAAATATAATAAATTTTGCCTATAAAATTAATAAAAGCTAATTATAATTACCAAAAATTGTCCCTTTCCATATAATAATATAAGTAGTATAATATAATTAGTAGTAATTAAGGAGGAATTTACTTTATGAAAATTGAAAAACTTACGGATAACAAAATCCGTGTTATTATTAATTCCGATGAGCTGGGGTTAAATCATGCCAATGTGCATAATATTATGGCAAAAGCCATTGAGACACAAGAAATCTTTTCTGACATATTAAAAAAAGCAGAAAAGGAGGTTGCTTTTTATACAGATGGTTATAAATTATTAATTGAAGCTTTTTCTTCTTTCGATGATGTTGTTGTTTTTACCATTACAAAATTCTTACCTGAAAAAAATAGCAAAAAGAAAAAACTAATTGCTAAAAGAAAACACTTTGATAGTTCAAGTGGGCAACTTATCTGTTCTTTTGAGAATTTTGATACCTTCTGTGAATGTTGCCATGCCATAAATACCATACATAAATTGAATCTTAAGAAATTAGCTAAAAATACGGTCCTATATTTATGGAAAGATACCTATTATTTAGTTTTAAAGCATTTAGATACAGAACACGATAATATAGATTTACTTTATGCTATTTTATCGGAATTTGGAAATTTTCCTTCTTTTTCTAATCATTTCGAATGCAAACTATTAGAACATGGAAAAGTTTTAATTAAGAAAAATGCCATCGATATCGGATTTAATTATTTTTAATTTTGAAAAAACAATTCGGCTTTTTACAGTTCGAATTGTTTTTATTTTTAATATACATAGTTTTGTGGATTATAAGCAACTCCATTCAATCTTACCTCTAGATGTAAATGTGGCCCTGTTGAATTTCCTGTTGAACCAACAGCTGCAATAGATTGTCCTTGTGATACTTGTGTTCCTGCTGATACATATAATTTGCTACAATGTCCATAATAAGTTTGTACTCCATTTCCATGAGATATTACAATCATATTGCCATAGGAACCTTTATAGCCTGAAAAAGTTACAGTTCCTGATGCTGCCGCAGCAATTGGAGTTCCTGTTGATGCGGCAATATCTAGACCCGTATGAGAGGAAACTCGGATGCTACTTCTAACACCAAATCTAGATGTAATGGTTCCAGCTATTGGTCTAATTAGAGCTACTCCAATGTTTGCTTTTCCTCCTGATGTTGTAAGTGCTGTATTAACATTTCCTGTTGCCTCATATTTAGTACCTTTGCTTTTGGGTTTATTTTGTGCTACTGTAGCTGTTTTATCTGTTTCTTTATATAATTTTGATACCGCTTCTTCTGAGCTAATTAAGCCCTCTAATTTTTGTTCATATTTTTCTACAATTGATATATGTTCTATATTAGAACTGTTCTTTTCTTTTAAAGTGTTGACTACTTTTTCTGCTTCTTCAAAACTTGAAACATAAAATTTTTCTTCTTGATTATCTAATATAGCATAATAACGATAGTAGGTAACTCCTTGTTCTTTAACTTGTCCAAATATTTCTTCATCGTTTGCTACAACATCCTTTTTTAACAAGCATAATTTGTAATTAGGAAGATTAGCCACTTGTACAAATGCCACACTCTTGCTTTCTTCTTCCCCATTTTCTATGTATGTATTGATTTTTTGTTGTAATTCTGCTTTGTTTTCGGTATATCCTAATTGCTCTCCATTCATAAAAACACTATAGGTAGGCTTATATAAAAGGGCAATTGTACTTATTATTAAAAAAGTTGAAATCATAAAAAGTACGATAAATTTTATACTTCTTCTCGTATGTATCATTACTTTTTTTAACATCTTCGATATCAATCTCCTTTGTATCTTGATTATTTTTTCTTATCATGAATTTAAAATTCAGTATTATAGTATTGCATTTTTTTGTTTTTTGCAATGAGTTTGTATTCTGAATTTCCGTAAGTTTTTTTCCTTTTTATATGTTTATCTTCTTTTTATTTCATTTATCTCCTATTTTTAAATTTTGCCAATTCGGCAAGATGATTCTGGGGACGGAGGGGGACACGGGGACGTAGATAATGTCCCTTTTTTTATAACTTGAAATAAAAAGAAAAAAAATAGGGACATTATCTACGTCCCCGTGTCCCTATGTCCCAGTCCCTAAAATCATCTTTTCGGATATTATTGCAATTCTGTTTTTACTGTGCTGATTTCAGTCGTAGTTGCTTTTTGTGCTGGAACATAATATCCTTTTGATTGTGCTATTTTAAATAATTCATATTGAAAACTTTCATCATTGTTTCTGATTTGTTGAAAAGTTTGTCTTAATTGCATATTTTCACATTCTGATATAGCAGTTTGATATGCTGTCAAATCTGCTTTTACATTTCCTAAAATATCGTTTACCATTATCTTTTCATCCATTCTTTTTACCTCCTCTTAATTGTTTAAAAATGTCATTAATTTTTGTTTTGTATTTAATGCATCTTGTGCTGACTTTGAAAATAGTTGTTTTATTTGAGGGTCAACAGCTTGTGAAGAATAAGTGTTTAATTTTTGGTATGCGGTTTCATGCGCTCCTATTAGATGTCTTAGATGTTGTAATTCAATTTGATTTAAGTCTGCCATTTTTATCCTTCCTTTCTTTTCATATTCTTTCTTTAGTCTTTCCATTTTGGGAAATTTTATACATTTTTAATGTACAAAACCCCAGTTTGTTCGAAACTGGGGTTTTTTTATTTTATAATTTCTAGATTGGCAAATTTCGCCATTAATCTCTTATGTCCTGCTTTGTCAAAGTTAATATCCACTTTTAAGTCCTCTCCTTCTGGTTCTACTAGGTTGATGGTACCTTCTCCAAATTTCTTATGAAACACTCTCACACCTGCTTTATATTGTGATAAATCAGCTGTATTGCTATGAGAGGCTTTTTTACCTAGATTGTTTAAGAAGCTTTCTGCTGTTCGAAAAGCAAAATTACTACTACTTTTAGCCGCCATAACTGGCTCTTTTTCATTTACTTTATAAGTTTTTACAGCAGAATTGTTTTTACTTCCATAACTCCAGGTATAAGGAGAATCTTTGAACATTTCGTCCTTATTGGAAATTTGTCCAAATGCTTGCTCATATCCTTCTAATAATTCTTGCGGAATCTCTTCTAAAAATCTTGATACTGGATTATAACTGGTAGAACCAAATATCGTCCTTTGTTTACTACAAGTTAAAAATAGGTTTTCCTTAGCTCTTGTAATGCCAACATAGCATAATCTTCTCTCTTCTTCTAATTCCTTTGGCTCCATCATAGATTGGTGCCCCGGAAAAATTCCTTCTTCCATTCCAACTAGGAATACAACTGGAAATTCAAGTCCTTTCGCACTATGAAGGGTCATTAAAGTAACAGATTCCTCTTCTTCTTCCATATTATCTAAATCACTTGATAGGGTGATTCCTTCTAAAAACTCACTTAATGAATTTTCTGCAAATTCTTCTTCAAATTCTATGGTTACTGTTAAAAATTCTTCTAAATTGGCAATTCTATTTTCTGCCTCGATTGTATTTTCTTGTTCTAATGCTTTGCTATAACCAGATTTTTTAAGGGTTACTTTGACTAATTCTGAGATTGTCATATTATCTTTTTTGGCTCGTAATTCCTCTATGATATTAACAAATTCTCTTGAATTTAGGTAGACTCTATTTAGCCCATATTCATCTGCTTTTTTAATGATTTCATACATAGAAAGTTCGTTAGTAATAGCTAATTGCTCTATTTTTTCTAAGCTTGTTTTTCCAATTCCTCTTTTGGGCTCATTGATAATCCTTTTTAAACTTAAATTATCACTACTGTTTTGTATTAATCGTAAATAAGCGATGATGTCTTTGATTTCTTTTCTTTCATAGAATTTTAAACCACCTATGATTTTATAAGGAATATTTTCTCTTCTTAAAATATCTTCTATTGCTCTAGATTGTGTATTCATTCTATATAAGATAGTAAAATCTGAGTATTTATAGTACTCTTCTCTTTTTAAATGCTCGATTTGCTCTACAATATAAGCTCCTTCGTCATATTCATTGTCTGCTTGATACACCTGTGGCAAATTTCCTTCATCGTTTTGTGTCCAAAGTTCTTTCTTGTATTTGACCTCATTATTTTTTATGACACTATTAGCTGCTTTTAAAATATTTTGGGTACAACGGTAGTTTTGCTCTAATTTTATGATTTTTGTTCCAGGAAAATCTCTTTCAAAGTTTAATATGTTTGAAATATCTGCTCCTCTAAAAGAATAGATTCCGTTGGTCATTATCTCCAACTACTGTAATGTTTCCATTTTTCGAAGCAAATAGCGTAATTAAAGTGAATTGTGCTTTATTGGTATCTTGATATTCGTCTACTAACACATATTGAAATTTATTCGCGTAATAGTCTAATATGTCTGGGTTTTCCATCATGATTTTTATGGTATAGTTAATAATGTCATCAAAATCAATGGCATTGTTTTCTCTTAATCTTTTTTGGTATAATTCATAAACGGTTGCTATTTTTTCTTTTCTGAAATCTCCATTAACCCTTAGTGTATATTGTTCTGGCTCTAACATTTCATTTTTAGCATTACTAATTTCAGATAACACACTTCTGTCTGTGAATAATTTATCATCTATGGCTAAATCTTTTAAACAAGCTTTTACTAGTGCTCTTTGGTCTGTTGTGTCAAATATGATAAAGGAAGAATCAAATCCGATTCGGTCGATAAATCTTCTTAAAATTCGCACACAAATGGAGTGGAAAGTTCCCATCCAGATGTCTTTTGCTAAATCTCCTACTAGATTTGCGATTCTTTCTTTCATTTCATTGGCTGCTTTATTGGTAAATGTGATGGCTAATATATCCCATGGTTTGGCTCCTTTTTCTCCTATTAAATAGGCTATCTTATGGGTTAATACTTTTGTTTTTCCACTTCCTGCACCGAGCAATTACTAGGCATGGTCCTTCTGTGTTTACTACTGCTTCATATTGTTTGTCATTTAATCCTTCTAAAACGTTTTTCATCTTTTTCTCCTTCTATTGATTGACTTTATATATTTTTTGTAGGTGGCAAGCACATTCTGCTCTCTCTTATTTTCTTGTTAAATTATACAATTACTGGCTTCAAAAGTCAATAGAAATAACAAAATTTTCAAACATTTTTTCGTGTTTTGGTATGGTAATTAGGAGCAAAGGAAACGAACCTAAAGGCATAACTTATCTGTACGCATTAAAATGCTACAGCTAAGAAATCCCCAATTGTCCCTAAATAGTTGTCGCAAAAATACCAATTAAAAATCCTATCATATTTCCGGACAGCTGTCATTCTTCCATGATATAAAGTATTGGCTTCCGGTACTAATTCTCCTGATACAATATATAACATGGCACCGAGCAGCAAAGCTTAGACAAATACTGATTATTTCCTCTGATATGGACCCTACGATGGCACCAAAGAAGGCTCCTACCCCTGTTGTTATTCCTGATAATACTACATAAAATATTACTTTTGATATTTTCATTCCTCCGTTTTTCATTGGTACTGCCATGGATATTCCTTCTGGTATATCATGTAAGCAAATAGCCAAAGCCAAGCTCAATCCCAATCTCATAGATGCTTCAAAGCCAGAACCTATCGCCAATCCCTCTGGAAAATTATGAATTGCTAATCCAATGGATACAATAATTCCTGTTTTTAGCAAAGTATCGTTTCCTTTTTTGAATTGAACTTTTTGATTGAATTTCTTCTCTACTAGTAAATCACAAAATATCATAGCTATAATTCCTGCAACAATTCCTAATACTATATTTGCTATTGTGCTAATTTCTAAAGCTTCTGGTATTAAATCAAAACATATAACAGCCATCATTAATCCAGAAGCAAATGCTAATATAAAGCTTAAAAATTTATTAGAATGCTTTTTTATGATGACTCCTATGATACCTCCTAAGGTAGTACCAAATGTCCCAAAAAACAAGCCTAACATGGTTGTTTTTAATATTTCTTCCATGAAAGCATCTCCCTTACTAATTTGTATTATTCTAGTTTATTTGAAAGAAACTTGTCTCATTCACAAAATTACCCCAAATGTTACTTTTCCAACATTTGAGGTAGTAATAACGAATGAAACTGAATAAAAGAAAAAACGTAGTGAAATAAATAAAATTTCACTACATTTTATTGGAAAAAAATAACTTTTTCGCATAAATATGATAAAATATAAAT
>CAOKPI010000008.1 GCA_948470605.1 uncultured Clostridium sp. | reverse complement strand
TCTACCTCCACTATGGACTTTCACCAATAAGCTAAACGACATGCCTGTCGCACATTTGAAAAGGGAAATAACAATTTGCTATTTCCCTTTTCTCATGGTCTGGTTTTTAGATAATGGTTCATAAGTTAGTCTATCGTAGTATCGCTACCTTTATTTTTTTTCTTGTAAATCCATTCCACTGATGTATACTGCTTTCCTTTTTTATTCTTTCGTTTTTTTACCTTAAATTTCTCTTCTTTTAATCTTTTCTTTATGTACGGATTAAAAGTAGTATCATAAAATTCATAACCTGAATAATGTTGTTTGGCTGCTCTTCTCAATTTTCTAATCAGAAAAAAATAATAAATCCGATTAAATAAAGTAGTTTTCTGACTTTTTGCAAGATTCGCAAATTCCTCTGCTTTCGTCATGTCACATCCTCCTTTTCACTCACCATCTTTCTAAAAACCTTTCCATCAGTATTAGAATTTTTTGTCACTTAATTTCATGCAACAAATATTTAAATTCTATGCTTTTATTGTATAATATTTTACATAATCAGTCAAGAGTTACATAACCATAAAAAAAGAACTATCATTTCTCACAAATAATAATTCTTTTCTTATTTTCTAATCTATTATGCTCTTGGATGAGCTTTTCTATAAACATTCTTTAAACCGTCATCTTGAAATTGCATATACACTTGTGTAGATGAAATATCAGAATGTCCCAACATATTTTGAATGGCTTTTAAATCTGCTCCATTTTGTAAAAGGTGAGTGGCAAAAGAATGTCTCAAAACATGTGGTGTAATATCCTTCGTAATATGAGCTTGTTCTTTATAATATTTAATAATTTTCCAGAAACCTTGTCTGGTTAATCTACTACCATTAATATTAACAAATAAAGCCTCTTCGTCTGCTGTTTTTACTAAAATATCTCTTGCTTCATCTACATATTCTTTTAATGCTTTTAGTGACATGTTTCCTAATGGTATGTTACGTTGTTTGGTATCATGTTTACAAGTTACATATCCTTCTTCTAAATTAACATCTTCCATATTTAACGAAACAATTTCTGTTACTCTCATTCCCGTTGCATAAGCAAATTCAAGCATTGCCTTGTCACGGATTCCTTTTAAATCAATATCTTTTGGTTGGTCTAATAATAGTTCAACTTCTTTAGATGTTAATATACTTGGAACTCTTTTTTCAACTTTTGGTGATTGAATATTTTGTGTTGGATCTATTTTTATCTTTTTATTTTTTAATATAAATTGATAAAATGAACGTATCGATGCAATACATCTAGAAATACTAGATGGTTTCTTCCCCTCTTCTTGTAGTTCTCTAATATAATCTTTCATATCTTCTTCTTTTACTCTGTTGTAATGAAGCTCACATGCTTCTAAATATCTTCTGAATTGTTTTAAATCTCTTTTGTAAGATTGTAATGTGTTTTCTGATAATTTTTTCTCATTTTCCAAAAAATCGAAAAAATATTTTAACTGTCTTTCCATATATTTCCCCTACCCTTTTATAATTTAAAATAATGTATTAACATAAACTATATATAGTTATATCAAAGAAATTCAAAATTGTAAATACATTTTTAAATATTTTTTAAAAATATTTTACTAACACCTTAAAAAGATTCATGGATAAAAAGATTTCTATTACCGATGAAATGACTAAAATTAGTAACATAATAAAGGAAAAAATAGTATGTCTTACCACCTCTATTTTTACATTTTCTTTGTTTCTATCCTTTATAATGGATTTATATAACTTAAAACCACTAACCGCTAACGCTAAGATAGCTGGTATAAATAGTATATTTTGTAATAACAGCAAAATTAGCACTAACCATATTCCTTGTGGTAATCCTACCACTGTAATGCATGCTGCAATGGTATAGCCTAAACAAAAACCTCTATATATTATCAGTCCAAAAACAACTGGTATGCCTATCACAGTCGTTCCAAAAAACCATAAAATAATAGCTAATAAAATGTTTTGTCCTATACTATTTTTTAATAATTCCATATGATTTAAGGTTTCCATTGTTTTCATTTTTTCTATAAAACCTTTTACATAATTTATAATTTCTAATTTTGGATTTTCTTGTATATTATTTACGAAAAGTACCCCAAGGAATATTCCTATCATAAATAATAGTGTCACAATCATATATTCTTTTTTATTATTGATAACATGCTCTTTTATAATTTCTAATATTTTTAATTGTTTGTTTCTTTTCATAAAATTCTCCTTATCTTTATACATAATGTGTATTCGATAAGGAGTTTTTTAGAACTATTCCAAAATGATTTTTGTGACAAGAGGGGCGTCCCTTTTTGTCACAACCAATAACTTATAAAAGGTTATTATCATTTTTTATTTGCAACTCCCAACATCACACAGTCTGTAAATTCTTAACAGACTGTAGTTTGTTGGTCCCCCCGAAATGTTGCTTCCTAAAAAATATAATAACCTTTTTAAAAAATAACAAATGTGACAAAAAGGGACGCCCCTCTTGTCACAAAAATCATGTTTTCACTTTTCCATAGTTTCCACCACCGCCAGAGTGAATTTTCATTTTTCCTTCTCTAGCATCTACAATATAATTTGCTACTTTTCCGCCTACTACTGCCTCTATGTCATCTCTAGACAATTTGTGCAAAATATTCATCTCTGTTTCAAACGTATCTAGCAATTTATCTATGGTTTTTCCTCCAACACCTGGAATAAAACCCAGTGGTACTTGATATATATAGGGTGGTCTATGAGAAGGACTTTTCGTTTCTTTTTTATCCTTCAATAATTCAATTCGGTCAAAAACACCAAAAGTTACATTTTTCCCTCCACATGTTGGACATGTTTCGACTGGCTCTTTTGTTTCAATAGAATCTTGGCAATCATCACAATAAGTTCTATGATACTTTCCAAGTTTAGGGTCTAGTCCATAATTAGCAAGAACTTTTCTTCCCTCCTCATTTTTTAAGGCTCTTACAATTTCCTTAAAAGAAATATCTTCTACTTGCATTTTATTATATTCTCTTGCAATTTTAGGTAAGGAATGAGCATCTGAATTTGTTAAAAAAGTTCTGGTTTCTAGTTCTGAAATGGTATCTGCCAAATAAGTATCAGAGCTTAATCCCAATTCGATGGCAAATATTTTATCAAACTTTTCTCTGAATATGTTTTCTAGCCTATCTGTACAATTTCCATAATAACTTTTATGTGGTGTGAATACATGAGCTGGAATTAAAATCCCATTATATTTTTCTACGATATCAATTAAATCATATCCTGACAAATCAGTTCTTTGTGTACTTAATGTGATATTTTTCAAATGATAACTTAATTCATTTGAAAAACCTTTTATATCTTTTAAATGAGGAAAAAAACATATATTGTGGGCACTTCCACACTTTCCATTTCTTCCCTTTTCTGAAGTTTCTACTTCACTTCCCAATAAAATACATACTTTATCTTTGTAGATAATGCCCCCATCTTCTAATTCATAAGCCTCTCCTGTTTTCAAAAAGTTTTCAATATCCTCTATTACGTAAGGAGAAGCACAATCTATGATGCCAACTACATTGATTCCTTTTCTGTCTGCACATTCTTTGGCAATATTGGCAAAATTCAAACTCCTTGCTGCTGTTATTTTAATTGGTTTTCCATTTTCGCTTCTTCCTATGTGTACATGTAAATCTGCAAATATTTCGTACATTTTCCTCTTTCCTTTCTAGTTGCCTAATTTTTAAAAATTGCCAAAAAGATGATTCCTTTTAGCAATTTCTTATCATTTTTTATGAATAACATTCATTCATCATTATTAACTCCTATATTAGGAGCATCATGTATATGTGCCATGATTTTTCGAGTTGTTTCTTCACTAAATAATGGTCGATTTGATTTTTCCACTTTACGAAACATTTCTGATGTTATTTCTTTGTTCTGTTCAGCAATTAATGAATCGATTTTAGGTTCAAATTCATACACTACTTTTTGAATAAATTTGGTTAATTCTTCTGTCTCATTGTATATTTTAATCAGTTTTCTGAAAGCAGTCATATGTACCAAATCTTTCATTTGTATTTTTTCTAAAAAATTAACAAATTCAATAAAAGTGTTTAAGTAGCGATTATATTCTGACTTTAAATTTCTATGTTCTAACAAGACAAGAGCTTCATCTGGTTTAAAACCAATTCTCTCTGGTCTATTTAATAACATTCCTCCAAATTGGTCTACCAATTCCAAGATATCACTTTCTTTTTCTCTTGGATTACTACCACTATATCGATTCACTCCTTGACATATTTTACAAAATCTCTTTCCGAATCCTATTTCTCTTAAATACTTAGCTCCTTCTTCTGCATAAGTATGAATTTTATTCAGGTCTTGTGCTTCTTCAATTTTTTTACAATTGCATAGCAAACAAGCTGTTAAAACAAAATTTTTATCTACTTGAATTTTGGAATAATTTAAAAATAACCTTGCAATTTCTGTCTTGAATACAGTAGACTTGTCAAAAAATATATTTGTCTTTTTTGACAAATAATAGGTTATTTCCATTTTAGCATCTAATTCTTCTTCTTCTAATATATAATCCGCAAAGGTATTCATGTGATTCCTCCCTATATTTTATTATACTGGAATCTACAAAATATTTCAATATTTTTCCTTAATGTTACAGAAATGTAATAATTATTTAATGGCATTTCTGGCTAACTCATCACATCGATTATTAAATTCATTATCACTATGTCCCTTTACTTTATGAAAGGTAACCTTGTGAATTTTTGTTAAATCATTCAACTCCTGCCAAAGTTCTTGGTTTTTAACAGGGGCTTTTCCTGCTGTTTTCCAATTATTTTTTACCCAATTATCCATCCAGCCTTGCTGAAAAGCATTCACTACATAAGCACTATCACTATATATCTCTACTTCACAGGGGAATTTTAAAAGCCTTAATCCCTCTATTACTGCTGTCAATTCCATGACATTATTGGTCGTATCTTCTTTTCCACCTGCTATTTCTTTTTTATTTTCTTTGTACATTAGGATAGCACCCCAGCCACCTGGTCCTGGATTTCCAGAACAGGCACCATCTGTATAAATGATAACTTTTTCCATAAATTTGTCCTTTCTATTTGTCTTTTTTTGTTTTTTATGATACTATTATAGCATAAATAAAAAAATGAAATCAAGAGGGATTCTTATGAGTAAAGTTTTGGGTATTGTTGCAGAATACAATCCTTTTCATAATGGGCATTTGTACCATTTAGAAAAATCAAAAGAAATGACAGGTTCTAGTTACACAGTTGCCATTATGAGTGGGAACTTTACTCAGCGTGGAAGCACTTCTTTAATGGATAAATGGTCAAAAGCAGAAGCTGCTATTCAATGTGGTGTTGATTTAGTCATTGAATTACCTGTTTTATATTCTGTTTCAAGTGCTGAAAACTTTGCCGAAGGTAGTCTTAAAATTCTTGATTCTTTAAAAGTGGTTGACTATATCTCTTTTGGTTCAGAAACAGCTGATATTGAAATTTTAAATAAATGTGCTGATGTTTTATATCGTGAACCAAGAAGATATAAAACTTTATTATCTCATGAATTAAAAAAAGGGGTTTCTTTTCCTAAGGCTCGTGAAAGTGCTTTAATGATGTATTTAAACGATATTAGAAAATATGCCAATGTACTTTCTTCTCCTAATAATATTTTAGGAATTGAATATTTAAAAGCTATTCGAAAACTAAAAAGCAATATACAACCAGTTTGTATCCCAAGATATGAAGCTGGTTATAATGATTTAAGTTACACAGGAAATATAGCTAGTAGCACAGCCATTCGAAATATTATTAAGAATAATGGTTTTAAGCCTTTACAGAACTTAATACCTGCTCCTAGTTATGCTACTTTAATACAAAATATTAAAACAGGACATATTGTTCCTGATGTTTCTGTATTTGAAAAAGAAATTATCTATACTTTAAGAAAAATGGAAACGCAAGAAATCGCAGAATTACCAGATGTTTGTGAAGGTTTAGAGTTTGCTATTAAAAACGCTGCTAATTCTTGTAATAGTATTGTGGAATTTTTGAATATTATTAAATCAAAAAGATATACCACCACACGTCTTCAACGAATTTTGTTATATGCATTATTAGGTATTACCAAAAAAGATATGGAACTTTCTAAAAAAACACAACCTTATGTTAGAGTTTTAGGTTTAAATCAAAGAGGTAAATTTCTGATTGCTGAAATTGCTAAGGCAAATCCAAAACTTGAGATTGTTACTTCTGTAAAACGCTTTATCGATAAAAATTCTAATAAGAATTTGACTGCTATACTAGATAAGGATATTTGGGCTACTAATGTTTATACAATTGGATATGAAGATGATTCTTGGAATAATTTGGATTTTACGAAAAAAATTGTTACTTTTTAAATTTAATTCCATATTCATGATTAAAAAAAAGAGCTCCTATTACGAGCTCAATCTTCTAAATGGAAAGGTCGCTTGGTCTACAGTTTCAAATTTCAAGTAGTTCTTTGATCTTTGCCTTTACGGTATTTAAGAACATTATATAACTTCCATCAATCTTCATTCCTGACATAAAATAGTCTCTTAGCGCATGAAAAGTAAAAAAAACTCATACTGTTTTCGCCAATATTCAGATTAGACTCTTGAAATCCCTTTTCAAAAAAAACGATAGCAGTATGTAATATTTTTGCTGTTTCCTTACTTATCTCAACCGTCGCCTGGCCTGTTTTCCTATCATAAGTATAGTCGATAACAACATTTTCCTCTCTCTTTGTTTCCTCACTCTTTTTAACCATCGCCTGGTCTGCTTTCCTATTACTCATATTTTTGCTCCTTCCTCTCATTTGAGAATCAAAAGCCACCTTTCCTTAATAAAAGCAAATACTTAATATAATTATAACATATTTTTATTACTTTTGCAATAAATTTCAGGATAAAAGTAGGGTGAAAAAATTCTCTTACATTTTTTCTAAAATCTTACTTATTTTTTCCTTTAGCTTTTCGAATTCTTCTTCTACTGTTGGTATACTTCCTGCTTTAAATCTTATTATATACTCCCTTTTATTCTTTTTACATATTTCTATACCTGTTGCCATACTTATTGCCATTTCTCCTACTACTAACTTACATTCTAATACATAATGAAAATATTCTGCCTTTTCTTGTTCTGTTCCTTTATTATATGTCTTTGTTAAACATTGTTCATAATGCTTTTTATTAAATTTATAAATTCTTTCTCTCTTTCGACACGTTTTGACATTTTCCCTTTTTTATTTCTGCTATACTTTTTGATGATGAAATTAAACAAATGTACATACGTCGAAACAGTGATATTACTCCCCTCTCTACAAATAATATTTCTTTAATTAAATTTTTATTGTCAATTTAACCCTGTGACATAGAACATTCTAAAATCATTTAAATACCTTAAACAAAAATAAAGAATTAGCTTATTTTAGCCAATTCTTTACTCTCTTCTTTCTTATAATACCCTTCCGATGCAATATATGTATCAAAACAAATAAAAATCATATCTAGTGCATTTGTTATGATGTGATTGTCATCTCGCAAATTCATTGCTTTCTTTACTTTTTCATAACTCATTTTTTCGAGAAAGATTAGTCTATATATTTCATAGACATTTATTTTAAACCTATCACTATACTTATTATTAAAATCTACAAGTCTTTCTTCAAATCTTCTCAATTGTTCACTATCTTTATTGGTCTCTATATAAGTATTTAACTCTCTATATTTTTTATTATTTACGTTGTTATGATATTCAAAAAGTGGAACATCTCCCCCTTTAGATAACAAAATTCCTGCAAATATTGTAAGACACACACCTACAAAAAAGTCTAAACTTGTTATAAAAAATAAAGATTCCATAACAACAAAACTCCATAACATACACTTATATGGACTTTTATAATGCTTTGAGCCTCCAATAGCTTCTCTTACAAATGTAAATATTGCTATTATAAACAACATTTTCGGAATTGGTATTATAAAATATCCTACTACTG
This sequence comes from uncultured Clostridium sp., assembly GCA_948470605.1. Taxonomy (GTDB): domain Bacteria; phylum Bacillota; class Clostridia; order TANB77; family CAG-508; genus CAG-269. The sequence goes on along the minus strand of CAOKPI010000008.1, from coordinate 40,572 downwards.
CTACAAATATAAATTCTACTAAATTAAATAATAAATTTTTATAGTTAAACTGTTTCATTTTTTCTCCTTTGTAAGAAAGTAACTTTATTCTCCATCTTCTGTATCACAGAAGAAAATCCATGAATTCAAATCCATCTTAACACCCCCTATCCACCATTTATTTTTATAGATATACCAGCATTGACAAGAGCAATTAAAATCACTATTATCATAACACTAATATTTCTCACACTTATACTTTTTATTCCTTGTTCTCTTTCTCTATTTCTATTCCAATAACTCCTTACTTTTTTATATAATTTGTTATATTGTTTTTTAAATATAAATTGAACAAACAATAACACTCTCGCTATAATATAAAACAGCCAATAATTTGAATTATCATTTTTTATAAATATGTAAGATATTGTTGATACAACAGTTAAATACACAGTAGAAATTGCTACCACTAGCACATCTATAATATCTACATTTTCTTTGTATAACATTTTCAAAAAACCAGATGTCATAAATATAAAAGCAAAATAAAACAATAAAGTATATCTTAATACCATTACACAAGTTACATATGATATTAATATGCTAATAAATAACCATCCTCTTTTTTCTTTTATACCTTTTACAAATATAATAAATACTGTAAAATATAACACTTCTGGTAACATTCCTAAACTAATATTTAATAAAAAATCCCACATAATCTTCTCCTTCGTATCTCTTAATAAATGTTTATTCTTAACAAAATGAAAATATGACAACAATAATTACATTTATTTCCAGTAAGTTTTTACCAGTTTTTCCTTGACATAATCTCTTTACGGTTGTATAATATAAATAAGCATTCACTCATAGTGTATGTGTAACAGGAGAAAAGATAGTCGGTCGCCAAATCGGTTCTATCTTTTCTCTTTTTTTATCATATTTTTTGTTTCCAGTCTATTATACACAATTTTCATAGTAAAAGTAAAGAGAAAACAAAAAATTTATTAACTTTTTGGTTTTCTCTTTACTTTTAGTTTATTTTTTTATCCTTTATAAAACCATCATTTTAATAGATACTATGTCTGTTTACTTCATATATGTTAAAATTTATCTAATTATTAATTTTCTATCATATTGATAGTATAATATATCAAAAAAATAATGAAATAACTCTATAGAAAATAAAAAAGAAATAAATAGCTTATAAGGTATAGAAATAATTGGATTTAAAACAATTAATCAAAATAGATGGCTATTTTTAGTCATCTATTTCAAAAAAATTATACACTTTACTTGACAAAATCAAACAGCTTTCTTAATTTAACGTAGTAGCTGTCATAATGGCATAAACCATAAAGCTTGTCCTCATTCCGCTAACAAATTGTGCATAACAATTCATATTATTAATGCTTTTTACTGATATGAGAATCGGAGAAATTTTAGCGATAAAATTAAATGATATTGATAATAATTATAAATAAGCTAGTTGCATTAAAATTGCATTTTTAAATAAGATTATAACCCCTATTTTTATTTATTTTAAGCCACTTTCCACCCTTTTTGTATTTTTTGTTTTCAATCCTATATTTACGATTTTTCGTTTTGGTGTGTACAGAGCATATACGCTTTTTTATACAGCATTTAAAATTGCAACTGCTTTTTCTTCTTCTTTTGGATACAAATGAGAATATATATCCCAAGTAATTTCTACTTTTTTATGTCCTAATCTTCTTGCTACCTCTTGAATATTAATACCCATATTAGCAAGTAATGAAGCATGAGAATGTCTAAACTCGTGTATTCTTATTGTTTTTACTTTTGCTAATTGCGAATAAAGAATATTTTTTTGTTGTTACTGCTAAATTTCTTTTTTCCATAGATATTTTCCAATCTTGCAATGTTTTTGTTGATAATTTATCTATTTTCACATCTTTAAGAATTTGTAATATATAGCGTTTGATTATTCTACTAGATTTTTCAAGTGTTATTTCTCTAACCTCATATCTTTTTATCGATATGTACTCATCAAATAAAGTAAAATTATATTTGACAAATAAAATTTATCTGTGTATAATATTAATAGGAAATGAAACACAGAAATGTGTTGTCACATATATTTACGTTAAGACACTACATTGCCGTCCAAAAGCAAAATGTAGTGTCTTTATTTATTCCTTATTTGTCCAAAGTATGTATATAACTGTCAATAAGGCTACGTTTATAGTTATTGATATCATAAATCCTATAATTAGGAATAGTAAAAATTCTACCATAAACACCACCTCACTTTCTCATAGTTAGAAACTATGAAGTTTAGTGGCAACACACATCTGCTTTATATTCATTTCCTATGATAAATACTATATAACATATTTTACTAAAAAACAAGCAAACAATGTAAAAATTTACAAATTTTTGTTCTTAATAAATTTATATCTTATATAAAATAGTAAAAAAACAATCAAGATTTTAGTCTTAATTGTTTCTTTTTTTATTCAAATACAAGCCTTTTAATTTTTTATTTTGATTAAGCGTGTACACTCAATTTTTAATCTCTGTAACTAGCTATTTCAAGCTGTTTTCCTTTTAAATGGTGGAGATGAGGAGAGTCGAACTCCTGTCCATAATACTTTCCAAATAGAATTCTACAAGTTTAGTTTGTCTATTATATTCATTTTGTTTTCACTGACAAACAAGTTAAAACAAAATATAGCTTTTTAAGATACCCCCTACTTTAAAAGCAAAAGTAGCTTTGTTTCCCACTGGTTATAACACTTTACTGAAATCTGTGGGCGATTAGAGTAAAATGTAGCTGCAATTAGGCAGCTAATGCTAATTCGTTATTATCAGCGTTTATATTTAACTTTCCCGTTTTTTAAAGTGGCCAACGAGAATCCACTACTTGCTATCTATCCTTCTAGTAATATGTCGAGACCATTACATCCCCATATACTTATTTATTATACTATATTTCTTACCATTTATCAATATTTTCTTCCAAAAATCATATACTATTTTAGGTGATTAATTATGAGTATTGTTTCTACAAATGTTCCTTATCATTCTAATATTTTAAGGCAAAATCTAAGCCTATTATTAAGAACTTATCCTTTTGTCAATGTGCAAACTATTGGTAATAGTGTTTTAGGAAAACCTATTTATGTCATTAAATTAGGACGTGGCCCAAGAAAAGTATTTTATTCTGGCTCCATACATGCAAATGAATGGATAACTACTCCTGTTCTAATGAAATTTATAGAGGATTACTGTATTTCCTATGTTAGACGTAGTAATCTTTATGGCTATTCTGTGCAAAATCTTTTTAATTCTACTTCTATTTATATTATGCCTATGGTAAATCCAGATGGCGTTGACTTTACTTTCATAGGCATAAATTAATTTTTTATGCTTGTTTTAATAGTTGTTTATTTTCTGCTTTTTCATTTATATATTCATTCATACAGTTTAATTTACTAAATGCAAAATGAATATAGATATTTTTATTTTCATCAATTTCTATTCTATCTATTAATTGATAAATTGAACTTTTTGATGTTGTGTTTAAAAACTCATTAATTAGTTTATTCATTTCCTTTTCTGAAACTTTATTTTGTTTTTCTTTCATATTGCATATTAATTTCTTGATTTCATTTTTCTGATTGATTAATGAATCCCTTTCATTTATTATTTTATTGGTATATCTAAAATAATCATCTTCAGAAATAACATGATTTATCTTATCAAAATAGATACTTTCGATTTGGCTTAAAATACTAGTTATTTTATTGTCTATTGCTTTTATTTCTTTTTGATATTTTGAAATACTACTATTTTTATTGTTTTTATAATCTTTATAAACTTTTTTTAAATTATCTTTATCTGCATATAAATTTAAAAATTCTTTTAAATAACCTAATGTTTCTTTTTCAAACTTATTATAATTTAAATGTTGCGATGGACAAATTCCTTTTTTTGAGTTTCTACAAGTTATGTATGAAATGGGATTTTTAATTTCTTTTCCATTTGTAGTAAGCTTTGCTCCTACTTCTAAATTACTATGGCAAGTCTTGCATTTTATTAATCCTCTAAATAGGTACTCATGCTTATTTTTCCTATTTATACTCTTCTTATTTAATAAAAATTGAACTTTTTCAAAATCTTTTTTGCTTATAATTGGAGCATGTGTGTTTTCTATTATGATATATTCTTCTTTTGGCATTTTGATTCTTTTCTTTGATTTGTAAGAAAGATTTACTCTTTTATTAGATACGGTTGTTCCAATATATGCCATATTGGATAATATATTTAAAATAGTAACACTGTTCCACTTTTTTATTTCTGCTTGCTTTTTTGTATAGCCACTAGGTGATTGAATATTTTTTTTGTTCAAATAATCTCTTATGAAATAAACACTATTTCCATTTAGATACATATTAAAAATATCTTTGACAATATAGCTTGTATTTTCATCAATTACTAAATGATTTTTCTGTAATTTGTCTTTTTGATAGCCATAAGGTGCAACTGTACACATATATTCCCCTTTTATTTGCTTTTCCTTTATGACACTTCTTACCTTTTTAGAAATGTCTTTTGCATACATATCATTTAATATGGATTTAAATGGTGTTATATCATTACAGGAACTATCTTTAAATGTATCAATTCCATCATTTATAGCAACATATCTTACATTGTGTTCAGGAAAATATTTTTCTATGTATTGTCCTGTTTGTATGTATTCTCTTCCTAGCCTTGATAAGTCTTTTGTTATTACCATGTTAATTCTTTGTTTTTCTATATCTGCTATCATTCTTTGAAAACCAGCTCTTTCAAATGTTGTCCCAGATATTCCATCATCTACATATTCATCTATAAATTGCAAGTTGTTTTCTTTGATATATCTCCTTATGATGTCTCTTTGATTTCCAATACTTTCGCTTTCTCCTTTGTCTCCATCATCTCGAGAAAGTCTTATATAGATTGCTACTTTAAAAGTTTGATTATTGTTATTGCTAAAGATCATTTTCGCCTCCTATTCTTTAGCAATCATCTGCTAAAAAATATTATATCAAGCACAGTTATATTTAACAATTTCAAAAAAATTATTTTTCTTTTTCTTGTATAAATTCTATAAATGCTTTTTGTAATACTGTTTGAAAATCTATATTCTCTTCTTTGAATGTGCAATAAATTTGTAAATTATTTTCTTGACTACTCAAACTGCTCATTCCTTTCAGTTAGTTTGCTAATAAATAATATGATACATTTATATTTAAAATTACCAAACTTTTTTTTGCTTTTTTGTGTTGTTTTTATAGACAAATACTCCTAATCGTTATATAATAACGGTATCCTTTCTCGAAAGGAAATCTTACGGGAAGGAGGTTCAGCCATGACAAATGCTGACTTAATATGGCATTTGATTAAAAATTTAATACAAAAAGAAAAAGAAAAAGAATTAACTCAAGCACTTGAGCAAATTCAAAATAACAACAAATCGAATGTCCAAAAACAAGATGAGATTTAATTAGCCGATTAAGAAAACATAGCACTGTCACTATTTAGCTATGTTTTCTTTATTTATGAAATTTATATTTTATTATTATATTTTTATAACAAAAAAAGAACCATGTGCTGTCACACACCTAGTTCGATCCATCCATGACATTTTTTAACTTAAGCTAAATATAGTATACTACTATTTTTAGTATATGTCAAATCATTTTTGAATATGACAGAAATAAAGATTAAATTTTTATATTTCTATCTAATTTCTTCTTACATTAAGATTTTTCAATATATTCAATTAAACATGGTAAATATTTCCATAATATAGTTAGGATTCCCCTTACCCCAAAAAAATATCTTTTTTTGAGATTTCTATTGATTTATTTCATTTTTATTATATAATTTATCCAGATTCAAATCTTAACTGTGTTTTTTTATGTTCAGTTAAATTTGTTATTGTTTGAGTAAGTGCTTGAGAGTATAGAAAAAGTTGTGTAAATAAATCCTTCCGTGATAAAATAAAAAATATCAAGGAGGGATTTTTTCTATGGGTAAAAAAGTAGAAAAAGAAAAAAACGAATTAGTAGAGGAATTTTTTAGAAGGAATGATCCAAAGAACATCAAATCAATGTGGTGTTAGAATAGATATACAGACAAGAAAGAATTAGCAAAAGATTTAAAAACAGTGTATCAAGCATCTACAGAAGAAATAGCCTATACAAATTTATTAGAGTTAGATGAAAAATGGAAAAGCAGATATCCTGGTGCAATACAAAGTTGGATAGATAATTGGGAAGTACTTTCTGTGTTCTTCAAGTTTTCAGCAGAAATAAGAAAAATCATGTATACAACAAATGCAATAGAAAGCTTAAATAGTACATATAAAAGAATTAATAGAAATAGAAACGTATTTCCAACAGATATGTCATTACTAAAAGTGCTTTATTTATCAACAATAAAAGCAGAAAAAAAGTGGTCAAGAATGATGAGTAAATGGGATATGTGTTTGTCCCAATTTAGGATTATGTATGAAGGCAGAATTTAGATTTAAGCCTAAAATAATAGGCTTAAGAAGGAATTTTCTTAAGCTCTATTAAAATTACACAAATTTTTCTAAAAGGTTGATTTTTTAGAAAAATATAGTTAAAATAAAATTAGTTTTAAAATATTAATTTTTTTCAAGTTATCAATCGGAAGGAAATCCGATTTACACAACTTTTTCGATAGTCTCTTGATACCTTTTTATATCCACATTAAAATGTAGCTTTAATTTTTATTCACAGATGATTGCTAATATCTACTCCTATGAAAATTAATCCGACTGGCGTTGACTTAGTAACTGGAAATCTAGCTGTTAGCTCTCCTAGTTATCAAAAAGCATTACATATTGCTAACCAATTTTCTAGCATTCCTTTTCCTAATGGATGGAAAGCAAATTTGAATGGTGTGGACTTTTTTTATTTCCATCTTTTATTTTATTTGCAAATTATCACTTATAATATCTAGCTGTATTAATTTGCCCGTCTATTCTATACTTAGATAATTCTTTTGATATTTTAGGACTCTTTTTGATTGTTAAAATCCTCCTTTATTATTACGTTTATAGTAATATATTTTTAGGATAGTTTCATACATATTATATATAATTTTAAACTCTACTATTTATTATATCTTGTTTAATTTTATTGATAGAATCATTGACAATCCCGAGTTGCTTGCTCATCATAAATATACTTTCCATTTATTTTTCTAACAACATCTCCTAATTGTACATTTGTTGGCAAGTCTTTTTCAAAAGCAATATATTTACATTCTTTATTCTCTCTATATTGGGCTACCTTATATCTATGATACTCATAATCATTTTCATATTTATTTGTAACAAGAAATATTTCACCTTTACTTAAATCTGCCAATTCAGCTTCAAAATAATTTTGCAAAAAATTAGATTTTTTTCTATAAAATTCTAAATCTTCTTCTTGAGTTAGTTTAATATCATCCATTTTTTCACCTTTTAATTCTTTTTTATGGCTGAAATTTTCTAATGCCTCACTTAATTCTTTTATAAAGTTTTTTATAAAATCATTTTGTTCAATTTTTTCAGTTATCCTATTCAAGTCTAAATTCAAATTAATTCTCCTTCTTTATTAGTTTTATTTTAATAATTTTGCTTCGCCTGTACTATAATCAATCCCGAAATTATCTTGTGTATTGTATATAAATTTATTAAAAGATACCCCATCTTCTTCAACAGATTTTGCTTCTATTTCTATACCTGTTGCTAATTTATTTTCACCATCATAAATAGGAGTTACTCTATATAAAACATGATAATCTTTACCTTGATTATTTCTTTGTTTAATCCATTTAGCAACTATGTTTTCATATTCTATCATTGCCGTATTCATCTGCGAAGTACCTGTAATTAAATTTTGTTTGTTATTGTTTTCATTTCCTAATTGCCATGCAATTAAATGACATCTCTCATATAAATGTCTGCTATTGTTTTCTCCATATAAATATTGAATCCATCCAGTAGGTTTATATGAAATACTACCTCTTTTGGTTTCTTTTGGTGGCATTGTGTATTTACAAATGTTAGCAAATGCAACTCCAGCTCTATTAAATTCATCAAGTGTTGAATAAACCTCAAAGTTTTCTGTAGTTATATCTTTATCTTCAAAATATGGTACATCATGATTGATACTTATAACTATTTCCCCTGAATATTGTGGGATATTATCTCTATGAATATTACTATTCTTTATTATATTAGTTTTTGTAGTTTCACTTGATACATTTTCTGATAATTTATCTTTATTTTGTAATGTTGTATATAAAATTAATAACAATGTTATTATAATAGATATCGCTATTTCAAATTGTTTTAATTTACTTTTTGCTTTTACATTCCTTTTCATATTTATTAACCTCTTAATTTCATTTTTATAATTATCATTTAGGGGATAGTATTAGAAGAATGAGAATATTAGATATTAACAACTTAAGTTTTGACAAAAGATAAAAAACTTAAAAGATTTTTTATAAAATAACTCTTAATAAAATTCAATGATATTTTTACTTAATTTTTCTTATTATACAACTTTTGTATTAATTGTCAAGTGTTTCTTAAATGTTTTTATGATAAAAATAGCTTATATTTTTGTTCTATTTCTAACTTATAAACATTTACGAAAAAACAAAAATCGTAATTACAGGTAATTGATAAGTTTATTTTACTGGAAATAAAAAAGAACAATAGGTGTTGATTTAAAAAACTGCCAACCAGTTGGCAAAGTCTTGTAACTCTTTTATTACACGACTTTGCGTTTTTGATTGTTTTCATTTAGTAATTCTTCAATTCTGATAAATTCATCTAAACTTTCATTCATAGAATTTAGTTTTGAAAAGTTAAAATAGATATACACATTTTTGCTTTTGTCTATTTCAATTTTATTGATTAATCTGTATAAATATATTTTATCAATTTTCTCTAATTTCAAAAAATTTTCTATTAATTTATTTAATTCTTTTTCCTCTTTTGTTTTGTTTTTGGTACTTATTTCTGTTTCAATTAGTTTTTGTTCTAATTCTTCTTTTTGTTTTACTAGATTTGTTCTGTCAAATATAAGTTTTTGTGATACTCTAATGTAATCTTCTTCAAGAATGATACCTTGTAATTTATCCATATACATCTTGTCTAAATTGTTATTTATATCCAATATTGCCTTATCAATTTGTTCTAATTTCTTTTTGTATCCATCTCGAATATCAAGTGTTTTATTTTGATACTTCTCATAAATTGAATTAAAGATTTCTTTGTCTGCATATATTCTACACATCTTTTTTACAACATAAATAATATGTTTTTCAAACTTTTCATAATTGATACTTAATGGATAACAGCCTCTTTTTTTATGGCCTGTGCAAGTTATATAGGGATGTGATTTTGCATTTCGTTTAGCGTTCTTTTTAAGCACAATTTGCAGCTTTCTTTTGCAATGATAACAGTAAAGTAATCCTCTTAATAAGTAATCATATTTTAGTTTTGTATTTGTTCCTCTTTTTTCAAGAATACATTGTACCTTTTCAAATGTGTCTTTATCAATAATGGATTCATGTGTATCATTTACTCGTATTTGATTTTCTTTTTCTACGGTTCTTATTTTATGTACTTTATAAGAAACAACTGATTTCTTATTTTGGACTGTGTTTCCAATATACACTTCATTTTTTAGCATATTACATAAAGTTACTTCATTCCAGTCATATCCTATTTTGTTTTCATCTTGCATTAAACCTGTTTTTCTGTATCCTGTTGGAGATAAGTAATGATTGCTGTTTAAGTAATTTACTATTTCTACACTACCATGTCCATTTGCATACATATCAAATATTTTCTCTACAATATCTTTTACTTGTTCATCCATAATTAGCTTATTTTTTATACTAGGATGCCTTTTATATCCGATATGCTGGGATACTACACATATACTCTCCATTCTTCTGTTTTTCTTTATATACACTTCTGATTTTTTTTGATATGTCTTTAGCATAATAATCATTCATTATTGCTTTAAATGGTGTTATATCGTTATTTGTGCTATCAATATAGGTATCTATGCCATCTGTTATTGAAACATACCTTATATTGTTTTGTGGGAAATAATTTTCTATGTAATGTCCTGTTTTAATATAGTCTCTTCCAAGTCTTGATAAGTCTTTTGTTATAACCATATTAATAGTTCTGTTTTCAATATCTTGTAGCATTTTATTAAATCCAGGTCTATCAAATGTAGTTCCAGATATACCATCATCAACATATTCTTTGATAAGTTCTAAATCATTCTCCTTTACATATCTTTGCAAAATATTTCTTTGGTTACCGATACTTTCGCTTTCTTGTTTGTCGCCATCTTCACGAGATAGCCTTATATATATACCGTACTTTGAAGTTTTGACTATTTAAGTCTAACATCTACCCTCCTATCCGTAATCATCTACAAGTACTATTTTAACGTGCTATGTTATAATTTGCAAATACTATTTCATTTTCGTAAAGGTTACCTTTTATCAGTTTTCAATTCTTCAATATAATCTTTAAAAATTAGCCCTACTGTTTCTTTTAAGTTTTGCTTTTCTTTTGTAAAAATACAATATGTATTAAACTCTAATTTATCTACTTTTATAGTTTGTTTATCTTTTTTCACATTGACATCAACTCCTATGCTTTTTATTAAAGTACTCTAATACAGAATATTAGAGAAAATGACTTGGTATGACACTTATAGTAAGTATATTTGCAAATATTAATGCCTTAAAAAAAGCATAAAAAAACACCCAATAATGTTTTCACACTATTAGGTGTTTCTATTTATACTCTAGATAATCCACTTATGTCCATATATGCTAATAATATTTCTTTTTTTCATATTACACCTATTTCAAATTGTAATTTAGCGATTACTTTTATAATCAATATTTGCTAATTTTGCTTGTTTACACAAGTCTTTTGTTTGTATTTTATATTGCTTTCCATCTTTTATTGTATAAGTTCCACATTGTCTAAACTCAAAATTAACATTTTTTCTAATACATTGTTCTCTAATATCAAATGCCCAGTCATAATTAAATACTCTAGCATTTATATCAGATTCTCCACCTACTACTACAAGTTCCACATTATCCAGATATTTCTCTATATCAATGTTTTCTAATAGAGGCTGTGCTGTAATACATTTATGCTTTATTGGTAAATCTTTAAATATTGATAACTTATAATCAGCATTCTTTTGATTTTCAATAGTACAGCATACAACTACATTATCATACCCATTGTTCCAATCATTCGGAATACATTTCATAAATCTATCAATTCGTTTTGTTAGAAACAAAAAAGTACAGTCATGTCTCTCTTTAATCATTTTCCAACAGTCATTTCTCCATTCATCTGCTTCTTCAATAAGAAAGTCCGTAGAAAAACATAAATAAACCATTCCAGATTTCATTTTGTAATTGCCATTTTTTAATTTTTCTATTGGTTTTTCAAAATCTTTCGTTCTTATAATTTCGTTAGTATTTACATTTCTTTTCGAATCGCCTTTATGAATATAGCAATATAAACAGCCATCACTACATTTTTTACAACCTCGCCAAGGATTCCACATTGCCATATTTTATCACTCCTAGAATCTTGATTTTTCATAATTATAAGGAATACTCGTACCTACAACTACATCTTCTATTTTTTCGATAATTAACCAATCGTCCATATTCCCTTGATGGTCAAAATCTAATGATGTAATTTCTTCTACATTTTTAAATTCAACTAAACATAAACATTTTTTATGCCATCTTTCTTTTTGTTTATCAGTTAGCTGTAATTTATTGTTATTATCTTCAATAGTTTTTGTTATTTCTTCATCACTTAATTTTACATAGTTTTGAACATTTATTACAACTGCTTTTGCTGTAATTTTTTTGGTTCCTTTTTCCATAAAATAAAGTATTTCATCTTTAAATACTCTGCTATGTGGTATTTTTCTTCCTGCTGCTCCTCTTATAATCATTGTTTTACTGCCATCTAAAATTTTATTTAATTCTTTTGATTTATCATCACAATATACTAAATGTACCATAATTTTACCTCATCTTTCTAATTTTTAAATCACTATCTTGTATTTCGATATATTCTTTTTTATAATCAAAAGCCATTTATCTCCATCCATAGCCTTTCCATCTTGATTAGTTGTTTTTATTTTAATTCCTTGGACAACCTTTTTCTCTAATTCTACAATTTCATATTTCATAATTTATGCCTCCTATAGGTGAAATATATAACACTTAACTTGACAACTGTATGTCATATTATAAATAATTTTTTAAAGTTTTTTCTAATTTATCTTTTATAATATTTTTTGCTCTATTGGGTGCTATAACTTTTATATGTTCTCCAAAAGATAAAATATAGCCATACACCCATTCATTCTCTGCAGATTCTACTTTTACAATAAAGTTTCCATTTTCTTTTTTAGATATTTCGTTATTTTCAAATTCATCATATACTCTATAAGCCATTTCTTTACTGATTTCTAATTCAAGTAATATCTTTTTAAAATTATATTTTTCTTCTTTTTGCTCTTTTGGTAGCTCTCTTTTAAAATGTTCTTGTAATGTCTTAATTTCTTTTATTCTAGCAATTTTGAAGATTCTGTAATCTTCTTTATTTCTACAATAACTTATTAGATACCATGATTTATCTTTAAACCATATTTGCAATGGCTCTACAATTCTTCTACTTTCTTCTCCCTTAGAATTATAATAAGTAAATTGTATTAGTTGCTTATTTAAAATTGCACATTTAATAATGTCAAATTGTTCTTCTTGTATATTACTCCAACTAGAAAAATCAATCTTGAGCCAATCATTTATTTTTTTATTAAATAGTATACTTAACCTTTCCAAAATATCTTCTTCATCTTGTCCTTTTATTTTTTTCATTCCTTGCAAGACAAACAGAATCTGATTTTGTTCTTCTTCAGAAAGTATTGTTTTATTTAATACATATTCATCTAAAATTCCTATACCTCCGTCTTTTCCCTTACTTGCATAAATTGGTATGTTCGCACCACTTAATGTTTCTATATCTCTATATATAGTTCTAGTTGATACTTCAAATTTATTTGCTAGTTCTTTTGCTGTAACTTTTTTCTTGTGCATTAGTATATACACTATTTCAAATAATCTATTATTTACTTTCATATTTTCCTCCTGCAATTATTATATCATATAAATATGACATCTAGGTGAAAGTTTGATTAACTTCCACCTTTTTGTTTTCAAAAAATAATGTAGATTATACTACATTAATTGCATTTAACAGCATTGTTATATTGCTTTCTCATCGTTCAGTATTTTTTCTATTTCAATAAATTCATCTATATTTTCATTTATTGTATTTAATGGTGCAAAGTTAAATGAAATAAAAACATTTTTGTCTTTGTCTATTTCAATTTTGTCAATCAATCTAAATAAATAAGATTTATCTATCTCTTTCATTTCTAAAAATTCAGTTATTATTTTATTCATTTGTTCTTCATCATTTTTATTCTTAATAGTTTGTTGACCCTGTAAAGTTTGAAATCTGTCCATTAATTCACTTTTTTCATTTGTTAATTTATCTCTTTCATTAACAAACTTCGCAGATATTCTTGTAAAATCAATATCAGTTAATATCCCATTTAATTTATCGTTATATAGGCTATCCAAATTTTTATTAATATTAGCTATTTTAATGTCTATTGTTTCTATTTGCCTTTTTACAGATGTCACTAAATCGATTGACCTATCTTTTACTTTTTTATAAGTTTCTTCTAGCATTGTACGATTAGCATATATTTTGCATACTTGCCTTACAATTTCTAATATTCTCTTTTCAAACTTTGGATAATTCAAATTTCTTACATAGCAGCCTCTTTTTTGATAACCTGTATCTACTATATATGGAATTTTAGGTCTGTTACTGTTATGATTTACTTTTAATACAATTTGCATTTGCCAACCGACAATGTTTACAATATATTAAGCCTCTCAATAAATAGTCATATTGCTTTATAACTTTTTTGGCTCGTTCTTTATGTATTATTTGAGCTTTTTCAAATATGTCTTTATCAATAATTGCTTCGTGTGTATTTTCAACTCTTATATGTCTTTCTTTTTCTACTTTGCGAAGTTTTTTTACTTTATATGAAACAACAGATACTTTATTTTGAACTGTATTGCCAATATAAACCTCGTTTTTTAGCATATCGCATACAGTAGTTGCATTCCAAAAGTAATTAGTCTTATTTTCATTTTGAACAATACTAGTTTTCCTATATCCAGATGGACTTAAATAATGATTATTATTCAAATATTCAACGATTAATTTACTTCCAATTTCATTTACATACATATCAAATATTTTTCTTACTATCTTTACAACATTATTATCAATTACCAATTTATTTTTATTATTCAAATCTTTTTTGTATCCGATATGCAGGTATGCTACACAAGTATTCTCCTTGCTTTTGTTTTTCTTTAAAAACACTTCTTATCTTCTTTGATATATCCTTTGCATACATATCATTTAAAATAGCTTTAAATGGTGTAATATCATTATTTACTGTTTCACTATATGTATCTATTCCATCAAGTATTGAAACATATCTTACCTGATTTTCTGGAAAATAGTTTTCTATATAATAACCTGTTTTTATATAATCTCTTCCAAGTCTTGATAAGTCTTTGGTTATTACCATATTAATTTTTTGGCTTTCAATATCTGCAATTAGTCTATTAAATTCTGGTCTATCAAATGTAGTTCCGTGATACTCCATCATCAACATATTCATCTACAATATTTAAATCCTGCTCCTTTAAATATCTTTCAATTATTTTTCTTTGATTACCGATACTTTCACTTTCTTGCTTGTCGCCATCTTCACGAGATAATCTTATATACATTCCTACTTTATAGTTTTTAGTTATTAGTTTAAACATTTCACTCCTTTCCATAAAAATATTTACAGTACTATTATTATAATGTGGTCTTTATATTTTGTCAGCTCTTTTTTCAATATTTTTATTGTGCGTTTTCTTTTCAGTAAAATCGTAAAACATTTTACAAATAACTTTATCAATAGGTTGTTTTGCTTTATTAAATTTACAGTATATTTTTATATCTTCCTTTTTCAAAACATACACCTCTTAAGCCATATATATTAAAATTTAAGTATGATATTCGTATAATGAAAATTTTTCTATTTACATATCAAACTTAAATAATTTATAAAGAGTATACTTCGTTTTTGGAAGTTTTTATTAAAATGGGTACAAAAAAAGATGTAGCTTTTATTTATAAAAAACTACATCTTTTTTGTACCGAATTTTAAGGCATTTTGTGGGGCCTACAATTCACCAGCTTGGTGTCTTGACACCCTTTTTGCTGTTTAGGAGAAAACCTCCTAATACCTTTTTAGCCCGCTAGGAGACATTTTTTTATTTCAATAACTGCTTTAATATGTTATCAATATCTGGAAAAATAATATTTTTCATACCATGATTATATAAATTTAATACCTTATTTGCTTTACTTATTATTTCATTTTGTAACTTATTTGATAATGTAATTGCAACCTTATTTTTTATGTATTGACTTTGTATATACTCCTCTGTTACTGGAAACATATTTTGTATTAAAAATGTACTATATGTATTTGCAACATAGCCAAAAACTATTGTATCTATTGATGGATTTTTTCCTAATTTTATTTGTTTTTGAATTTTATTTTCATATATTTTTTTATATTTATCAATTTTAGTACTAACTGGAACAAACCATATAATTTTATCATTTTCTTTACTTTTAAAACAAAAATAACATGGTCTTTTAATTCCATTTTCTTTATTTTTCATTAATTCTGGATCATTTATAATATCAAAAAAATCATCTTTTACAAAATAAAAATAACCTACATCTATTTGCATATTTTTTACTCCTTATATTAGTTAAGGCTTACCTTTTTTGGTAAGCCCCATTAAAATTTATTCACTCTCTCATTTATACCTCGCTAAAGAGGCAGCGACAAACACATTTATTCACTCTCTCATTTATATCTCGCCAAAGGGGCGGCGACAAACACATTTATTAAAAACAATGATGTTCTTAATTATTATATTCATAATAACACAAAATATGCCATATGTCAAACGGTTTTCTCACTTATTTTATTTTATTTTTTAATCAATTATGCAAATTTATTAGTCATTTATAACTTAACTTTTTCTAAATCTTCTTGTAAAGTATTACCTTTATTTTCATATTTTTTGAAGTTTATTTTAGTGCAAATTAATTCATATGTAGTAGAACACATCTGTCCTATAATTGTACAAAATGGGGTTGGTGCAAATGATATACTTGTTCTTATTATATAAGCAATTATCATATTTAATGTCATTTTAAATGCCGAATCTTCTAGCTGTAAAAAACAAATCTTTATCTCTATAAACGGTCCTAACATAAAATCCTAAATTACTCAACATATTGATGTAAACTTATATATTATGATACTGTAAATATTTTTATATTCAATTATTAAATTCTTCTTATATGGAATTTAATCAACCTCACAGGTGTGGATTTAAACTTACAATTTCCTGCACGGATGGGAAAATGCAAAAGAAATAAAATATGCACAAGGTTTCACTCGCCCTAGCCCTCGAGACTTTGTAGGTTATGGACCTTTAACAGAGCCAGAAGCATTAGCCATCTACAACTTTACTCTATCACACGATTTTAGGCTCGTAATTGCTTATCATACACAAGGGCAAGAAATCTACTGGCAATTTCAAGATTTTAATCCACCAAATAGTCTTGCCATCGGAGAACAATTTGCCGATTCAAGTGGTTACACTTTATCTGAAACTCCTTACAATTCTAGTTTCGCTGGTTACAAAGATTGGTTTATTCAGAACTATAATAGGCCTGGCTATACCATTGAAGCAGGAATTGGCGAAAATCCTTTACCAATTTCTCAATTTAATGAAATTTATCAAGATAATTTAGGCATATTAGTTTTAGGAGCAGTATTATAACTACTGCTCCTGATATTTTCTCCAATCTTATTTTTGTTAACAAATAAACATTTATTACTTTTTTTAAAGTCCTAAATTTCTTTATTCTCAAGTTCCTAGAATTTTACCTAAATCCTCCTCCAGAACTCGAACCTCTGGCACTACTACCACCACCAGAATAACTTGAGCCACCTCCTCCAGAACTATAACTTTCTCTTCTTTCAGCTCTTTCTTTTGCCTTTTCTGCTGCTTCCATTCCTATCTCTACCATCTGTCTTGTATATATTGTAGTGTACTCTATATCAATTCTTGATTGCTCCTTAAATTCAGGATATATTTTACTAAATTGCTCCTCCACTTTTATTCTCATGATAACATATATTATCCTTTATATTCACCACCATTAATATGCATCACTTGACCTGTCACATAAGACGAATCATCACTTGCCAAATATATGAATAATGGTGCTATCTCATAAGGGTGACCAGCTCTTCCCATTGGTGCATCTGAACCTAGTGTTGGTATTTTTTTCGCTTCCCAACAAGCTGGTTGTAACGGAGTCCAAAATACACCTGGTGATACAGCATTTACTCTTATATTTTTATCTGCTAGATTGGTTGCAAGTGACCTTGTAAATCCTACTATGGCGCCTTTACTTGTAACATAGTCTATTAATTCTGGTTCTCCTTTAAATGTAGTTATCGATGTAACATTAATAATACTTGCACCTGGACACATGTTTTTTAATGTTCTTTTTGTTAGATAAAACATAGAATAGATATTGGTTCTCATTGTTACATCAAATTGTTCATCTGTTATATCTAACAAACTCTTTTGTTGATATTGAACTCCTGCATTATTGACTAAAATATCAATTTTTCCAAATTGATTTATGGTTTCTTCTACAATTTTATCACAAAAACTAGTATCTTTTATATCACCTGCTAATAATACACATCTTCTGCCCATTCTTTCAATAAAATCTTTAGTTTCTTCTGCATCTTTGTGTTCATCATAATAAGCAATTACCACACTAGCTCCTTCTTTTGCAAATCCTACGGCAACAGCCCTTCCAATTCCAGAATCCCCTCCTGTTATAATAGCAACTTTATGGTATAGTTTTCCAGATGCTCTATAATAGGGATTGTTAAATATCGGTCTAGGTGTCATCAGGTATTCCATTCCTGGCTGCTGGTCTTGATGTTGCGGTGGAAATTCGATTTTATAGTCTTTGCATATTTTCCCATATCCTTGCTGGTCTATGTATTTTAAACCATAATCATCCTTTCCATCATAATTTGAAATATAATACTTATCATTCACTTTTCTTCACCTCTATTATTTATATTCTAAATAATAGTTTCCGTGAATTCCTTATATTTTTTAATTTATACTATTTTTAGGGCAATGTAAATAGTTCTCCAAGAAGCTCTGTCCCCTTTGGCAATCTTAATACCTATTTTATAATTGTTCTTTTTTCATCAGCACCCACACCAATATATCTCACTGGCACACCAGTATACTCTTCGATAAAATGAATATAATCTTGGGCCTCTTTAGGAAGCTCTTCAAAAATTGTTGCTTTGTCTGTACTCCAACCTCCCTTTAACTCTTGGTAAACAGGTTCACAATTTTCTTTATCGATTGGAACATGTTGAATTCTCTCTCCTTTATATTGATACCCAACACACACATTAATTTTATCTAACTTACCAATGGTATCTAAATGATTCACACATAGGGATGTTAAACCACTTGTATTTTTGGTATGTTTTACCATAACTAAATCCAACCAACCCGTTCTTCTTGGTCTTCCTGTTGTTGTTCCATATTCATGACCCCAGTCACGAATCTTATCTCCAATTTCATTATCTTGTTCTGTCACAAATGGACCATTTCCTACTCTTGAGGTATAAGCTTTCATCACTCCTACCACTTCCTTTACCAAAGTAGGGCCTATGCCTGCACCAGAAGCTGTACCACTTGCATTTGGATTAGAAGAAGTTGTCATTGGATAATCTCCATGGTCATTATCTAGCCAGAAAGATTGTGCTCCTTCAACAATAACCAACTCATCTTTTTCAATCGCTTCATCTAAAATGGGATGAATATCTAAAATAAAATCTTGTAAAGTGTCTTTGTATCGCATGCAATACTCATATTCTTCTTGTACCGTAATGATAGGAAACTTTTCTTCCCCATAGACTCCCTTTTCAATTAACTTGTTAGCTTCTGCCACTAAAACATTGTACACTTTAAGATTTTCAGAAATTTTGTTTTTCAACTCTGTTTCTTCTAAGAACAAATCATACATTCTTAGATTAGTACGTCTTGCTTTTTCTTCATAAGTCGTACCAACGCCTCTTCCTGTTGTTCCTACTTTTTCTGTCTTCAACATTTCGTACAATCTGTCTAATTGTTTATGATGTGGAAAAGTAATATGTGTTCTTTCGCTTACTACAAAATTATCTTTTTCTACTTTTACACCCGCTTCTCTCATTTGTTGAATTTCTTCTGTTAAAATTTGAAGGTCTGCTACTACCCCTGGTCCAATAATAGAAAGAACCTCTGGTCGAATAATAGCTGATGGTAATAAATGCATGGCATATTTCTTACCATTGGCAACTACCGTATGTCCTGCATTACTTCCTCCTGTTGCTCTTATTACAATCGATGCATCTTTTGCTTCATAATGAACTGCTCTTCCTTTTCCTTCGTCTCCATATTGAAGACCAATAATCATTTTTACTGCCATATCTCGTTCTCCTTTTTTTACTATATTTTTCCCAGTTTGATTATATCATTGCATTTATGCTAAGTCAATTATTGCAAAACAATTTCAGTCTCAATTTTAAAAAAAGAAAACACGCTACAACTTTCGTTATATCGTGCTTTTCTTTTTTACTTTAAAATAGGATATCCTTTGCTCGTAATCTTGCTGAAATCCCAAATTGTTTCATCAAATCCTAAATTCCTATAAAATTCTGCATTTAAGTTTTGTCTTGCAACGGTTTGCAAATGTCCAGCTGTATTGGCTGTAACACCACTACTACCTGTTGCCTCTGTCAATTCGTAGCAGTTCGTAAGCATTTGATTTATCAAAGCTTCGTCTCCATACATAAATTTATGAGGAACCATATCTTCTGTGTAACCTGTCATATTACCTAAAGTAATAGAATTGCTAATACGACTTGTATTACTATTTGGTAATCCAACCATTTCCGCATTTTGCTTTCTACCTTTGTTTTCAGAATCGGCTGTTCTTTCCATATTTACTTTGGATACAACATTGGTTACTGTAACATTGGTTTCTGTTGAACCAATTACACCTGCATTGGCTACTGCTGTAATGGAAATACTTCCGTCAACATATACATTGCTCACACGTCCGCCATATTTTCTACCAACTAGCCCAGCTATATAAACACCACTTCCACTTACATTCGCATTTTTAATACTAATTTTATCAAAAGTAGAATTTGCGTTGTCTACTGCTACCACTACAGCAACATTATTTTTACCTTGTATGGTGATATTTTCAAATTTTAGGTTCGTAAAGGTTGCACCTGAACTTTTACCAGCAAATGCTGCTACAAAGTCTGTGGTTGGCGCTGTATTGGTAAAGTTCGTTATTTTTAAGTTTTGAACTGTTCCATTAAATTGTGCAAATAAGCTAGCATTATTTAAGTTAGAAATCGTATGACCATTTCCCTCTATTTTTCCGGTAAAAGTTTGTGGTATAACGGCATTTTCGCCAGTATATCCAGTAAAGTCGATATTGCCTGTTAATTCAAATATTCCACCTGTTTCTGCATTTATTTTTTGGGCAAATTCTTCTTTGTTGGCAATCTTTGTCACTAATCGCTCTACAGTGCAATCTCTAGTAATTACATTACTAACTGCTCCACCAATTAAGCTTAAATCATTTTTGCTACCAAAGAACATTTTTAGTCCTGTTACATCGATTTTTTCTGCTGTACTAGATTCTATTTTATACGCTAAAGCTCCTGCATTTGTGATATCTCTTGGAATATCTGTATCTTCTAGCTTCAAGTTTCCAACATATCCATATCTAATTTTGTTAAAGATTGGTATTTTATTACCAATTATTTTATGTCCATTACCATTTAATCTACCCATAAATGTTTGTGTTACATTGGTTGTCATTTCTGAGAAATCAATGTCATTAGCTAGTACGTAGTAGCCATAAGGCTCTTGATTCATTTTTTCTACTAATTCTTCTGCTGTCCTAATATGTGTTACTTTAACATTGGTTCCTAGTGGGTCAGCCACAAAATCATTGGTAACACTTTTTAAGTAATGATAATAAATCTTTCTAAGATTTGTTCTTTGCGAAATATTTCTATCTCCATTATTAGCGTCATTTGTTAATGCTTCTGTATATCTGTCTATCATATATTGAACATCAATATACTTATTGTTATTAATATTTTGTTCTACTGTTTCATATCGGCTCATCTTGTATTGTTTCCAATCCATTTCAGTACCAGTTACCATTTTTGTAATTTTCTTAATAGCATCTAAGTCATTGGCAGATGCTTTGCTACCATAAGTAACATATCCCTCTACTCCAGCATAACCTAGCATCTCAAAGAAATTACGTTTGGTAGAGAATGCATCGGCATAACCACCATCTAAATGTCCAATAAACCAACGGTTTACCCATACAGATTCATATCCATAATCATTGCTTCCAAGACCATTGATAACACTCAATCCTCTTACACTTGCTCCCCAAGCATTATTTGGTCTTAGCACAATTCTATTATCATATAAAGCTTCTAAGGATGTTAAATTCATGGCAGTAGCTTGTGCTGCTGTAATTCCTCCCCAAGAAGACCAACCAGCAGATATATTCATTCTTGTCGCAATTTTTGCTTGTTGTTCTGGTGTTAATTTAATAAATGCTTTTCCTTCAATATAGTCTAGTAAATCTAGGGTATTTTGTTGTCCTTTATAATAATTTTCTAATTTTTCTTTCGTATTAATTCTCTCAGGTGTTAAATTCTGAGTGGCATTACCTTCTTTATTCAAATAGAAAGATGTATTAAAGTAATATGGTCCAACATCTTGAACAAGATTGTTTTCACTCCAATTAGCATATTGTTGAACATTACCTTCTGTAAGTGTTTCAAGTTGCACTCTAGCACCACGTTGATATAACATTATTTTATCATATAAAGCGTGTTCAAATTCGTGTGTCCAAGTATCAAAATTAGTAAGTCCTGGTCTTGCTTGGAACCATAAGAATCCAGCTGTATTACCAACACCTGCTGAACTACCTGCTGGTTGCCATAGTCCAAAAACTTCACTAAAGTTCTTAAAGAATGGATATTGTAGCCCAACTTTTCCTTGTGTATAAACTGCTGTTGTTCCTATTGGAACATTTGTGCCTGGAAAGTAACTAGTTTTATAACCTGTAATTATTTTTGTACAATCATAAACCATAATACAATATCGATTCCATTTGCCATAATCAAATGAGTCTGCTAATGTACTAAAATGTCTTTTTACAAGGCTAACATGACTATTAACTGTATTTCTAACTGCTGTTCTTCCAGCATCCGTATTCACATCTTTATGATATAACTGAGAAGGTCCAAATTGTAAATGAGCAGGTCCAGAAATCATATAAGCACAATCATTTGGCAGTGTAATAACGGGAAGTACCATTCTTGCATTTTTCTTAAGTTGATACCATCCACGATATAATATTTCTGGTTTATCGTCTACTGCAACTTCAGCAAGTATATTTCTACTACCAAAGTACTCTGTAAACCAATCATCTACATTTTCGTATCCACCAATCTTAGCTATTATATAGTCTAAGAAATAACCAATACTTGAACTTCCTGTATATTTCTTTAGACAAGTATTGTAGAATGCATCTGTATTTCCTGGTACTAAGTTTCCTACTAGCGTTTCTTTTAGCACATTATAATAGGTCATTGAGTCAGAATACATTTTACCTTCAAATAGCATAAGGTCTGATACTTTCGTTCCTCTTATTTCAAAACCATACCATCTGTCATAATAAGTATATCCATATACAATTTCTTTTAATTTTCCACTATCAATTAATTCTTGTTGTATTTTACTATTTAATACCTTATTTTCCATAGTAAGTACACTATTTTCGTCATTTTGTAATAATTGCATTGCAATTTGTTTTGCATTAGCTTTTATCACTTCATTGTAATGGTCTTTGTATAATCTACTATCTGCTGCTGTTGTTAGTGGGTCTAAATCGGTTGTATAGTCAAGACCTTTCATGTATTCTTCTATGGTAGTTATCATGCTTCCATCTTCTTTGATGGCATAATTGTCATAGGCATAATTTAAGTTTAGTTCTGGTATTTTATAAATTGCTATATTTTGTTGGAATTTTTCAAAGTTTACGTTATATTCTTTTACGCTATAATCTTCAAAGACTACTTTAATCGTTGTGATTTTTTGATAATCTTTTGAAGTAATATAAGTTATCAATTTTCCATTGGCATAAGGTAAAATATGTTTAATTACTTTTGTATTTAATACATCAGTCGTAGGAATGGTTGATGCGTCCATTACTAAGTATTTTGCATCATAATATGGCATTAATTTATGCAAGTTATGATAAGTTGTTAATTTATTGGTATCAAATCCTGCTATCTTTTTAATTCTGCTATATTCTGGAATGTATAACTTATTCATTGTTGGTTCTTCTACTACAATATCATCTTCTTTATGGATATCTTTTTTCAATGCTGGTAAGTTCTCGTATGAAGCATCCGTGCAATCCCATTTCTCTTCGTCAAATTTTGCTTCTTCTACAAAGAATTCTTGATTCATATTGTCTTTTGCTATTTTCTTAACTTTATTTCCAGATGCATTGGAAATTAGTTCAGATTCTTCTAATTCATAGTTGTTGGTTGAAGCAGAATTCATAGCTGTACCACATATTTT
The DNA here is from genome assembly GCA_948470605.1 of uncultured Clostridium sp. Taxonomy (GTDB): domain Bacteria; phylum Bacillota; class Clostridia; order TANB77; family CAG-508; genus CAG-269. Next base: position 16,494 of record CAOKPI010000008.1, on the reverse strand, counting down.
GTTTACTCCTGTTCCTGTACATAAACTGATATTATTGGTTAGTGTTACCTTGTTATTTCTAACAAGTCCTAAAATTCCTCCATTGTTTTTCGCTCTTGTATTGTTTACAAATTCTATTTTAGCAATACAATTCGTAATAGTAGCATCTGCTGTTCCCCAGCCATCTCCAGCAATTCCTCCTACACCATCTCTAGTTGAGGTAATGGATTCTATGATACCTTCTACATAACAGTCTTTAATGGTACTTCCATCAAATTTTCCTGCAATTGCTGCTACCCTAATATGGTCTAATTTGATATGAAGTTTCGTTACGCTACTTTCTTCTACGGTACAACCAGATTGCATATCACCAACCATTCCACCAGATTCATTGGTTCCTGTTGTCATATCTAATCCCTTGATATGAACATTGCTAATGGTTGTGTTTTGTGCCACATTTGAAATAGATCCTTTGCTATTTGCCCCTAATAAATCCACATTTTCTAAGGTGAGATTTTTAATCGTTGCTCCTTCTAGGGTTTCAAATAATGGTTTGTTAATATTGTAAATTTTATAGCCATTTCCATTTAAAGTTCCTCTAAAAGTATTTGGTATAATGCTATTTCTTGATACATTCAAATAAGAAGCATCATAGTTTTGTGTTAAAGTAAAGGTTCCTGTTGGGTCTTTTTCTATTTCGGAAATCAGATATTCAATGCTCTTATTATGAGCTACCCCATCTTCCATTTTGCTATAGGTTACTTTTAGTTTATTTTGTTTGGTTCCATCTTGATATTGAATTACATTATCATAAGCTAAGATAAAGTTTAAGTCTCCTTCTTCTGTAATTTCATAATCTTCAATTTGGGTATAGAACATTGGCATTCCTTTGGTTCTTACTTTTACGATATAGTCATCTAAATGGTCTTTTAATTGTGATTCTGTTATACTTGTTACTTCGGATGCTTTTCCTTCTTGGTATAAACTAATTTCTAAGATGTCTTTTACCTCAAATAGACGTTCTGCACTTATATTAATTCTTTCTGCTAATAATTTTTGTGCTACATATTCATTATCCCCTGTTGTAATTTGGTTGGTGTCTAAGTCGTAATCTACTAGTATTTCTATTTCGTATTCTTCACAAACTCCTTTTGGGAAGCTAATTTCTGTCATATCACGAGAAAATGGTTCTTGTTTTACAATTTCTCCATTTTCATTTGTAATTTTAATGGTTCCTCCTGTTATGGTATCTTCCACATCATTTACCACAAAATTTACTTTAATAGCTTGATTTTGTTCATCTTCTACATAGCCAAATCCTGTAATGCTTGGTCTTAGTTTTAAAATTCCTACTCTTGTTTGGTTATTTTCTGTTAGTTCGATTTCTTTGGTATTGTTTAAGATTAGTTTTTCTATGGTGATATCTTTTGGTCCAAAGCTTGAAACTACTGGTACCTTAGTTTTATAAGTTGTTCCTTGTTTTTCTAGTGAATAGGTTTTTCCATTAATCACTGCTTGGACAGGATAAAAGACTGTTTTGTTTGTACTGTCAAAAGCTATGGTTACCTCTTCTCCTCTTTCAAAGTATTTCGTCTGTTTTTCCCCTTTATAGGTTTTAATATCATTAATTTTTAGTTCATAATCTGCAATTAATTGGATTGGTCTCCTTCTAAACTCTTCGTCTTCTACATAATTTTGATTGGTTTCTTCTGGTAATTGATTCGTATCTCTATCATAGGTCATCTTAGCAACTAAAGTATATTCTGTATCTATTTCTACATTCTCAATGGCAAACGTAACATGCTCAGCATCAAATTCTTTAGTTGCAATAATTTGATTGTCACTATTTCTAATTAAATCTGCTTTTCCTTTTATAAAAGCTTGATCTGGGTCTACGATATTAGCTGTTAGGATAACCTTATGATTCTGAATATCATCTACTTGCTTAAATGTTTCACTCGTTGGTTTGTCTTTTAGAACATCTACTTGGACACAATTGCTTACATTTGCTGTTACATTTCCTTCAAAAAAGATTTCAGTTGTGTCTAAGTTCAATACTCCTGCCGTTTCTCCTGCACTGAATGTAACAGAATAAGTCACATTTTCGTCATTATCAATATGTTTGGTTGCCATACATTTTAAGTTATTTACCATAATATGAGTAATTTCTAGGTCTTTTTTGTTGGTTTCCATTTCATAGGTTAATGTTATATTTTCATTTTTTTCTGGATATTTCTTAGAAACATCCACTTTTTTTATATTAACTACTGGTGTTGCTTCTATACTTTCTTCTAATAATATTTCTTCTGTATGAGTATATTGATTATCATTTTCTAATAACTGATAATTAGCAAATACTTTTATTTTGTAACTGCTTGCCATAGTTACTTTACTCGTATCTAAATGGCTATTGATATAATACGTATTTTTGATTTCTTCTTCACTTTCTTCGTCTGTTAGATTCGCTTCTATTAATTGATCGGTTAAGTTTTTAGTATGTATCTCATTATTTTGATCGTCATACAATTTTACCATAAAGTCTGTGATTGTTTTATCTGTATCTTTTAAGTAAAGATGCATATTAATTTCTTTTTCTTCTGGTTTTTCATTCGCTCTAAATCGTTTTACAACTGGTGCATTTTTTATAACCTTTACTGGTATCTCTTGATTTACCTCAAATGTTTTTCCATTGGATAAAATAACTTTTTCTAGTTTAATAGTATGGTTCCCTGTACTAGCTAGACCCTCTACAAATGCTTTGTAAGTATCATTTTCTTTGGCAAGTTCATATGTTTTTCCATTTATGATAGCTTTTTTAGGTGTACAAGTCGTAGCATTGGTACTACCAAATTTTAAGGTAATTACTTCTCCTACTTTAAATTCTTCTGTTTTTTCTACTGTTTGACCTTGATAACGATAGGTTTCAAGATTTGAAACTTTGAAATCATAGTTTACAACTAAGCTTAACTCTTCTTTATGGGTAACACTTACTTGATTTTCTCCTTCTATTTCTAAAGTATCTGTATCTAAGTTATGTGTCATACACATGGTAATTTCATAGATTTTTCCTTCTTCTACTTTCACATTAATTTTGTTATTTCCAGCTGTTATTTCTCCTGTTTGGATAGCATTTCCTTCTTCCGCTTGGTTTTCGCTTTCATTTTGTTTTTCAACAATGTTATAATTTCCAGAAAGGAAAGCGTGGTCTGGGTCTACCATATCAAAAGATACATTTAATTCTGTTTTTTCAATATCTTCTTCTACGGTCCAGTTTTGAATTTGAGGTTGTTGTTTTAAAATATCAACTTTAATCGCCTCTTTTATTTTTATCTCTTTGCCATTGTCCAATTTTGCCTTTTCTAGTTTGTATTCTGTTACACCACTCGTATTTCCTACTTTTATTTTGATTTCATATAAGTTGTTATTGGCTTCATTTCTTTTTGTCTCATATTCTTTTCCATTTATCGTAATCGCTTGAATCGTTGCATCATAATTTACGTCAGCATCAAAGCTTATTACAATTTCTTCGCCTTTTATTGGATAATAGTTACTAACCAATAAGTCTCTTATGGTTACTTCATAATTTAGTTTGTTTTCGATTTTTTGGATTAAAATACTAAGGTCAGTTACTGTAATTTTTCCGTCACTATTCATATCTGCATTTTCTAATAAAGTTTTTACTTCTTCGATTGGTTTGTCTTCTCCCAATGGTTTTAAATGCACTAAATGAGAGGCCAACAAATTAACGTCTGCATAATTGATGGCTCCATCTCCGTTTAATTCTCCTTTTTGAGAGAAGGTAGTAACAGCTCCATAAACCGTTCCTATGAATTGCATGGATAATACAACTGCAAGTGTTGCCACAACAGACATTTTTGTCTTTTCACTTGTCATCCACTTTCTTCCAAAATATACTGCTCTTATTCCTAATAACACTTCTGCTATTAACAATAAAAATAACATCGTATAATTTCTACCTGTTTTTGGCAATTTGCCTTTGTATAATTGGTCTTGTTCTTCTAGTTTTATTTCACTACTTGGCTTTTCTATGCTTAGTTTGCTAGGTGATATATCTCCTGGTTTTGAATCAGATGGCTTATCCTGTTGTGTATCAACCGGTTTATCATCTGGCTTATTAGTTGGTGTATCACCTGGCTTATTGCCTGGCTTATTATCTGGTTTTCCTGCTGGTATATCGTCAGGTTTTTGTTGTTCTTCTAGGATATCTATATTTAATTTTGCTTTTTCTCCATTTACCACATAAATGTCTTTTTTCCCCTCTGATGTCACCATATATTCCATTTTCACTTCTGTTTTAGTAGCTTTTACCCCTTCTTTTACTTTAAGTGACACTTGTAATACATCTTCTTCTAGGTCTGTTCCTGCTTTTTTATATAAAACAAATTCACTGGTATTGGGATTGTATTGCAATCCTTGCCAGCCATTCATAGTTTTAAAATCAGCTTCTTTTACCTCCTCAAAAATATCCCTATCATATACAAAATTTCCTTGATAGGCATTAATCCCATACTTTATTTCTTGAAAGGTATCTAATTTTAATGTAAATACAATAGTATCACCTTTATTCAGTTTTTGAGATGTGCTACTCAAGCTCGCTTCTACTTTCGTACTTGCATTTGAAATTGTACTTGTTAAAACTAACACCATAATTGTTACAATCATGCTAATTAATTTTTTCATGTTTAATCTCTCCTTATCAGTATTTTGCTATACTATTGTAGCAATTTTTAATTTTTCTTTCAATAATAGGGACTGTTTTTTTCTATTTTATTTCTTAAAACTACTTAATTTCTTAAGGTTTTGTGGGTAATTTTACAATTTGTTGTCATTTTTGAAATTATTTTGTAATATTTCCTCGTTTCTTTTCTTCTATCACTTATTTCCGTAATGAGCTCTTCTACAGAAAGTTATCATACCATGATAACTTTCCTAGAATACAAAAAAAATGAGACAGTTGAAACCTGTCCCACTTGTCTCATTTTGTTATCCATTTAACTAAATCTAAATTAGCAGACTCCAATAACATTTCATGTCTTGGCATAACTCTAAACGTATAACCATAATCTCCTCCTGTTGTTAACTCTATCTTTGCTGTAAAATAATATTTCTTATTTTCCTCATCTTGGTCTTGTAATTTCATTGGTATAATACTAACATTTTCTACTACACCATTTTCCAAAATTTTTCCATAATAGACTTCAACCACAATATTTTCAATATTGATATTAGGTAATTCTACTTCACAAGCAACTTCAATATTGTTACCAGCATCAATGGTTATATTGTCTAGATTATCAACTTGTGTTATTTTGATATCTTTCCAGTTCATATATAAGTCTTTTTTCCAAGAGTTGTAACCTGCTACATTATCAACATCTGAATAATACTTTTTCGTTAAGTTACAAAGTGGTATGTATAGGTTATTGGTGTAATCGACTAACATTCTCGCTGTACTGTATTTTCCTCCTGTTGTAACAATAGAATTTTTCATGATTTCTAACCACTTTGAAGACAATCCCTCTTTATCTTTTTCATAATAAGTAGGTATAATCTTATCTTCTAAAGTTCGATACATACTTTGGCTATCTGCTATATCTTGTGCCTCATAAGATTCATATTCGGCATTGGTTCCAATCGTCCATCCATTGGTTTGGGTGTAACCTTCTGCCCACCAACCATCTAAAACGCTGAAATTGATAACACCATTAACCGATGCCTTCTGTCCACTTGTTCCAGATGCTTCCATTGGTCTTCTTGGATTGTTTAGCCAAACATCGACACCACTGATTAAATATCTTGACATAGCAATATTATAGTTCTCTAAAACAAAGATTTTTCCTTTAAATTGAGGCATCATAGATACTTCGTGAATGTATTTGATTAAGTCTTGTCCCTCTTTATCTGCTGGATGAGCTTTTCCAGCAAATATAATTTGAACTGGTCTATTTTCATTATTTAATATTTGTGTAATTCTTTCTAAATCTTTAAAAATTAAAGTTGCCCTTTTATAAGTAGCAAATCTTCTCGCAAATCCTATGGTCAAAGCCTCTGGATTTAACTTGGAAACAATTTCATTAATTTCTTCGTAACTATATCCTGAACGCCTTAATCTCTCTGATGTGCTATCTTTTACTAATTTCAATAATTTGGCTTTTCTATCATTATGTACTTCCCATAGTTTCTCATCTGGAATATTTTTGATTTTTTCCCATACTTGGTCTTGATACATATTATCTTGCCAATAAGGAATTAAATATTTATTGTATAATTCCTTCATCTTAGGCGCTAACCATGAGCAAGTATGAATACCATTAGTTACATATTCAATTGGAGATTCGTTGGCTGCTATATTGGGCCAGATTTCACCAAATAATTCTCTGGATACAGCTCCATGTAGCTTACTAACTCCATTTTTCTTACCTGCAATTTTTAATGCCAAAATCCCCATGTTAAAGCCTTCTTCTAAGTCTACTCCTGGTTTCATTCCTAATCTTAAGAATTCCTCTCTGGAAAGTCCTAATCTTGGCCAGAAATCTTTAAAATATTTTTCCACTAACGCTAATGGGAAAATGTCATTTCCAGCTGGTACTGGCGTATGAGTTGTAAATACTGTTTTTGAACTTGCTATGTCTTTTGCTACCTCAAAAGAAACTTGCTTTTCTTTAATAATATTTTTGATAATTTCTAAGTTTAAAAAGGCTGAATGTCCTTCATTCATATGATATACAGTAGGATTTAAGTTTAAATACTTAGTTAATAGATTCACCCCTGCTTGACCTAGTACAATTTCTTGACGTATTCTCATTTCTTGGTCTCCACCATATAAACGTAAGGTTACATCTCTATCTTCTTGGTTGTTTTTTTCTATGTCAGAGTCTAACAAATATAATTTGACTCTTCCTACATTAATTTGCCATACTTTTAGATACAATCTTCTTTTTGGAAATTTGACATAGATGATTAAATCTTCCCCTTTTTCATCTTTTACGGGATGGATTGGCATATCACATAAGTCAATATTATGATATTCGGTTTCTTGCTGTCCATATCCATTTATTTTTTGATTAAAGTATCCATTTTTATATAATAGCCCTACTGCTACCAATGGAATTCCTAAATCACTGGCTGATTTTAAATGGTCACCAGATAAAATACCTAATCCTCCTGAATAGATTGGTATGGTTTGGTCTAGCCCATATTCAGCTGAAAAATAGGCGATTAAATCGTTTTTGTTTTCTGGATATTTGTTGGAAAACCATGTACTTTTGCTGTTCATATAACCTTCAAAGTTTTCTGCAATTTTGTCATATTCTTTTAAGAAAGCTACATCTTTTGCTACTTTTTCTAGTTTTTCTTGTGATACATGTTTTAAAAATTTGACTGGGTTTTTGTCAGATTGCTCCCATAAATCTCTGTCTATTTTTTGAAATAATCTTAAAAATTCTGTGTTCCATGACCACCATAAATTATTGGCGATTTCTGATAATTTTTCGATTCTTTTTGGTAGTTGTGGATTTACTGTGATTTTGTTAAATACGTACATTTTTTATCAATTCCTCCTTTGTTTCTTTTACCATTTTTTCTCATGTATATTTTTGATAATTATATTATCTATTAAATGCTTCTATTTGTCAAATGTTTTTTGCATTTTTTTGAATTTATCGAATACAAAATTTTCATTATTTTAAATCAATTGCATTTTTTATTCTCAAAATAGATTCTGTACATAGGAAAAAGGAGATCAAACTTCAACCCCCTCTCCCATGTCATAATCCATTCTTTGAGCATGTCCATTTTTTCAGATTGCATTTGACACTAATAAGCTGGGGTTCAAGTTGTTCAACAAATTATTACTTAACAACCTCCACATCTTTCTCATCATACTCCTCTGGCTTCAATCCCACCCTACTCTTCATATACAGTGAAATCAAGCACACCACTCCAGTAAACACAGCACCAATCAACAAAGTAGCATATCGAATATTCATAAAATTCAAAGTAACTGAAGCAACATAAGAAACCAACATTCTCACCAAATTATCAACAATTGAATTAGCAGAATAAATTTGTACTAAGGTATCTGGTTTCACAAAATTAGCCATATATCTCTTTTTAATAATTTGATAAATCCCCTTAGAAATATAAATGATAGTACTTAAAACGGTAATTACCATAGCTTGTACTCTATTATCTACATTAACTAATGTAATCATTCCATTTATGACCATAATAACAGTAATACAAAGAGCTATCCTAGTTAATAAGTGATTGGAATACTTTTTATTAAACTCATTGGCTTTTGTGGCATACATTCCTTTCACCATTTCCATGAAAGCATTTATCATACCAATCATTCCTGCTGATATACCAATCTCTTTTAACAATGCTGTTTTATAGGTGGATTCTACACATAACAAGGCCCATATCATAGCTATCATAAGAAGCAACGCTTTTAACCTTTTAGATTGAAAAATAAACACAAAACCTTGCTTTATATTTTGAATACTACTATTTTGTTCTTTTGGTTCTTCTACATTTTCTTGTATTTCATTAAAATTCATAGCAATGATAATGGTAAAGATAACACAGGACATGCATAAAATAACAGGAATAAACGGATTTACATCAAATAAAAATCCTGCTATTAAGGTACTGGTTGCTTTAAAATAAGAATATTTGGCATAACCCTTTCCATCTATTTTAGTAAAAATTTCTCCTTTTCTTTTCGTTTTTGGAAGGGTACTATTTAAAAAAGTAGCTTCACTAATATTTTTCAAACCAAATCCCATTGCATTGATTGCTTTTGCTAAAATAAATAAGCCAAAATAATTTCCAAATATTATGATGATTAACTCCAATAAATTAAGAGCATTTCCTAATACGATACTTCTCTTTTTTCCTATCTTATTAGCAATTATCACAACTACAAATTGCATTACAATAGAAAATGCAGCATAAAAGGATTCTAACAACACAACATCTGCTACTGTCAATCCTTTTACTTGCATAAAGAAAAGTAATTCAATGACATAATAAAACATGAAATCTAACCCAAACATCTCATAGATTGGGTATAATTTCATGTTTCTTTTTTTCATAATCGCTTTCATTTTTTCGTCCATTCATTTCTCCTTTGTATTTTTGCATTTGTTAGAAAATTCTCAAAATATCATGATAAGTCACATATAGTGATAATGCAATTAGGATAGCAAATCCTAGTAACTGTATATTTACCTCTGTTTCTTGTTTCATCGGCTTTCTTCGAATCGCTTCTATCAATAAAATTAAAATCTTTCCTCCATCTAGCGCTGGAATTGGCAATAAATTTGTTACTCCCAAAGATAAAGAAATCAATGCCATCATTTCAAAAAACTCTTTTATGCCATTTGTTTTGGCAACCACCTCAGAAATGCCAACTGGGCCCATCATTTGGTCTACTCCCACATTTCCTGTCAATAATTGTTTTAGATTATCCACAATTGACACAAGAAATTCTTGTGTTTGCATACCACCATTAATACATCGATTCACAAAATTATCTTCTGCTGGTCTCAAATTGATTCCCAATATATAACTTGTTTCATAATCTGGTGTCAATTCTATTCCTATTTCCTCTTGTCCTCTTTGCACCACAATTGTCATCGTATTAACACCCTTTTGACTAATTTCTTGTAAAGCAATGTTTCTATTACCATTCACGCTAACTCCATTCACTTTTAGCAACATGTCATTTGCCTGTATTCCTTGACGTTCTGAACTGCTACCTTTTTGAACAGCCACAATCTTACACTTATCATCTAAATAAATTCCCGTTACTTTAGCCTTTATCTCACTTGGTTTTATCTTATATTCTATGATTTCTCCATTTCTTTCAATTTTTGTTATCATTTCTTTACCTTGTGACTTCTCTACAACCTCATTTAAGTCTTTTTTGCTTTTGATTACTTGCCCATTACCCTCTACAATTTTATCTCCTGCTTGTAATCCTACTGATTGTGCTACATATCCATCTAGTATTTCATCAATTTGATTCGAAATATAAGTTCCAGATGATGCTGTCATAGTAAAATAAATGATAATAGCAAAAATAATATTAACCGTCGCTCCTGCTATTACAATAGCAATCCTTTTCGGAATACTAGCTTTCGAAAAAGACCTATCATCGTCAGATGCTTCCTCTTCTCCCTCCATACTGTTATAACCACCAAGAGGTATCAATCTTAAGGTATATTTTGTCTCTTTTCCTTGCTTTTTCCATATCGCTGGTCCAAAGCCAATAGCAAATTCATTCACTTTTACCTTACAAAGTTTTGCCACGATAAAATGTCCCAATTCATGAATCGTAATTAAGACACCTAATAATATTATAATTTTAATTGCTGAAATTAAAAAACCTATCAATTCTTTCCTCCTCTGGGACACGGGGACGTAGATAATGTCCCTACCCACTCTTGCTATTGGGAGTAGACCTTTTTGGCATTTCTCCCTTTTAACTTAAATTTTTAATCATAAAAAATAAAATACATGACGCGCAGTTTGGGAGAGCTTATTTATACAAATAAAATAGAGTAACTTTTCAATCTGTGAATCAATTATTAATTATTTATATGATTTAGCTCGACCAGTAAGGAATGTAATTTTATTTTTTATCATTAAAAATTGATAATTACACATTATTGCCAAAAGGTCCATCCGCAATGGCAGAGTAGGTAGGGACATTATCTACGTCCCCGTGTCCCTATCTCACAATAAAGTAAATAGTGCATAAGCAAATGGCGCTAAGAATATGAGACTATCAATTCTATCTAACATTCCCCCATGTCCTGGTATTAAATTGCTATAATCTTTAATATCTACAAATCTCTTAATACTAGAAGCTGCAAAATCTCCTATTTGACCTACCAAACTTAGTATAACTCCCATTCCTCCTATAAATAGGTAGGAATAATTCATTCCCCAATACGTATTAGCAAAGTATGTATAAGCTAACATTAGTATTATGGCTCCGATTGTTCCTCCTATACAGCCTTCCACTGATTTTTTAGGACTCACTTTACTAAATTTATGTTTTCCAAAATGCCTTCCTATCACATAAGCTGATATATCCGTTCCCCATGCTGCAAATAAAGCATACCATATCAATATTTTGCCATTTGGCATACCATTAATAAAAGCTATAAACATGATAAAAAATACTACATAGAAAATCCCTACAAAAGTATACGCAATATCTTTAAAAGTAGTCTTCATATTTGTTATAATAACTTGTGCAAATAAAATAATTAAAATCGTTGGTACAGAAAGTGTTACTACCATATTCAAATATTCTCCTGGTATAATATGAATCCATGCTATACTAAAACAAGTTACATATCCTAACCATCTTACTGGTTTTGCTACTCTTTTTACGGCATTAAAATATTCATCTATACTAAGTAATGCTATAACAGTTAGTGCAACATCTACTACTATTTTATTCCCTAGTAAAAAAATTATTAATACTAATGGAAATCCCAATAATCCTGATGTAAGTCTTTTTATATCCATATTTTCTTCCTTTCTAATTTGCTCCGAAATTTTCTTGTTCTTTTTTGATATTCTATGATAGCATCATCTAAATCAGATTCTTCAAATTCTGGCCAATTTTTATCGATAAATAAAAATTCTGTATAGACTAATTGCCATGGTAAAAAGTTACTTAGTCTTTGTTCTCCACTGGTTCTTATTAATAAATCTGGCTCTGGTTCTCCTTTTGTATATAAATTATCTGATACCATTTCTTCTGTAATATCATCTATCTGTATTTCATTATTTTTGACCTGATTTGCTATTTGTTTTATCGCTTTTATTAATTCGTCTCTTCCTCCATAATTTAAAGCAATATTGAAAGTAACACCTGTATTGTCTTTCGTCCTTTGCATACACTTCTCAATACTTTTCTGCATACCACTTGATAAAGCTGAAATATCTCCTAATATTTTCACTTTGATATTTTCTGTATCGGCTCTTTTTGTATAATCATCTAAATAGTTTTGTAGTAACATCATCAGTGCTTTTACTTCCTCTTCTGCTCTTTTCCAGTTTTCGGTTGAAAAGGCATAAACCGTAATATATTCTAATCCAATTTTATTGGCATATCTTACTATTTTTTCTAATGTTTTGGCACCTTCTTTATGTCCATAACTGACTGGCTTTCCTTTCGCTTCTGCCCACCTTCTATTACCATCCATGATAATAGCAATATGTTTTGGCATAGCCTCTTTATTAAATTCCATAATTTTTTTCCTCCATACCTAAAGGTCTTACTTATCAGTAAGCTCGCTTAATGCTCGCACAACTAAGGGCATCCTCAAAATCATTTATCTCTGTTTTGTATGTATAAAGCTAATTCTTTTAGAAATTCTGCTTTATTACCATATCTCTCTAATTTTTCTATTGCCTCTTTTGTTATTTTATCTAAAATATCTTTTGCCCCTTGTAAACCATATTGAGAAACATAGGTACATTTTTCTAATTCTTTATCATTCCCAACTGGCTTTCCTAAAATTTCTTCGTCTCCTTCTTCTGATAAAATATCATCTTTGATTTGGAAAGCTAATCCTATTTTATCGGCATAATGAGATAGTTCTTGCAATTCCATTTCTGTACAGTCTGCTAATATGGCACCCATTCTTACTGATAGTTTTAACAAAGCTCCTGTTTTATTTTCATGAATATATTCTAGTTGTTCTTTTGTTATTTGTTTTCCTTCCCATTCTGTATCAATATATTCTCCAGCAATCATTCGATTAACCGCTTCTGAAAATTCACTTAGGATTCTAATTTTCTTGGTTATTTCCTCTGTCTTACTCTGGGTTAAATCTTCACTGATTACCTGATAAGCATGATTTAACAGGCTATCTCCTGCTAGTATTGCGGTTGCCTCATTGAATTTCTTATGATTGGTTGGTTTTCCGTGTCGAAAATCATCGTTATCAATTCCTGGCAAATCATCATGAATTAAAGAAAAATTATGTACCATTTCAATGGCTACCGCATAGGGCATACATTTCTTTACATTTTTTTCAAAAAGTTGATAAGTTGCCAAAACTAAGATTGGTCTTAAGCGTTTCCCACCAGCCATTAAGCTATATTCCATTGCTTGATTTAAAATTTCCTCTGGACAGTTTTGTTTTTCTATGTACTTTTCTAGTTCTTGATTCATCTGTTGTTGGTAATCTTTTAATTTTTCTTTAAAATCCATCTAAAATCCTTCCTATCTATCATTATTATGGTAGAAAATTTATTATATTTTCTATATATAATATAAAACATCTATACTGACATTACCTCTTTTTCTTTTGTCTCTAGTATTTTATCAATTTCTTCAATATGCTTGTCAGTAATTTTTTGAATTTCACTTTCTGCTTGTTTTAATTCATCTTCTGTCATTTCTCCCTCTTTTTGAGATGCCTTTGCTGTATCAATTCCTTCTCTTCTAATAGAACGAATTGCTACTTTAGCCTCTTCTGCCATTTTACGAACATCTTTTACGATTTCTTTTCTTCTCTCTTCATTTAATTCTGGAAAAACTAGTCTTATTACTTTTCCGTCATTATTTGGATTAATTCCAATATCAGATGCCAAAATAGCCTTTTCAATTTCCTTCAAAATGCTGACATCCCAAGGTTGAATCACAATTAATCTTGCCTCTGGTACAGAAATTCCTCCCACTTGATTAATTGGTGTTGGTGTTCCATAATAATCTATTTTTATCTTATTTAAAATAGCTGGATTTGCACGTCCTGCTCTTACCTCCGCTAATTTTTCTTGATACACACTAATTGACTTTTCCATCTTTTCTTTTATCGTTGTATAATCCATGATTTTTCCTCCTTTTTTGAGACAATGGGGACAGGTGTCATTTGTCTCATTTTTTATCTCTTATTGCCAATTGTTCTTATTGGCATTATTTCTTTTTTAGGACAATTTGAAACTTATCCCTCTCGTGTTTTTTATATTATAAACAAATTCAAAGTAGTATATTACTAGGCAAACGAACTAAAAATCTTGAGACTATACGTTTGTATGTCGAAAAATTTTTAGTGAAGTTTAACGACGTAAGATGCTGCTTTTCATTCATTTAAGAAACGATTGTTCCAATCTTCTCCCCTTTAACAGCCCTCACAATATTCTCTGGGTCTGCAATTCCAAACACTAGCAATGGCATATGATTATCTCTACACATAGCAGTAGCCGTCGAATCCATCACCTTTAAATCCTTTTCCAACACTTCCATATAAGAAATCTCTTCATATTTAGTAGCTGTTGGGTCAATTTTAGGGTCTGCTGAATAAACAGCATCAATTGATTTTCCCAATAAAATAACATCTGCTTTAATTTCAGTTGCTCTAAGAACTGCTGCTGTATCAGTCGTAAAGTATGGGTGTCCTGTACCCCCAGCAAAAATAACAACTCTTCCTCTGTTTAAATGTTTTTCTGCCTTTCTTTGGATAAACGGTTCAGCAATTTCCCTCATTTGAATAGCAGTCTGAACTCTAGAATCAATTTTTCTAGCTTCTAAGGCATCTTGCAAAGCCAATCCATTCATAGCAGTTGCTAACATTCCCATATAGTCTGCTGTTGTTCTTTCCATTTGATGACCTTGTCTTCCTCTCCAAAAGTTTCCTCCTCCTACTACGATAGCAACTTGTACTCCCATTTCTACTATTTCTTTTATTTTGTCACATATTTTTCCAACAGTTTCTACATCTACTCCTGTCTTTTGTTCTCCAGCTAAAGCTTCTCCACTTAGTTTTAATAGCACTCTCTTATATTTTGTATCATGCAAGTTCTTCACTCTCCTTAAACTATATTTTTGTCAAAGTTATTTTATCATAGATTCCAAAAAAATACAGTATTTTTTTAAGATTTTCTTAATTTTTTAATCATTTTAAAACAAGGATTTAAGGGTGTCCCTAAATCCTTGTTTTTTATTTTAATTGATTCATAACTTCTTCTGCAAAATTTTCTTCTTTCTTCTCAATTCCTTCTCCCTTTTCAAATCTTGCAAATTCCACTACTTCACTATCTGTTTCACTTAATAATTGATTTACTTTTTTATTTGGGTCTTTTACAAAAGCTTGGTCTACTAAACAAATTTCCTCATAGAATTTTCCAATTCTACCTTGCACGATTTTTTCAGCAATGGCTTCTGGTTTTCCCTCATTCATAGTTTGTGCCTTTAAGATTTCCATTTCTTTATTAACTCTTTCCTCTGGCACTTCTTCTTTTCTTACATATTCAGGTCTTGCAGCAGCAATTTGCATACAAATATCTTTTGCTACTTCACTAGTTCCCTTTTTCATATTAACTAAAACAGCAATTTTTCCATCACCATGAATATATTTTTCTACTAAACCATCTGATTCAAATCTTGCAAATCTTCTAATATTCATATTTTCACCAATCGTAGCTATTTTATCAACCAATACTTCTTGCACCGTTTTTCCTGCTACTTCCATTGACTCTTGTGCTAATAATGCTTCTACATCAGCTGGATTATTTTCTACAACTTGTTTTGCTATATTCATAACAAATGTTTTAAATTCTTCGTTTTTACCAACAAAGTCAGTTTCTGAATTAACCTCTACAACAGCCCCTGTTTTTCCATCTTCTGAAATATAAGCCTCTACTAGTCCTTCTGCTGCTACTCTTCCAGATTTTTTAGCAGCTTTTGCAATTCCTCTTTCACGTAATAGTTCAATTGCTTTTTCCATGTCTCCGTCTGTCTCTGTTAATACTTTTTTGCAGTCCATCATACCTGCTCCTGTTTTCTCTCTTAAGTCTTTTACTAAACTTGCTGTAACCATTTATCATTCCTCCTATATATTAAAATAAGTAGAGCAGAAAGCTCTACTCTTTGTTTTTATCTAATTTTAAGCCTCTTGTTCTTCTGTTGTTTCTGTTGCTTTTTCTACTGTCTCTGTTTCTTCTGCTGCTTCTACTACTTCCTCGATACTAGTAGGTTCTTCTGTTTCAGCAACTTGTTCTGGTCCCATTTCTGGTTCAAAGCTTTCCCCTTGTTTACCCTCAATAACGGCATTTGCCATAACATCTGCTATTAATTTTACAGCTCTTATCGCATCGTCATTTCCTGGTATTGGGTAATCTAATTCTTCTGGATTACAGTTTGTATCTACTAATCCTACTACTGGGATTCCTAATTTTTTAGCTTCTAAAATAGCAATTCTTTCTTTTTTAGGGTCAATTAAGAAGATAACTCCTGGCAATTTTTCCATTTCTTTGATTCCGCCAAGATTTCTTTCTAATTTTTCCATTTCTTTTTTCAATAAAATAACTTCTTTTTTAGGTAATATATTAAATGTTCCATCCTCTTGCATAGTTTCTAAGTCTTTTAATCTTTGTACTCTAGTACGAATAGTATCAAAGTTAGTCAACATTCCTCCTAACCATCTTTGGTCAACATAGTACATACCACATTTTAAAGCTGCT